>SLDY01000067.1 GCA_007125005.1 Natronohydrobacter sp.
ATCGGTATGGTTCTGAACCTCGATAAATGCATCGGGTGCCATACCTGCTCCGTGACCTGCAAGAACGTCTGGACCTCGCGCGAGGGCGTTGAATATGCATGGTTCAACAATGTCGAAACCAAGCCGGGCATCGGCTACCCCAAGGATTGGGAGAACCAGAAGCGCTGGAATGGCGGCTGGAAGCGTGATCCCTCAGGCCAGCTCGTGCCCAAGCAGGGCGGAAAGTGGCGGATCCTGGCGAATATCTTCGCCAATCCTGATCTGCCGGAAATCGATGATTTCTACGAGCCGTTCGATTTCGACTATGACCACCTGAAATCGGCGCCTGAAATGCAGGCGTTTCCGACTGCGCGTCCGCGTTCCAAGATCACCGGCGAGCGGATCGAGAAGATCGAATGGGGCCCCAACTGGGAGGAAATTCTGGGGGGCGAGTTCTCGAAGCGCTCGCAGGACTACAATTTCGAGGGCATCCAGAAGGACATCTATGGCGAGTATGAAAATACCTTCATGATGTATCTGCCGCGCCTGTGCGAGCATTGCCTCAACCCGGCTTGTGTGGCCTCCTGCCCATCGGGCGCGATCTACAAGCGCGAGGATGACGGTGTTGTCCTGATCGATCAGGAAAAATGCCGTGGCTGGCGGATGTGTGTGTCGGGCTGCCCCTACAAGAAGATCTATTACAATTGGTCGAGCGGAAAATCGGAGAAATGCACGCTCTGTTATCCGCGTCTGGAAAGCGGCCAGCCGACAGTGTGTTCGGAAACCTGCGTGGGGCGCATCCGGTATCTGGGTGTCATGCTCTATGATGCCGACAAGATCAGCCAGGCGGCAGGAGTTGCCGACGAAAAGCAGCTTTATGATGCGCAGCTTGATGTGTTTCTTGACCCCAATGACCCTGCAGTGATCGAAGCGGCACGGGCTGAGGGCATCCCCGAGGACTGGATCAAGGGCGCGCAGAACTCGCCGATCTGGAAGATGGCGATGGAATGGAAGATCGCGTTTCCGCTGCACCCGGAGTACCGCACGCTGCCAATGGTGTGGTATATCCCGCCGCTCTCGCCCATTCAGAACGCGGCCGAGGCGGGCAAGATCAGTGCGCAGGACGATATGCCGGATGTGAAGAGCTTGCGTATCCCGGTGCGCTATCTGGCCAATATGCTGACCGCGGGCGATGAGGCCCCGGTGATCAGCGCGCTGGAGCGGATGCTGGCGATGCGCTCCTACATGCGGTCGAAAACCGTGGATGGGGTGGTCAATCTGGGCGTGGCGCAACGCGTTGGCATGACGCCTGATCAGATCGACGAGATGTATCAGCTGATGGCGATTGCCAATTACGAGGATCGTTTCGTCATTCCGACCACGCATCGTGAGTTGGTCGAAGATGCCTATGACCTGAAAGGGGGCTGCGGCTTTACCGATGGCAATGGCTGCTCGACCGGCAGCAGCGGCATGTCGCTGTTCTCGGGTGGCAAGAAATTCCGCAGCCCGCAGGAGTTCATCCAGTCATGAAGACCTATCGTGCCTTGTCAGCGCTGCTGACCTATCCTACGCCGGAGCTGCAAGCGGCGGTTCCTGAAATCTGGCAAATCCTCTCGAATGAGGGTTTGCTGCGCCCCGGCCAGTTGGCAAAGCTGGAGCCGCTTCTGAGTGATCTGGAGAAGGGCGACATCTATGAGTTGCAGGAACGCTATGTGCTGCAATTCGACCGCGCGCGCACGCTCTCGCTCAATCTGTTCGAGCATATCCATGGCGAAAGCCGGGATCGGGGCGGCGCGATGGTGGATCTGCTGGAGACCTATCGCGCGGGCGGGTTTGATCTGGTCGGGCCGGAACTGCCTGACCATCTGCCGGTGCTGCTGGAGTTCCTGTCCACGCAAACCCCGGAGCAGGCGCGTGAGATCCTGACGGATGCGGGCCATATCCTTGTTGCCCTGTCCGAAAGGCTTGCGCGGCGCGAGAGCATCTATGCGCCGGTACTGGCAGCAGTCATAAGCCTCGCGCAGGTGGAAACCTCGCCCGAGGCCGAGGCACTTCTGGCGGAAAAGGATGACGATCCCGAAGACCTCGAAGCACTCGATGCGGTCTGGGAAGAGGCGATGGTTACCTTCGGCCCTGACCCCAATGCCGGATGCCCGATCAGCCGGGACATTCTGGCGAAGATGGACATGCCTGCCGCCCCGCGCGCCTCTGCGCCGGGCCAGATGTAGGAGCACAAGACAATGTTTGGCAATTTCGATCTCGACTACCTGATCTTCGGCATCCTGCCCTATGCGGTGCTGGCCATTGCCCTGATCGGCACCATCGCGCGCTATGAGCGCGACCCGTTCACATGGAAATCCTCCTCCAGCCAGCTGTTGCGGCGCAAGCAGCTGATGTGGGGCTCGGTGCTGTTCCATGTGGGTATCATCGTGCTGTTCTTCGGCCATCTGATCGGCCTCTTCACCCCGATCTGGCTGCTGGATGCGCTTGGGATCAGCTACGGGCTGAAGCAGTGGATGGCCGTGATCATCGGCGGTGCGGCAGGGGCTGCGGCCTTTGTGGGTTGCACCATGCTCTTGCATCGCCGCCTCTATGATCCGCGCATCCGCAACAATTCCAGCTTTGCCGATATCGGCATCCTCGCGATCCTGTGGGTGCAGATCGTGGTCGGCATGGGCACGATCGTGTTGACGCTGGGCCATATGGACGGATCCAAGATGATCCAGTTCATGACCTGGTCGCAATCGGTCATGGGGCTGCAGATCAATGCCTGGGAGCAGGTGGTCGATGTGCATTGGCTTTACAAGTTCCATATCTTCCTGGGCATGGTGATTGTGGCGCTGTTTCCCTTCACTCGTCTGGTGCACATGCTCTCGGTTCCTATCCGCTTCCTGTGGCGGCCGGGCTACCAGATCGTGCGCTCACGCGAAGGTGCCAAGCCAGTGCGCACAGGGCTCAAGCCCTTTGCCCGTGACAAGCGTGCACTGAAAGCGGCGGGCATGGCCCCCAAGCCCAAAGCACCGACACCTGCTGAATAAGGAACCAGACCCATGAAACCGCTTCTGCCGCCTGTTTTTGTGAACGGTGTTGAAATCTCGGCCGAACGCATAGCGGCCGAAGCCCAGAACCACCCGGCCCCGAAGGAAAAACCGGGGCTGGCCTGGAAAGCCGCTGCCCGCGCGCTCGCCATCCGCGAGTTGATGCTGCAAGAGGCCCGCGCGCGGGACCTGACCCCTGATCCGGCGGAAATTGCGCCGGGTCAGATCGAGACCGAGGATGAAGCGCTGATCCGCCAACTCAGCGAGCTGGCAATCACGCCCGCCGCAGCCGATGAGGCCGATTTGCGCCGGGTCTATGATGCGCATCCCGACCGGTTCCGTGCGCCCTCGCTCTATGAGGCTGCGCATATCCTCTTCCCGCGTCACGATGACATGGCCGCCTTGCGCGCCCAGGCCGAGGCCGTGTTGGCCGAATTGCGTGCCAATCCGCGCCGCTTTGGCGAGCTGGCGCGCAGCCATTCGGCCTGTTCGTCCAAGGAAAATGGCGGGCTGCTCGGCCAGCTGGCGCAGGGCGATACAGTGCCCGAATTCGAGGCCGCGCTCGATGCGCTGGAGGAAGGCCAGATCAGCGCTCCGGTGGAAACCCGCTTCGGGCTGCATCTGATCCGGCTTGATGCCCGCGCACAGGGCGATGTGCTGCCTTTCAAGACAGTTCTGCCGCGGCTGCGCGATGCCCATGCCAAGGCGGCCTGGGCACGCGCGGCGGCAGAGTTTACCGCAGCGCTTGTCGCGCGCGCCGATGTGCAGGGCGTCAAGCTGCAGGCGGCGTAAGCAGGAAAGGGGTCGGCCATGTCCGACATGACGAGAAGGAACGAGAGCCATCTTGACCGCGACACCGGCACGATCCGGGGCGCGCGCGCGGCCCCTCCACAGCTCAGCGCAGCCGAATGCCCGATCGAGGCGATGTATGAAGAGCATTTCAACCAGCGCCAGCTCTGCGTTGACATGGAGATGCTGGCCGCTGCAACCCAGCCCAGACCGGAACTGGCGCGCCGGATTCTGATCAATCTCTGCCGCGATCTGCCCGCCCATTTCGAGGATGAGGAAAAAGGCCTGTTCCCGCGCCTGCGCGCGCGGGCCCTGCCAGAGGATGAGCTGGAGAAGACCCTCAACCGGCTGGCGCGCGAACATGAAATTGCACAAGCCGCCTTCGCCCTTCTGGTTCCGGCGCTGGCCTGTATGGCTGATGGCGCGCTTCCCGCGCCAGAGGATCGTGACGCCCTGCGCAGGCTTGCCGCATCCGAGCGCCGCCATCTGATCGTCGAAAACGCAATCCTGCTGCCACTCGCGCGATTGCGGCTCACAGAACAGGATAAAGCCGCACTCATGGCCGAAATCCGCGCAAGGCGTCAGCAGCCAACACGCATGGACAGCGCCTGCGCGCGTGCGCTCGCACAGATCAAACCGGCATAGCCGAGCCTTGAACCAAGCCTTGGCTTGAGAAGTGGGCGCACAGGGAGGGCATTGGTGACAAGAAGCAGGGCTCATCCGGCGAGATAAGCTCCGTGGCGCTTTATGCCGATTGCACGCGGTTGGTTGGTTTGGGGGCGCGTTTCGGGCGTGTGAGGATCGGCCAGTAGATCAGCGAGAAGCCGCCAAAGGCCGCGATCCATAACGCTGCAGACAGATGCATGAGCCAGATCTCACCGGGCCAAAGGCCGGCTAAAAGGCGTACGAATGCCGCTCCGATCAGAGCAAGATAAAGCGCAGCAACCGGGCGGTTGGCGGTCAAAGGCAGTCCGGCATGGCCAAGGCTTGCGCGCGTCATGACCGCAAGGGTCATCAGACCGATAGCGCCTGCCAACCAGACGTGGCGTGCGCCGGATTGGGGCATGAGATCAAGTGCTGTGGCGCCAACGCATAAAAACCCCAGCGCGAGCAGGACATACGCGGCGTGCAAAACCCAGACCAGCGGCTCTGGTCGCGTTTGCCAGCCTTGCCATCGCGCCACGCGCCAGAGATTTGCAAGACCTGCTGCAAGGCATAGGCTTGCCGTTATGCTACCATATGGTGCGAACACAAAGGCCAGCAGCGCCAGACCCGTTAGCCCCAAAACAACCCCATCGGCCCGGTTGAAGGCCACAGGCAGGCGCGACACCTGCCGTTTGGCCAGCCAGTTGCGCGTGAAGCTAGGCACGATCCGCCCACCAATCAGTGCGATCAGCATAATAACGGCGGCCAACCCCAGCCGAAGCCCGTAGCCATCTTGTGCAGAGCCTTGTGCAGCCTCTATATGGAATAATCCATTCGCGAGGGCAAACAGCGCCAAAAGCCCCAGAACTGGCAGATTTCGCCAGTTGCGTCCGGTGATTATCTCGCGCGCCAGAAAGGCAGTAAGCACAATTGGCAAGGCTAAATCCAGCGCGGCTACAATCCACGCAGACCAGCTTTGGCCGAACAGAGCCGCGAGCCTCCCAAGCACCCATAACCCCGCCATCCTTGCAAGCGGCCAGCCCACGATCGGCAGGCGCCCTGTCCAGTTCGGCACAGCGGTTAGCAAAAAGCCAGCGATCACCGCAGACACGTAACCAAAGATAAAGGCATGCGCATGCCAGTCGGTGGGAGAAAAGGCGACTGCCACGGGTTCGCGCCCGATCAGCAGCAGGACCCAGAGCACCATGGCGAAAGCGGCCCATAGTCCCGAGAACAGGAAAAAAGGTCGAAACCCGTAGCTGAGAAGGGCAGGCCCGACCCAGTCGCGGCTTTGTCTGGCTGTTGTTGTCATTCGCGCACATCCTCGCGGCAAGCCTAGCTTGATTATAATCAAGTACGCTATGGGCGTAAATAGCAAGCCAAGCAAAACAGTCGGAATTACTGCGCGCGGGGATCTGATGCCGCCGAAACACTCTCAAGTGGCTACCCAGACGACCCCCGCCGCCGGGATTTCGATATCGCCCCATGTCAGTGCTTCGTGGCTGTAATTGAACCAGAACCGTAGATCGCCTGCTTGTCGAGTCCGCAACGCAGGTGGAAGTGCGCGTGTCTCGATCCCTTGATTTTTACAAAGCTGGCGCAGGAGAATGGGCAGCGTTTCGTCACTGGGCCAGCCAGCCAAATATGCCAACTTCTCATTACCCAGTAATGCGGGTAACCCATCGGCACGGCGCAGAATCACAGGCGCGCTCCCTTCGGCCTCTTCGGCCCAATGCCGGAAAGCGCCACCCTCTTCGAGTGGGATATGAGCGTCTGGTGGCAGGCTCTCCACCCGCATCACACGCGCATCGAGTCCCGGCAAATCGGGAGGCAGGGCAGTGGGGATCGCGAAATCAGGGGTTTTGGAATTGGCGCGAGGGCCAAAGATCACTTGTCCGCCTGCGGTCGCAAGTGCATCGCGCAGCGCAGGAGGGAGTGTGAAAAGCCCCGGGACTAACACGACTTTCCAGTTTGAGAGGTCACGCGTATCGGGAGGCAGAATATCAATATTCAGCCCGAGGCCGCGCAACGCGCGATACCACGCGAAGACGAGGCGGAAGTAATCGAAATCGGCCCCCTGTGGTTGTGTATCCCACGCCCAGGCGCTGGCATAATCAAAGACCAGCGCGACATCGCCCCCGGTCACATTGACTTCATGTGCTGTGTCGAGTTCACGCGCGACCTCTGCGGCCTCAAAGAACCCCGGTGCGGGCGCATTGTCGGGGCGTAACAGGCCCGCGTGCATCTGCTCTTGCGCGAAGGGCGCCTGTCGCCAGCGAAAATAACACACAGCCTCGGCCCCGTGCGCAAAGGCCTCCCATGTCCAGAGCCGCACCATGCCGGGCAAGGGGGCGGGGTTATAGGGTGCCCAGTTCACAGGCCCCGGCTGTTGCTCCATCACCCACCAGCGGCCACGGCCCACTGCGCGATAAAGATCATGGTGGAACGCCTGAAAATCTGGATCACCTTGCCGCAAAAAGGCGGTTCTATGCGCGTCACTGGCCTCAAGCCGGTCGGACAGAAAGCCGAGGGGGTAGCTATCCCAGCTTGCGATATCGAGATCGGCACCGACTGCGAAATGGTCGAATTCTGTGATCCGTCCCATGTAGTTATGGGCGATAGGCGCTTGAGTGTGGTGGCGCAGGATATCGACTTGCGCGCGATTGAAGGCCACGACCTGATCCGATGAGAAGCGCCTAAAATCCATCACATGCGCCGGGTTGGGCTCAGTCACAGTGAGATTTGGCAGATCAATCTGGTCAAAACTGTCATACTCCATCGACCAGAAAATATTTCCCCAGGCACGATTAAGGGCATCCGGGCTCTGGTATTTCTGCGCCAGCCACTCACGGAATGCGCTCCGCGCAGTATCGGAATAGCTCAGGACCGAGTCATGGCACCCGTATTCATTATCTGTCTGCCAGGCAGCGACATACCGGTGCCGTCCATAGCGTTCGGCAAGGAGCGTGACGATGCGGCGGCATTCTTCAAGATAGCCGCGATGGCTGAAGCAGTAATGACGGCGGGAGCCGAATTTGCGCGGGCGGCCATTGGCATCGACCGCCAGCATGTCAGGGTGGCGATCCAGCAGCCAGCGCGGCGGGGTTGCGGTGGGGGTGCCGAGGACAACTTTCAGCCCTGCCCCGCCAAGCGTGGCAATGGCGCGGTCAAGCCAATCGAAATCGAGCTGACCGGGTACAGGTTCCAGTCGCGACCATGCGAATTCGCCGATCCTGACCCATGTCAGCCCGGCCTCAACCATGCGGCTTGCGTTCTCTGGCCAGCGCTCTTCGGGCCAGTGTTCAGGGTAGTAGCAGACACCAAGGCTGCGCTTCATGGCTGGCGGGCTTTCTCAGAGAGGGTGTTGGGTTTCAGTATTCTGGCCAAGAAAACGATCATGGGATGACCCTGTGTTCGGCTTGTCCCTTGGCAATGTCTTTTGCGCAGAACGTGGCGCCATCGAGTTCGGTGGCGTTCTGGCGGCCTTCGCGCGCGGTGGTGCAAAAGAGGTCAGACAGCGTTGCGCCGCCGAAGGCGGGGCAGGAGGTATGTTGGGCGGGGAAGGTGACGGCGCGCAGGAACTGGCCGTCAGGCGTATAGGCTGCGACGCGTGAGGCACCCCATTGCGCAACCCAGAACATGCCTTCGGCATCGAAAACAGCACCATCGGGGTTCAGGTTCTCAGGGCCTAGATCAAGCCAGCATTCAGGCGCGCCTTTGGGCCACCCCTCGGCATCAAGCGCCACCCGCATCACTTTTTGTGTGACAGTATCGGTGAAACAGGCGCTACTGCCATCGGGGACGAAGCTGATCGCATTGGGTATGGTGATATCGGAATAGAGTCTGCGCAACTCGCCGCGATGGTAGCGCCAGATGCTGCCCGCGCCCTGATTGGCTTTTTTCCCCATGGTGCCGATCCAGAACCCGCCTTGCGGGTCGGCGCGGCCATCGTTGGAGCGTGTCAGCATGTTCTCGGCCTCAAGTGCGCAGAGCGTGCGGTCCTCGCGCGTGCCAAGATCGAAAAGCATGAGCCGGGTCTCTGAGGCGATGAGCAAATGCTGCCTATCCACCCAGCCCATGGCTGATACCATTTCCGGAAAATCCCAGCTTTGCGCGATACTATGCAACTTGCGCCCGGTGATATCGAACCAGAAGAACTCCTGTCGCGTCGGGTGCCAGAACGCGCCCTCGCCCAGCTCGCAGCGGATTGCATTGATTGGGGTCATGCACTGGCATCCCATGATGCGACTGCCTCTTGTGCGCGCGCGGCCACCTCATCGGGCGTCATTCCCGGCGCATAAAGCGCCGTGCCCAGACCGAAGCCAGTTGCGCCCGCCTTGCGCCAGATCCCGAAATCTGCGGGTCCGACACCGCCGACAGCATAGACCGGGACTTCTGCGGGCAGGACCGCACGCATGGCTTTCAGGCCGTCCGAGCCCATCTTGAAGGCCGGAAACAGCTTTAGGCCTGTAGCCCCTGCGTGCAGGGCGGCGAAGGCCTCGGAGGGTGTGAACACACCCGGATAGCTTTTGAGCCCGGCGGCAACAGTGGCCCGGATTACCTCCGGGTTACAATCGGGCGAGACGATCAGATTTGCGCCGGTTCGCGCCACGGCCTGCACCTGATCGATTCTCAGCACGGTGCCTGCGCCGATCTGCGCCTGCCCCCCGCATTGAGCGACCATCGCGGCGATGCTCGCCAGCGGGTCGGGGGAGTTGAGCGGCACTTCGATCGTTGTGATCCCGGAATCGATCAGTGCGCGGGTTATCGGTACGGCGTCGGGCGGGGTGATCCCGCGCAGGATGGCAATCAGTTCACGCATGGGCGCTCCATGTGTGGCAGCAGCGCACGTGCAGCGGCGAGCCCGGCCAGCGTCATCTCGGTTGCGTCATGGTGTGTGACAGGAACCGATAGTGTGCCAAGGGCCTGCGCATAATGCTTTGCAAGAGACTCGGAGCCGATTATGGCAACGCGCTGGCCCAGCCAGTAGGGCTTCGCCGCAGCCAGCTCAGCGCCGATCAATAGCCCTGAAAGTCGTGCGCGGGCATATGCCGGGTCGCGCCCCTCCAGAAGCCCCTCGGCCCGGACCGAAAACAGCCGCGCCAGCAGCCGCTCAGGCCGTTCCATCCCCTGCGCTGCGCCTTCGGTGAACCCAGTGTCGTCCCAGCCTGAAATCGAGTGCCGCAGGACTGATTGTTCTGACAGCAGCGCGAATATCTCACCGGTGAGAAAGGTCTGGAAGCTGACCACCTCACCTGCGCTGACATGCGCCCATTTGCTGTGAGTCCCTGGCAGACAGACCACCCCGTCCCAGCCGGGATTCCGCGAGAGGAACCCTGCGATCTGGGTTTCCTCGCCACGGATGACATCGGCGGGCTGTGTCTGTTTCAGTCCCGGCACAACATGGACAGTCAGTCGAAGATCGCGGCAAGGGGCTTGGGCGATCGCCCCGCCAAGAGGCGTGCAGGGGATTGCGCGATAGGGGGCCTCTACCCAGCCCTGACGGCTGCCTGCCATGCCGCAGATGATTGCCGGCGTCACCTGCCCGTCGGGCAGCCAGTCGGCCACAAGCGCGAGAAGGGCGGGTTCAAATCCCGCTCGGTCAAGTTGCCCCATACCCTGCTCAGACGCGGCATGATGCAAGACGCGTGATCCCGCAAGCCCCCAGACCCGCAGATGCGAGGTGCCCCAATCGACGCCAATCCACTCCAGAACGCTCATCCTGTCACCACCACACCGCCGTCGATAACAAGCGCCTGCCCGGTCATGGAGCGGCTGGTATCCGAAGCAAGGAAGAGTACGCCACTGGCAATATCCGCAGGTGCCAGCGTGTCGGGCAAGCATTGCCGCTTGAGGTGCTCGGCCAGGCCTTCGGGTGTGACCCAGTGTTCCAATTGCTTCGGCGTCATCACCCAGCCCGGTGCCAGCGCATTCACGCGCACCCGATCAGGCCCGAACTCGCGCGCGAGGCTACGCGTCAGGCCATTGAGCGCCGAATTGGCCGCTGTATAGATCGGATAGCCTGCATTGCCCATCATATAACTGATCGAGGTGATGTTTATGATCGAGCCCTTGGCCGCCGCGCGCATCGCGGGGGCGACCGCCTGAATGGCAGTGACATAGCATTTGAAGTTGATTGCAAGCGCCCAGTCCATGAACTCGGGCGTGACTTCGTCGAGAGTATGGCGCTGGTCATTGGCAGCATTGTTGACCAGCACTTGCACCGTGCCATGCGCTTTTGTGGCTTCGGCAATAGCGCCCTGCAGCGCGGTGGGGTCTGTTACATCACAGGCGATGAAGAGCGGGCGGTTGCCAGTCTTTTCCTCCATCGCGTCGCAGAAGGACGTAGCATCCGAGCGCTGCACGAAAGCTACGCGTGCGCCCTGATGCAGGAAGGCTTCGGTCAACCCCGCGCCAATACCTGAACCGCCGCCGGTGATGAAGACCGAGGCGCCTTTGAGATCGGGATAGATTGGCAGGGTCATCAATGGCTCTCCCTCGTTACCGGGCGGGTGTCCTTGCCGACAAGGAAATCCAGATCGGCGCCGCGGTCGGCTTGCAATACATGATCGACATAGAGTTTGGCATAACCGCGCGTGTAATGTGGCGGGTCGGGGCTCCATGAAGCACGACGACGCGCAAGCTCGGTGTCATCGACCAGCAGTGTCAACTCCCCCCGGCTGGTGGACAGACGGATGCGGTCGCCGGTGCGCACCAATGCCAGTGGGCCACCGGCTTGGGCCTCGGGCGCGACATGCAGCACGACGGTGCCAAAGGCAGTGCCAGACATGCGGGCGTCGGACACGCGGACCATATCGCGCACACCCTGTTTGATCAGTTTCGCAGGGATCGGCATATTGCCGACTTCAGGCATGCCGGGATAGCCTTTGGGGCCGCAGCCCTTCAGCACCAGAATAGTGTCGGGCGTGACGGGCAGGTCGTCACGGTCAATCTCGGCTTTTAGCTGTTCGATACTCTCGAACACATAAGCCGGACCTTCGTGCTCCAGCAGCGCATCTGTGGCCGCCGAAGGTTTCACGATTGCCCCGTCCGGTGCCAGATTGCCGCGCAGGACACGCAGACCGGCAGCAGGTTTGACGGGGTTTGAGAGGGGCCGGATCACGTCCTCGTTGAAGATCTCTGCACCTTCGGCATAGTCTGCAATATCACGCCCGAGCACTGTGGTCGCAGGCCGCAACTGGTCGCGCAACTGTGCCAGAACAGCAGGCACGCCACCGGCATAGGCGAAATCTTCCATCAGGTATTTGCCAGACGGCATGCAATTGACCAGAAGCGGAATGTCGCGGCCAAGTTCAATATCGTGAAGCGTCAGATCCACTCCCACGCGTCCGGCAATGGCCAGAAGATGCACCACCGCATTGGTCGAGCCGCCCACTGCGGCATTGGCGAGGATGGCATTCTCGAAGGCCTCGCGTGTCAGAATATCGGAGGGTTTGAGGCCTTCCTCGACCATCTCGACGATGCGCCGCCCGGTATGGTGTGCAAGCGCTGTACGGCGTGCATCGACGGCTGGGAGCGCCGCGTTGGTGGGCAGCGCGAGGCCCATCGCCTCGACCAGCGAGGCCATGGTCGAAGCCGTGCCCATCGTCATGCAGACGCCCGCGCTTCGGGACATGCCGGATTCGGCGGCCATGAAATCGGCAAGCGTCATGTCGCCTGCGCGCACGGCTTCGGAGAATTTCCACACATCCGTGCCCGAGCCGATATCGCGCCCGCGCCATTTGCCGTTGAGCATCGGGCCGGAGCTGACGACGATACTAGGCAGATCGACCGAGGCCGCACCCATGAGTTGCCCCGGCGTGGTCTTGTCGCAGCCTCCCAGCAGGACCACGCCGTCGATGCCATAGGCACGGATGCACTCCTCTACATCCATGGCAAGCAGGTTGCGAAACAGCATCGCGGTGGGTTTCATCTGCGTCTCGCCAAGCGAGGTGACGGGGAATTCCACGGGAAAGCCGCCCGCCTCCCAGACCCCGCGCTTAACTGCCTCTGCAAGGATGCGCAGGCCGGAATTGCAGGGCGTGAGCTCGGACCATGTGTTGCAGATGCCGATGATCGGACGGCCATCGAAGGCGTGATCGGGAAAGCCCTGATTTTTCATCCATGAACGATGGATGAATCCGTCCTTGTCGAGCTTTCCATACCAGGCAGCGGAGCGGCGGGGGGTCTTCATATCGGGCCTTCGGTCTGTGTGGCGAGGGTGAATCTGAGTATTTTTGGCAAGATGAAAATCAGGCGGCTTTGCGACTCCTGCACCAGTCGGGCAGCCAGTCGCCATGGGCGGTAATCAGGTCATCCACCAGCGCGCGGATCTGGCGCAGGTCCAACTCGGCGCTCGTGTGCGGGTCGAGCATTGCGGCATGGTAGATATGCTCGCGGTTCTCGGCCAGCAGCGCCTGCACGGTCAGCTCCTGTACGTTGAGATTGGTACGCATGAGGGCTGTCAGATGCGGGGGTAGATCTGAGACGACAGTCGGCTGGAGGCCATTGGCATCGACAAGCGTGGGCACTTCGACGGCGGCGCCATGGGGCAGTTGCGGGATGTAGCCGCTATTGGCATGGTTGCCATAGATGACCGAAGGGGTGCCGGTGACGATACTGTCCATGATGGTGGCGGCGTATTCGTTCGACGCGCTGTGCTCAATCCGCGGGGCGGATTTCAACGTCTCGGCCTGCGCCCCCCACGCTGCAATCTGTTCCTCGCAGCGCTTGGGGTATTCGTCGAGCGGGATGCGGAATGTCTCGATCAGGTCGGGGCGGTGCGATTTGATGAACCACGGCACATATTCGGCGAAATGTTCCGAGGATTCGGTCACGAAATAGCCAAAATGCTCCATCACCTCATAGCGCACAAGGTTAGGGCAGCGTGGGTTCCAGTGGGATTCGAGCGGGATTCGGCCTGTGCGGTAGCCATCACGCAACGCGGGATAGAGATCGCGCCAACCGTTCCCGTCGCGCGCCTCAAGTGACAGGTAGAAAGCCATGTGGTTGATGCCGGCCGCGCGGTAGCGCAGGTCAGTCACATTCAGGCCAAGGTCTCGCGCCAGCTCATAGGCGGTGCCCTGCACTGAATGGCACAGTCCCACTTGCCGGATGTCCGGGTAGCGTGCCGCAAGCGCCCATGTGTTGATTGCCATCGGGTTGACATAGTTCATCATCAGCGCACCCGGGCACAGTGCGCGCATATCCTCGGCCAATGCCCAGAGATGCGGGACGGTGCGCAGGCCCCGCATGATGCCGCCAATGCCCAGCGTATCGGCGATGGTCTGGCGCAGCCCGTAAGCCTTGGGGATGTCGAAATCCGTTACTGTGCAGGGCTTGTAGCCACCGATCTGAAAAGCGACGATGACGAAATCCGCACCGTCAAGGGCCGCGCGGCGGTCGGTCGTGGCACTGACCTTGGCGCCTACACTCAACGAAGCCACCAGCTTGCGCGCGACAAGTGCGGATTCCTCCAGTCTTGCTGCGTCGATATCCATCAGCGCGATATGCGCTTCCGACAGGGCAGGGCGAAGGAGAGCATCCCCGATCAGGTTCTTCATGAAAACCGTGGATCCGGCACCGATGAAGGCGATTTTCGTCATTTGACGGCTCCGAGGGTCAGGCCCGCGATGAAGTGTTTCTGCATGAGGAAGAACATCATAACGGGCGGGAGGGCGGCGATAATCGAACCCGCGCTCATCATGTGATAGGCGGCGCGGAACTGGCTGTTAAAGGCGGTGATTCCGGCAGTGACGGGTTGTGATTCCACACCTTGGGTCAACACTACGGCCCAGAAGTAATCGTTCCAGATAAAGGTGAAGATCAGCACGCTCAGCGCCGCGATGGCAGGTCGCATCAGTGGCAGAACGACATACCAGAAGATGCGGATCTCACTGACACCTTCCACGCGCGCCGCCTCGATCAGCTCGCGCGGCAGCGCGCGGATGAAATTGCGCATGAACAGCGTGCAGAATCCGGTCTGGAACGCGATGTGGAACAACACCAACCCCAGCCGCGTGTCATAAAGCCCCATATTCACGGTCAGGTCGCGCACCGGCACCATCAGGATCTGGAAGGGCACGAAATTGCCCGCGACGAACATGAAGAAAATCCAGATATTGCCCCGGAAGCGATAGACCCCGAGGGCAAAGCCGGTCATGCAGGAGAGCGCCACTGCCCCGATCACAGTCGGCACGGTTATGAAGATCGAGTTGAGCAGATAGCGCGGCATGGCGCTGTCAGTGAAGACGCGGGTGTAATTCTCGAACCCTGCGAAACTAGAGGGCAGACCCCAAAGATTGCCCTGTGTGAAATCGGCATCGGGCTTGACCGAGAACAGCGCGACCATCAACAGCGGTAGCAGCCACAGGATCAGGACGATTGGCAGCAGCGCCTTGTATCCGGCCTGCACTGCCGCTGAGCGGCGTTCGACGGGGGTTGGAAACATGACTCAGACCCCCCGCTCTTCGCGCCACATGCGCCACAGGAAAAAGGCGATATAGACCATCATGATCAGGAACAGCACCACAGCGATGGCCGCGCCATAGCCCATGCGGAAACCGTATTCCGAGAGCGACACCTCGAACATGTAATAGGCAAGCACGCGGGAGGATCCGAAAGGCCCGCCGCTTGTCATTACGCTGACCATGTCGAAGCTTCGCAGCGCGCCGATGACTGTCACCACCACGGCGATGAAGGTGGCCGGGCGCAGTTGTGGCAGGATGACATACCACAACATCTTCCAGCCCTTGGCGCCATCAAGACGTGCGGCCTCGACCTGTTCGGGGTCCACCGCGTTGAGGCCCGTAAGAAAAAGGATCATGCAATAGGCCACCTGCGGCCACAGCCCGGCGGCGATGATGCCATAAGTGACCGTATTGGGATTGCCGAGGATGTTCACCGGGCCGAAGCCGAACAGCCCGATCAGTGGATTCAGAAGCCCGATCGAGGGGTTGTAGAACCACGCAAAGACCAGCCCGACCACAACCTGCGAAATCACGAAGGGAAAGAAGAACAGCGACTTGTAAAGCCGGATACCGCGCACCTGCTGGTTCAGGAACAGAGCGATGAACAGCCCGCCAGGGATTGCCAGAAGATAAAGCACCAGCCAGCGGAGATTGTTCCACAGCGAGGTGTAGAAGGCTGGGTCATCGAACAACCGCTCGTAATTCTGCATCCCGATATAGCGCGCTTCGCCCAGCCCGTCCCAGCGATAGAGGCTGATATGGAAGCTCTGGAATATCGGAAAGATCACATAGATGGCGAAGAACAGGATCCCGGGAGCGAGAAACAGCCATGGGGCGAAGCGCATCTGATTGCTGCGCCAATAGCCGCGCGCGGGCGGCGGGGCAGGTTCCGAAATGATAGGTGCGGCCATGTCTCAGCCTGTCTTGTGTCATAAAATCGGCTGGGGTGGCCCGAAGACCACCCCAGCGGCAGGAGGAAACCCTCAGTCTTCCAGTATCCGCTGGCGCACGCTTTCCAGCCGGTTCAGGATCGCGTCAAGATTGTCGGGCATCACCATGAACTCCTGAAAGCCTTCCATGCCCGCTGCAGCCATTTCGGCATCGGCGTCGCGATCGAAGAATTGTGCAATACCGCCCGTGGCGTTGGACAGCATTTCGAAGCCTGCCTGAATGAACTTGTCATCTGCGACCTGAGCATTGCTGTTGATTGGCAGCTGCCCCAGCACCTCATTCACGATGGTCTGGTTCTCGGCGCTGGCGACATATTGCAGGAAAGCGCGTGCGGCCTCCTTGTTCTGGGCCTGTGCCGGGATGTGCAGCGTGTCAGTGGGTGCGTCTTCGGCCTTCGGTATGCCGGGGGTGATTTCCGGGAACTGATAGAAGCCGAGCTGGTCATCCGTCATGCCTGCATCACGCAGCGGCTCGATGAGGAAATTGCCCATCAGATAGGCGGCAGCTTGTCCGTTCACCAGATAGGGCTGCGCCTCCTGCCATGTGTAGGCCGTGTGGTTGTCGATGAACGCGCCCATATCGAGCAGCGTTCGCCAGTTGGCGAAGGTTTCGCGCACGCGGTCATCGGTCCAGGGGATCTCGTTCGCGGTCAGGGCCATGTGAAAGTCATAGCCATTGGTGCGCAGGTTCAGATAGTCGAACCAGCCGCCGGCTGTCCAGAGGAAGCGGGTTCCGATCGTGTAGCATTTGAGCCCGGAATCGAGGATCGCCTGGCAATTGGCAATCTCTTCCTCCCAGGTCGTGGCTGGGGTCAGGCCAAGCTCTTCGTAGATGTCCTGCCGGTAGTAGATACCCCACTGGTAATAGCTGTAGGGAACGCCCCATTGCTTGCCATCCAGCGTCAGCGCGGGCCGGGTGGAGGCGAGCTCTTCGCCCATCGGGCCGTCCCATAGGTCGGACACATCCTCGAACAGGCCGGCATTGACGTAGGGGCGCATCCGGTTGCCTGCATACCAGCCGTTCACATCGGGCGCATTTGCCGTCAGATAGTTGCGGATCTGGGTCTTGTTGGCTTCGCGGTCGATCAGCGTCAATTCGATGTTCAGATCAGGGTGCATGGCTTGGAAGCGTTCGACCATACCTTCCATTGCCGCGCGCGGTGCAGGATTCTGATCGTTGAAGAAGATCCGCAGATCGCCGGTCAGTTCGGCACTGGCGGGGCCGGCAAGCGCCGTCGTCAGAGCCAGCGCGGCGGCCGCGCTTGTGAGTGTGAACCGCATGTTTTCCTCCCTTGCAGGTTTTACTATATGAAACTAACTTTTATATATTGAAAAAGATGGGCCGAGTCGCTAGTTCTTGTCAAGAACTTGTTTGCGTCCGCAATTTGGGAGGAGTTATGGCCGCAAATCCTGCCGGAGATGGCACGGTTGCGAAAGCGCTTGATGTGCTCGACCTTGTCGCGGCACATGCGCGGCCCGTGCGGTTTTCTGACCTGCTTGACCA
>SLDY01000037.1 GCA_007125005.1 Natronohydrobacter sp.
CGAAGGGATAGAGGTCCGGCTGGCCGACCGCGCGGTTGACGTGGTTCATGGCCACGCCGATCGCAATGCTGGCGTCCAGCAGGCGTGCAGGCTCGGTCTCGGCGAACGCGTCATAATCGGCCTCGGGCGCCTCGGCCGAATTCAGATCGGCGGCGAGGAAGCTGTCGGTGATGTCGGCCAGATGCATTGCATGGGCCGCCGTTTCGGCCCAGTCCTCGTGCGGGTGGGCAGCGGCATAGGGGGTGACATGCGCATCCTGCCAGCCCGGCGGCGGACCCTGTTCGTAATGGCGCGCAAGGGCCGCGCCATAGTCCTGCGTCTCATCGCCCATCAACTCGCGGAAAGCCGGGACAAAGCCCTTTGCCTCTGCGGACAGCCTCTCGAACAGGAAATGCGCGATCTCGTGGCGGAAATGGCCGATCAGGGTGCGATAAGGCTCGCCCAGCATCTCGCGCCGGCGCACGCGCTCGGATGCATTGGCCTCGGCCAGGTTGATCGTCACAAGGCCAGCAGCATGGCCCATGGTCACATCGACCGATCCGCTCGAGGTGGCTTCTGCCAGCATGTGGAATTTGGGGCGGGGGCTGGTGTCACTGGTGGTGAACCAGCCCCAGCGCATCAGCCCGATCAGTGTGTGGCGCTTGGCGGCTTCGGCCTTGGCCCAAAGTTGATCATTCCCGGCAACGGCAAGATCCGGGTGCACACTGGTCATGCGGCAGCTTTCGCACAGCGTCTGGTCGGGCGCGCAGGTCCAGTTGCAGCCAATGCTGTCGCGGTTGGCGCAGAAGGGCTGGTCGCTGACGAAAGCGTCAGCCGCAGGGTCATAGGCGACGGCCAGACCGCAACTGCAGGTGGTGTTCTCGATAAAAAGGTCGGCTTGGCAGCCGGGGCATTGGAAGATTTTCATAGGGTTTTCTTTCCTTGGGGCCCTGATGTGTGGCGTAAACCGGGGTGAGATCAAAGCGCTCTGCTGCAGAGCCGCGACGCGGGGGCTGCGGATAACAGCCCATTACACAGATTGAGCGGCGCGTTGCAGGGGCTCGCGTCATGCCCGCTCCTGCTGCATCACGTCCTGCAAGGCTGTCAGGTCAGGCTCTGCCATAGTCGCCGCCTTTGCCTCGGCCAATGCATAGTACCGCATCGCTTTTACCGGTGCTTCAAATGCTGCGGGCGCCGCGTTCTGCACGGCGGTCAGTATCTTTTGCAGCCGAATCTGGACCTCGACCAGTCCGGCACCATCGCGGGCGATGGGGCGAAACGCATCCTCGATCAGGTCTTGCGCCGTGATCCGGGGCACCAGCACATCGGGATAATCCGGCTCCGCGGCAACCGGCTCGCGCCAGAGTGACAGGATACGCAAGTGTCGTCCAATGACATCAATTGCCGTACCCGGATCATTCACCGCAGGCGACAGGGCGCGCGAGGCGATTTCGGTCAGAACGATGATGCAAAAACGCGGATCTTCGCGGAAGGTGCGGGCATCCCCGATGGTAATAGCCTTTGCCAGCTTCGCCGCCTGATCCTCAGGTAGATGCGCGCCCTCCAGCAGCAGAACTGGCGCAGTCTCGGCTATGAAACTGCCGGGCAGGCACAGAAGGTGTACGCGCCCGCCGATGGCTTCTGCACAATCCTGCAGAGCGGCCATGTCGATATGCTGGATATAGCCGGTCTTGCGCGCCCCGACCCTCTGCCCCGTATCCGGCAAATGCCCGGCAGCAGAGCGCCCACCCAGAAA
The DNA here is from genome assembly GCA_007125005.1 of Natronohydrobacter sp. Lineage (GTDB taxonomy): Bacteria > Pseudomonadota > Alphaproteobacteria > Rhodobacterales > Rhodobacteraceae > Roseinatronobacter. The sequence goes on from SLDY01000037.1 coordinate 1,736, forward strand.
CGGGTTTTCAAGACGCTCCTTCAGCGCCTTTGTCGCCGCCTTTTCAATCCGTCCCAGCGTGTCGCCCATGCGGCCAAACACCATCAGATGATCGATCCAACGGATCAGGGCGATCACCACCAGCCCGACAACGCCGACCGTCACGACAAACAGGACGAGCCTTCCCGCGTCATCATAAAGTTGCGCCTTCAGCCCGATCAACCCAATGAGCCCGTACAGAAACGCCCCCAGAAATGTCGCCAGCACATTCTGCGTGGTCTGGTCTTCCTGCAGCACTGATGTCGCGCGCGGGGTTGCCGAACTGGCTGCCGCGGCAAAGGCCGAGACTGCGACCGAGAGCGAGAACGTCGTCACCGCCAGCATCGACGAGGTCAGGATCGACAGGATATCCTCGACCGCGTCCGCGCCCAACTGTCCCGAGATGTCCTGCTGCAGCAGTGGCCCGATGATCTGCGCCAGAACTGCCGTCAGCACCGCAAGCAGGGCGAAGGCGACGATGCGCACCCACACCTTGCGCAACGTCCCGAGGATGTGAAACAGAATGCGCGACATCAGAGCCGCCCCCGGCCGGGTTCAGTCCAGCGCATCATGGCCAATCGCCTCACAACAGGACAAATCAGAACTGCCGGGTTCCGGAAGCTGTTTTGCGATCTCGCGCAAGGCGCTGCGCAGCCCTTCTTCCAGAACCGGATGATAGAACGGCATGGCAAGGATTTGCGGCACGCTCAGCCCGCGCTCGATCGCGAGGGCCAGCAGATGCGCCATGTGTTCGGCTGCTGGCGCGCAGATCTCGGCCCCCAGCAACCGCCCGTCCGCAGGGTCGGCATAAATCCGCAGGATGCCCGCAGCCTTGGCCATGATCCGCGCGCGTCCCTGACGGGCGAAATCGACAGGGCCGATCAGCGTATCCTGCGGCAGCTCCGACAGCTTTCGGCCTACGCGCGCGACCTGCGGGCTGCAGAAGGTGATCGACAGGGCCGTGCGGCGGCAATAGCTGTCCTCACGCGCCTCCGGCGCGGAGAGCCGTCCGGCAATATGGCCCTCATCCGCCGCTTCATGCAAGAGCGCGCGATGACCGTTCGCATCACCGGCCAGAAAGACCGCGCTGTCGCCGATGCGCAGCGTCTCCGGGTCGATCTGCGGCAGCCCCTGCGCGTCAAGTTCCACGCCCAGCACGTCCAGCCCCAGACCGTCGATATTCGGCTTGCGCCCGATTGCGGCCAGCACGGCATCGGCGGTGAAGCTGGCATCCCCGGCGGTGACGCGGATCGCACCGACTGCCTCTTCCAGCTTGGCCTCAGCACCCAGATGGACCGGAAATTCGGCCCCCAGCAGCGCGCGGAAACTCTCCAGCACCTTTGGATCGTCAATCCCCGCCAGCGTTTCGGCGGCATCAAAGCCCGCGACCTCCAGCCCCAGCCGCGACAGGGCCTGAGCAAGTTCGACCCCGATCGCCCCAAGCCCGATGACCGCAATTCGGCTTGGCAGATCGGTCTGCTCGAACAGCGTGTCGCTGGTCAGGATGCGGTCGCCGAACTCCTGCCACGGCGCAGGGATAATCGGGCGGCTTCCGGGCGCGAGGATGATGGCGCGGGCGGTGATGCGCTGGCCATCGACTTCGACCGCATCGGGCGCGACCAGCCGCGCGCGACCGGAAAGCGCGCGCCTGCCCAGGTCGTCGGGCACCGATTCCGGCCCCTTGACGAAACCATCGCGCACAGCGCGGACGTGGGAGAGAACGGCGGGGATGTCGATATCGAGCCGATCCGCCCCACGGATACCAAAACTGCCGAAATCATGGCGGCGGTGAAAGGCATTGGCCACCTCGATCAGCGCCTTGGACGGCATGCAGCCGACAGCGGCGCAGGTCGTGCCCCAATGCCCGTCATTGATCAGCAAAAAATCATCCGTGCGGCGGCGCACTTCACGCAGGGCGGACAGCCCTGCGCTGCCCGCCCCGATAATCAACGTGTCGACCTTCATCTGCGCCTCCAGACCGCGCACCCAGGCATCGCGCCCGCTTGCATCAATAGCGTGTGCGCGAGCGTTCGCGTGACGGCTTGTCCCCGACATCTTCAAACGCCCCCGATGGCGCGATGCGGCGTTCTTGCTCTGCCAGGGGGCCTTTGCCCTCGCTGGCATCCGGGTCATCCGGTTGCAGGGGCGCGCCATCTTCCATCATCGGATTCGGGCCGTCCTCGCCTGCCTGTTTCAGCGCCATCGCTTTCAGCGCGAGATCATGCTGAGTGGGCTTATCGTCGCCCTCGGCGCTGTCATCGACCGCACCACCGCGCGTATCGCGCTCATTCATCGCGCGCTCCAGTGCGGCGCTCAGATAGTCATGCTTGCTGAGCGTTCCGGCATTGCCGCTGGCGGGCGTGGCCCCGGCGGGGGCGCTTTTGGCGCGGGCTTCGCGCGCTTGGCGGTCGGCAATGTCGCGCGCCCGGTTGCGGCGGCTGCGCAGGCGGCTGATCAGGTCGGATAGTTCCCGGCCCGAGATCTGACCCAGCGCAGGGTAGCGGGCCATATCCGCCATTTGCAGTTCATCGGCATCAAGGGCGCGTTTCTCTTCGACGCTGGCAGGGGGGGTGTTCTGGGTGTTGGTCATTATCGTTTCCCTTTTTTTGACAAGGTTTCAGTGCAAAGCTCGCGTCAGACCCTTTCACGCTTCTCGCAGCTGCATGCTCAGTCTTCTGCCTCTGCCTTGGTGGCGTGCTCGGTGCCTGGTTCATGCTCCGGCGGACTGTAAGTTGTGTAGAGCTTCAGCATGCCGCTGCCGCTGTTGCGAAAATTGTGAAATGCGCCCGATGGCACGATGGCCACATCGCCCTCGCCCACGGGGCCGGTGGTATCACCGATCCGCGCCTCGCCGGTGCCGGCCACAAAATAGAGAAGCTGGTCGTGGCCCTCATGGACCTCGCCGCCGATCTCGCCACCTTCGGGAATCGCCATCAGCACCAGCTGGGTCTTGTCGCCCGTCCACAGCACCTTGCGAAACTCCTCATTTTCGCGGGCAAGGCGCGCGATCGGCAGGGTGATTTTCGATGTTTCCGGCATGCCAGACTCCTTCATGGTCGATTCGTTACTGTCCTGTTCAACGCTAGCTTGCAATGGCGTCGGCGTCTGCATACATTCGCATAACCGTATTGAAATGGGAGCGAAAGACATGGCCGACAAGGACGACTACATCGCCAAGGCGAAAGCCCGCATGGACCAGTGGAACGCCGATATCGAGAAACTGCAGGCCAAGGCCGCCGAGGCCGAGGCGGATGCCAAGATCGAGTATGAGGAACAGATCGCAGATCTGCGCAAGCAGCGCGACGAGGCCGAGGCAAAGATCAAGGAAATCGGTGAGGCCAGCGATGATGCCTGGCAGGACATGAAAGCCGGGTTCGACTCGGCCTGGGACAGCGTGTCCAGCGCGTTTGA
>SLDY01000007.1 GCA_007125005.1 Natronohydrobacter sp.
AGCACAAACCAGTCAACAGTGACAGCGCCCGTTTCACAGTCGCGGAAATGAATAAGCTGTTTCAAGAACGGCAATTGAACCTCCTGAGCATTTGTCGCAGTTGCGACATGTGTTGATGATTTTTCTGCAGTCACATTTATTCGTCAAACTTGCCCAAAGCGTGACATGACGTGCGCGGTTTTGTGAAAATTGGATGAAATGCCGTGGTTGAAAATGTGCCCAAAGTTAGGCTTTCGCGCAATCAACAAACGTAAGCTATTGATCCTGTTAATTTACCGCAGAGAATCAACCCATGGAGCTAAACCTGAATCCTAGAGAGCAATGACGCAACTGACTGCAAGTCACACCTCGCCCATGGTCGGTGTTCCTTCCCAAAGTGCATGGCAGTATTGCCCGGCCTTGCCGCGCTCTGATAGCGATACAATGCACTATGGGCTTATGAGACAAAAAGACCGCAAGCGAGACTTGCGATCTTTTGAGGGGTGCAAAGACGAGGATGGTGCGTCTTCGAATGCTTGCGGCACCGCTGCGAGATCACTCCGGCAGAGTGAGATCAATCTCCGCAGCAATGCGGTCACCTAGATTGTCTACCGACGTGCTGATTGTTCCGATAAGGGCGACACCCAGGCCCACGATTGCAGCTGTCAGAACAACCCAGTCAACGGTCACGGCGCCCGATTCATCAGCGGCGAAGTTTTTGATAGTCGTGAAAAAGTTCATCTTAATCTCCATTTGAACGTTTTTACTCAGCCTTACCGGTTACGCGATTTACTGGCAGTTCCCGTCTGGCTGATGCTTATATAGCCAGTGAATGGTGTTCCGAATGCGGCAGGAAGCGTTCTTTTTCTTGGAACTTTTTCTGGATGCCAGAGACCAAATGCCTAGCCTTGCGATCTTGGTTATCCCTTCTCATGAAGCTTGCCGGATGCAGGTGTGCAACACTGTGCCTTCTGAATGCGCGCAACCTCAAGCAAGCAGGTCGTCAGCGCCCTTGGTTTCCGGCATACTGCACGAAAACCATAAAAGAGCAGTTAATCGAGATGCGAAATGTCCACCCGGCTGGTGCGCAGCGTGCCGCGCCGATAATTTTTGCACTGGTATGCCTGTGCCTGCCTGATCTGTTGCACGCCGAACCGGCCGATGCGCGTGATTTCAGTTTTCGCAGAGTGCAGGTGACGCCGCCGGGCAGCGGGCCGCGGATTACTGTTCAGATCGATCCGCAGGAGCAGGCAAGACTACTTGCCGTAATGCCAACAAGAGCGCCGGTAATAACGCCCTCGCAACCCTCAGCGAGCCCGGCAAAGACGAATTACGCATGGTTCTGGGAGCGTGTCTCGCCACGGCTTGAAGATAGCTCCGGCCGCTTTCTCTCAGCTATCGGTGCACTGAGTTCACCGCGCGAAGGTCAGGCCGTGCGCGCACCGCGTATGCAGTTTCTGCAAGAGATCGCGAGTGCGCATGGGCCACATATCCTGCGGGCATCCGTTGGCACAAATGTCTCGCCCGCCCTTGCGCTTGCCGTGATCGCTGTCGAGTCAGCAGGGCGTTCTGAGGCTGTAAGTTCTGCGGGTGCTCAGGGATTGATGCAACTCATCCCCGCAACTGCAGAGCGCTTCGGGGTCAATGATTCATTTGACCCTGCACAGAATGTCCGAGGAGGCATTCAATATCTTGACTGGCTGCTGAAGCATTTTGACAACGATGTCGTGCTCGCACTCGCGGCCTATAATGCCGGTGAAGGCGCCGTTCGGCGCAACAATGGCGTGCCGCCCTTTGCCGAAACACGCGACTATGTTCCGAAAGTCTTGGCTGCATGGCTCGTGGCACGCGGGCTTTGCGCTACTGTGCCGGAATTGCCAACCGATGGCTGTGTCTTCAAGATAGGGCAGGCGGGCTGAACACCCGCCTGCGCCGCGTCAGTTTACAATCGCCGCTTCGGTTGCAGCGCGAAGCTCATCCTCGGTAACACCGTCGGCTGTCTCGACAATCTTCAGACCACCATCGACGACGTCCAGCACACCGAGATTGGTGATGATCCGTTTCACCACGCCTTGTGCTGTCAGCGGCAATGAGCATTTCTTGAGCAACTTTGATTCACCCGCCTTGTTGGTGTGATCCATCACCACGATTACCCGATCCACACCGGCGACCAGATCCATCGCGCCGCCCATGCCCTTCACCAGCTTGCCGGGGATCATCCAATTCGCGATATCGCCGTTTTCGGCCACTTCCATCGCGCCCAGGATTGCCATGTTGATCTTGCCGCCGCGAATCATCGCAAAAGATTCGGCGCTGTCGAAATAGGCAGTGTGGGGCAGGGCGGTTACTGTTTGCTTGCCCGCATTGATCAAATCGGCATCGACTTCATTCTCGGTTGGGAAAGGGCCGATGCCCAGCATCCCGTTTTCCGATTGCAGCGTGACCTGAACACCTTCGGGGATATAATTTGCCACCAGCGTCGGAATCCCGATGCCGAGGTTCACATACATCCCGTCCTGCAATTCCTGCGCCGCGCGTGCGGCCATCTGGTTGCGGTCCCAAGGCATTTTGTGTCCCTCCTTATGCCGCGCGCACTGTGCGCTGTTCGATGCGTTTTTCGTGCTGCCCCTGAATGATGCGATGCACATAGATACCGGGCAGATGGATGTGATCGGGATCAAGCTCGCCGGGCTCGACAATCTGCTCAACCTCCAATACGCAGACCTTACCACATTTAGCCGCTGGCGGGTTAAAGTTGCGTGCCGTCTTGCGGAAGATCGCATTGCCAGTGGTATCGGCCTTCCACGCCTTTACGATCGACAGATCCGCCACAATGGCGCGCTCAAGGATATAGGTCTCGCCGCCAAATTCCTTGTGTTCCTTGCCCTCGGCAATCACCGTGCCAACGCCGGTCTTTGTGTAAAAGCCCGGAATCCCTGCACCACCTGCGCGCATCCGCTCTGCCAGCGTGCCTTGGGGGTTGAATTCCAGTTCCAGCTCTCCGCTCAGATACTGGCGCATGAATTCGGCATTCTCGCCCACATAGGAGGACATCATCTTTCGGATTTGACGTGTCTTGAGCAGCACGCCCAGCCCGAAATCATCCACACCGCAATTGTTGGAGGCAATCGCGATATCCTTGGTGCCTGCCTCGCGGATTGCATCAATCAGCAGCTCGGGAATGCCGCAAAGGCCAAAGCCCCCCGCTGCAATCGTCATGCCGTCAAACAATAGCCCGTCAAGGGCCTCGGCTGCAGAGCCATAGACTTTCTTCATGATGTCACTCCCCTCGCTCGTATATTCGCGAAATACCTGACGCGGCGTCGCAGCGAAGTCAACCTCTGTGCTGGATCACGCCTGTTTCGTAGCCTTTGCGGTTTTCTTCTTCGCTGCTGGCTTCTTTGCCGCCTTTCGGGCTGGAGCTTTCTTCTTGCCCTTGCCCGCAGCCTTCGCAGCGATCAATTCCAGAGCCTGATCGAAGCTTAGATCCTCCGGCTCAAGTTCCTTAGGCAAGGTCGCGTTAACCTTGTCCCATTTCACATAAGGACCGTAACGCCCCTTCATGATCGCAATTTCGCCGCCCTCCGGGTGCTCTCCCAGTCTCTTGAGTGGTTCGGCAGCGGCTGCCCGCCCCCGCGTGGGTTTCGCGGCCAGAACCTCCACCGCGCGGTTCATGCCGATTGTGAAGACCTCTTCCACCTCGGGCAGGTTGGCATAGACCCGGCCATGTTTGACATAAGGCCCATAGCGCCCGATCCCCGCCTCGATCATCTCGCCATCTTCCGGGTGTGGGCCGACCGGGCGCGGCAGCGACAGAAGCATAAGCGCGCGTTCCAGATCGATGCTTTCCACATCCCAGCCTTTAGGGAGTGAGGCGCGGGGCGGCTTGGGTATCTCATCGGTCGCCTCGCCGCGTTGCACATAGGGTCCGAACCGGCCTGTCCGCAGGGTGATGGGGTCTCCTGCATCATGGCCCAGCAGCTTGCCATCGCCCGAAAGCTCGGCATCGCCCTCATCTCCGGCCAAGGGGCGCGTGTAGCGGCATTCGGGGTAGTTATTGCAACCGATGAAAGCACCGCCCGAACGTGCAGTCTTGAGATTGAGCCGCCCTATGCCGCATTTTGGGCAAATACGCGGGTCGGTGCCATCTTCTCGTGGCGGATAAAGATGCGGCGAAAGCACTTCATCGATTTTCTCAAGCACTTCGGAGATTCGCAACTCAGCGGTTTCGGCAATCGCCGCCGAGAAATCGCGCCAGAAACGGTCCAGCACCTCGCGATAATCCCGCTCTCCAGCCGAGACATCATCAAGCTGCCCCTCAAGATCGGCAGTGAAATCGTATTCGAGATAACGGCGGAAGTAATTTACAAGGAATATCGTCACAAGCCGACCCTTGTCAGCGGCAATCAGGCGATTCTTGTCTTTCGTTACATAGCCGCGATCCTGAATCGTTGTGATGATACTGGCATAGGTCGAAGGCCGCCCGATGCCCAATTCTTCCATGCGCTTGACGAGTGTGGCTTCGGTGTAGCGCGGGGGCGGCTGGGTGAAATGCTGCTCTGGTGTCACGCTGCGCTTTTCGAGCGCATCGCCCTCGCTCATCTGTGGCAGGCGCTTGTCGTCGTCATCGACCACATCATCTCGGCCTTCCTCATAAACTTTCAGGAACCCATCAAAAAGCACAACCTGCCCGGTTGCGCGCAGCCCGACCTGCCCGTCTCTGGAGCCGATCTCGACAGTCGTACGCTCCAGCCGCGCCGCCTCCATCTGGCATGCGATTGTGCGCTTCCAGATCAGATCATAGAGCTTGCGCTGGTCAGTGTCGCTAATCTTGAGCTTGTCAGGGCTGGTGGCCATTTCCGTGGGCCGGATACATTCATGTGCCTCTTGCGCGTTCTTGGCCTTATTCTTGTACATGCGCGGGCTTTTGGGAACATAGTCCGCGCCATAACGGTCGTTTATAACATCGCGTGCGGCCATCACGGCCTCGGGGGCCATATCAATGCCGTCGGTCCGCATATAGGTGATATATCCTGCCTCATAGAGCCGCTGGGCTGCACTCATACATTGCTTTGCCCCCATGCCAAATTTGCGGCTCGCCTCTTGCTGCAGGGTCGAAGTCATGAAGGGGGCAGAGGGATTGCGGCTTGCAGGCTTTGCCTCGACCGATTGTACAAAAAGTGACCTTGATCGCACGGCTTGCACTGCAACTTCAGCTGATTCCGATGTCGCTATGTCGAATTTGTCCAAGCGTCTTCCGGCAAGATTGACAAGCCGCGCGCTGAATTCCTGACCACGTGGCGTGGTCAGCCCGGCTGTGACGCTCCAGTATTCCTGCGCGCGAAATGCCTCGATCTCCATCTCACGTTCAACGATAAGGCGCAGGCAGACCGATTGCACCCGCCCGGCCGATTTCGCGCCCGGCAGCTTGCGCCAGAGCACTGGGGAAAGATTGAAGCCGACGAGATAGTCAAGCGCGCGGCGGGCGAGATAGGCATGGACGAGTGGCATATCGACTTCGCGCGGGTTCTTCATGGCCTCCGTCACTGCCGATTTCGTAATGGCGTTGAACACGACGCGCTTGACGGGCGTGTCTTTCTTCAAGGCGCGCGATTTCGCAAGTGCTTCTGTCAGATGCCATGAAATTGCCTCGCCTTCGCGGTCAGGGTCGGTGGCGAGGATCAGTTCGGGGTCGTCCTTGAGCGCTTCGGCAATCGCCTTGACATGCTTGCGCGAGTCGCTTGCGATTTCCCATTGCATCGCAAATTCTTGTTGCGGATCGACCGAGCCATCTTTGGGAGGCAGGTCGCGCACATGGCCATATGAGGCCAGAACCGTGTGGCCCGAACCGAGATATTTATTGATTGTCTTGGCTTTGGCGGGCGACTCGACGACAACAACTGCCATGAAATTCCTCTGATAAATTCGCGGCCTTCCGGCGCATTAGGGTGGCCTTACATGTGTGAGGAGGTAATCAAATGTCAATGCGCCCTCGTCACGCGGCCTTTCGCGAGACAAAGTTTGCGCTGGCGTGAAGCGGGCCTAGATGTGACAGTCCGTTGCCGGTCAGGAGCGGCTGATCAGGCCACCAGGATGGCGGCGGATATTGCCCTGCATTTCAAGCATGACGAGTGCTGGAGAGATAATCGCTGCCGATAAGGCCAGATCGCGGATGACCTGATCTTCGGCCACAGGGCTTGGCCCGAGAAGATCCAGGATCGCCTTGTCCAGATCAGCACTAGCGGGGCGTGTCGGCTGCGGCGATACGACCGCCGGGGCCGCTTGCTCTGGCTCCTGCAGCCGTTCGAGCACTTCGAGAACATCTTCAACAGAGCGCACGAGCGTTGCGCCTTCGCGGATGAGTCTGTTGCAGCCGCCTGCGCGCCCATCAACAGGGTGGCCCGGCACAGCCAAGATCTCCCGTCCCTGATCGAGGGCATCCCGCGCTGTAATCAACGTGCCCGATTTTTCTGCTGCTTCGACCACCACAACGGCCAGAGCAAGCCCCGAGATGATCCGGTTGCGGGGCGGGAAATGCCGTGCCAGCGGCTGTAAACTCATGGGTTGTTCCGACAGGCGCAGACCCTGATCGGCGATAGCAGCCGCTAGAACGGCGTTTTCGGCCGGGTAGATCACATCGACCCCACCGCCCATGACTGCGATTGTTCCGGTCCGCAGACTGGCATGATGGGCTGCGGCATCGACGCCGCGCGCCAGCCCCGAGACGATCGTATATCCTGCCTGACCTAGCCCCTCTGCCAAGCTGCGCGCCATGCGTGTGCCGAGACTGGAGGCATTGCGCGCCCCTACGAGCGCAACCATAGGGCGCAGAATTGGTGCGCGCTGGCCCATGCACCACAAGACCGGTGGTGGGTCTGCGATGCTGGCAAGGGTCTTTGGGTAGGCTTCGGTTCCGAAGCACAGCATTCGAGCGCCTTTTGCTCGGGCCAGTTCGATTTCAGCTTGGGCGCGCTCTGCACTGCAGACCTCATAGTCGCTGACCCCTGCGGCTGAGGCAATAGCCGGCAGCTCATCGAGGGCAGCCTCCGCAGTGCCATGCTCTGACATGAGCCGGTGAAAGGTTTTGGGGCCCACGCGGGCAGAGCGAATGAGGCGGAGCCAGAGCAGCCTGTCTTCTTCCTTCGTGGGTGGGGTGAAGGGTGGGTGAGAAGAAAACAAATCTTTCGCCATTCCATCGGCCTCGCCTCATTCATGAGTGAATATGCCCGACGTTAGTTAAGATGAGGTAAAGATTTCGGCTTATCATCGTTTTTTTCAGTCAGACGATCGGCTCTGCGTTTTGCCGGAGCAATGGCATCACTTTGGCGCCTCGTATCAAAATCCTATGCCGCAGTTTTTTCGCACAAGGAATGTGCTGCCGTGAAATCCACAGCTCTGCCCGAGCCTCCAATTGCAACAGGGCGCACACGGAATCAGATTTCTTGGTTCAACTACCCCTGAAGGCCATCGAGGCTCATGGCAGGCTCAGACCCCGCTAAGTCATTTTGTTCCTGTGGGTACGAATATCTCCGGCGTTCTGCGAAGCAACAACCAGCGAAAGGTCAGCGCCGAGAGTATTCCAAAGGTTATCGGAATTTCCGGCGTCAAGCCTCCAAGCGCCACCGAGGATATCAAGGCCGTGAGCACACCGCCCAGTGCAAAACTCACCCAACCACCAATCCCGAGGCGCAGCGCGAGCCAGACAAGTGGGAAAGATAGGATAAGACCGATCCAAGAGAATATCGGCATCAATATCAGAAAAACGCCCAACCCGAATACCACGGAAATCGCTGTTTCTGCGGGGATGTCTGCTTGCAGCAGTTCAAATGGCAAGCGCAGGAGGATGGCGAAAGCCGACAGCACAATGCCCACTGGTACCGGCAGCAACCAGATTATGGCATATGCTTTCATCCAGTCGCGCCATGTCAGGATCCGGTCGCCGTTTCTGGCTGACCGGAGGAGCGGCATCAGGCCGCACTCCCGCCCACAGTCAGCCCGCCGATAAGCAAGGATGGCTGGCCCACGCCTACCGGAACCCATTGTCCGGCTTTCCCGCATGTGCCCATCCCCGGATCCAGTGCCATGTCATTGCCAAGCGCGCGAATTTTGGTCAGCGACGTTGCGCCATCGCCAATCAGGGTCGCGCCTTTGACAGGGGCAATGATCTTGCCATTTTTCACACGATAGGCCTCGGTGCATGAAAAGACGAATTTTCCGTTGGTGATATCGACCTGACCACCGCCAAATCCCACGGCATGAATGCCGTCTTTCAACTCTGCGACCAGATCGGCGGGGTCCGCTTCCCCGCCCAGCATGTAGGTGTTGGTCATGCGCGGCATGGGGGGATGGGCATAACTCTCGCGCCTGCCATTGCCTGTCGCATCCACGCGCATCAGCCGCGCGTTCTGGCGGTCCTGCATATAGCCCACAAGAACACCGTCCTCGATGAGCACGTTACGCGCAGAAGGTGTGCCTTCATCATCGATGGTGATAGAGCCCCGCCGATCCGGGATAGTGCCGTCATCCAGCACCGTGACGCCTTTCGCAGCGACTTGCTGGCCCATCAACCCGGCAAAGGCGGATGTGCCCTTGCGGTTGAAATCTCCCTCAAGGCCATGCCCCACGGCCTCATGCAGCAGGATACCGGGCCAGCCGGGACCGAGCACAACATCGAAAACACCAGCTGGTGCAGGCTCTGCGCGTATATTCACCAGTGCGATGCGAAGCGCTTCCTGTGCCGTGGCTTGCCAGTTTTCGCGCACCATCAGCCGGTCGAGCCCGGTTCTCCCGCCACCACCAGCGCTGCCCGATTCCCGGCGGCCATTCTCTTCGACGATGACAGAGATGTTGAGCCGACACATTGGTCGGATATCGCGTAAATGCAGGCCTTCCGGGCGCAGGATCTCGATTTGTTGCAGGCTCGCCGCCATCGAGGCCGAAACCTGGACGACCCTTTTGTCCAGCGCGCGCAGGTAATCGTCGATTTCGCGCAGCAGATCGAGCTTGACCGCAAAGGCAGCTCCGGCGATCGGATCGCTATCCGAATAGAGGCGCTGATTGGTTGATCGCGGCCCATCTGCCAAAGTGCCGCCACCATCGCCAACAGCAAGCCGTGCTGTTTGAGCAGCGCGGCGAAGCGCTTCTTCGGTCATATGTGTCGAATGCGCATATCCTGCTACCTCGCCACGCACTGCACGCAGGCCGAATCCCTCAGAGGCGTTATAGCTTGCAGACTTTATCCGCTGATCATCCAGCAAGAGCGATTCGGAGACGCGCTTTTCGGCGAATATCTCGCCATCATCCGCACCGGCTGTCGCCTCGCGAAGGATGGCAAGGGCTGTGTCCTTGTCAAAGGCGGTCTCGAAGGGGCGAAAGTCTGTGTCGCTCATAATCTGGCTTACCTTTTCCTCGCCCTTTGCCTGTGGCGCGTTGCGGCGCATCGGCTTGGGGCGGTCTTTGATCCATATCAACAAATGGCGATCTGTCGCATCGGTTTTGCTTGTTCTGACATGTGTAATATGGTTTTACGAACAAAAACCACAACGGGATTCCATTGCATGCCGTATGCATGGGGGGTTCGTTGGAAGCCGCAGCCTTGGGCTGCAGACATAAAACGGGAACAGAAGATGCGACTTTTCAAAGCCCTATCACCCTTGGCCGCAGCGATAACAGCCTTGACGGCAGTCAGCGCCGCTGCAGATGAATTCCTGCCAGATCTGCCAGTTCTCGGCGCGCCGGTACCGGATGGAACCTCGCTGCAAACGCCGTTCACGGCGCTCGCGCGCGAAGTTGTGTTTCTGGACAACCTGCTGCTCTGGATCATCGTGCCGATCACTCTTTTCGTGACAGCGTTGCTGGTCTGGGTGATCATCTTCTACAATCGCAAGAGCAATCCCGAGCCTGCGCGTTTCACGCACAACACGCCGATCGAAGTGGCCTGGACAGTGATTCCCGCACTGATCCTGCTCTTTATTGCACTGTTCACCTTCCCGGCCTTGCGCCACCAGCAGATCATGCCCGAGGCCGACGTAACCATCAAGGTAACAGGGCTGCAGTGGTATTGGGATTACGAATATGTCGATCATGGCGTGCAGTTCTCCCAGTTCATGCTCGAGCGTGACCAGCTTGCAGACTATGGCTACACAGATGATCTGTATCTTCTGGCCACCGATACAGCGATGGTGGTGCCGGTGGGGCACAATATCGTTCTTCAGGTCACGGCAGGCGATGTCATTCACTCCTGGACTATCCCGGCCTTTGGCGTGAAGCAGGATGGAATCCCCGGTCGACTCGCGGAACTCTGGTTCAATGCTGAAGAAGAGGGCATCTTTTTCGGGCAGTGTTCAGAGCTTTGCGGTATCAACCATGCCTATATGCCGATCACAGTGAAAGTTGTCAGCGAGGCTGATTATATTGCCTGGCTCGAGCGTCAGGGTGCTGATTTCGCTGGTGCTCCTGCATGGATGGAGCAGTTTATTGAAGTCGCACAGGCGAATTGAGAGCGGTGGCCAACCGGCCCCGCTTTGCCTGACAGAGGTTCCTGATGAGCGATATCCGCATTGATATAGCCCAAGCCGAGACAGGCGAGGCAGGTTTTGGCGATTACATCGCGCTGTTAAAGCCTCGTGTGATGTCGCTTGTCGTGTTCACGGCGCTGGTCGGGCTTCTGGTCGCGCCCGGCACTCTGCACCCGATAGAAGCGTTGGCTGCTATCATCTTCATTGCGCTTGGGGCAGGGGCGTCTGGCGCGCTGAACATGTGGTGGGATGCGGATATTGACCGCGTGATGAAGCGCACATCCAAGCGCCCCATCCCGGCTGGCAAGGTCGCGCCGCAAGAGGCGATGGCATTGGGTGTGGCGCTCTCGGGCATCTCGGTTGTGATGCTATGGCTTGCGACCAATGCGCTGGCAGGGTTCCTTCTGGCCTTCACGATTTTCTTCTACGCGGTGATATATTCCATGTGGCTCAAGCGCGCCACACCACAGAATATCGTGATTGGCGGCGCAGCGGGCGCTTTCCCTCCGGTCATCGGCTGGGCGGCGGTGACAGGTAGCATCAGTCTGGAAGCATGTCTGATGTTCATGCTCATCTTCATGTGGACGCCGCCGCATTTCTGGGCGCTCGCGCTGTTCATGAAATCCGACTATCACAAGGCGCGTGTGCCAATGCTGACTGTCACGCATGGCCGCAAGGCGACGCGCGCGCACATACTTGTCTATACTGTTGCGCTTTTCCCCTTTGCGATTGCTGCAGGTTTTACCTCAATCGGGGGCCCTCTCTACCTTGCGCTTGCGCTGGGGCTGAACCTTGCGTTCTTGAAAGGCGCTTGGGCGATCTGGCGGCGCGACGAGGCGCAAGCCGAGTCAGACGCCTATGCTGTAGAAAAGCGGGTTTTCCGGTTCTCACTGGCCTATCTGTTTGTCCATTTCGGTGCCATACTGGCCGAAGCAGCCCTTACGCAGATACCCCGCTATGCCGAATTTGCGTTGCAGTTCAAGCTACTGGAGGTGTTTTGATGGCCATTACCCGCGAACATGAGCTGCACAAGCGCCGCTCAGGGCGCAATATCGGGCTTGCCATTGTATTGGTTGCCTTTATCGCTCTGGTTTTTGGGCTGACGATTGCCAAAGTCTCCGGCGGCAGCACCTTGCAAGCTTTTGACCACTCTTACCGCCCCTCCCTTGATCCAGACCATGTGAGGTTTCAGCAGAGATGATTGACACCTGGAACAGATTGACCGGAATCCAGAAAACCACGGCGCAAGCCACCGCTGTCGTCGTGTTCATGTTTGGCATGGGGTGGGCTGCCGTGCCGCTTTATGACCTTTTCTGTCGTGTGACGGGCTATGGCGGCACCACCAACACTGCCGAAGCAGCAACGGGCACAGTGCTTGAGCAGACCATGCGTGTGCGTTTCGATGCGTCGGTAGCGCGGCAGTTCCCGTGGGAATTCCGACCCGTAGATCGCGTCGCGGAGATCAAGATCGGGGAGGTCGGGCTTGCCTTTTATGAGGCGCATAACCCAACCGATGAACCCATTGCAGGCACGGCAAGTTACAATGTGTCTCCCTTTGAGGCCGGGCGGTTCTTCACCAAGATCGACTGCTTCTGCTTTGAGTTGCAGGTTTTGCAGCCGGGCGAGACCGTTCTGATGCCCGTAACCTATTTCGTGGATCCTGACATCGTTCGTGACCGTGATGCGCGTGATGTGCATACGATCACCTTGTCTTACACCTTCCACGCTACGGATATTCCGGCCGATTACGTCGCGCCGGAATCCGCAATGACAAACTGAACTCGCGCCAAGACCAGAGGGAACATAACAAATGGCACAAGCGAAAAACCACGACTATCATGTTTTGCCGCCGTCGATCTGGCCATTTGTGGCCGCGGTCTCGGCCTTTGTCATGCTGTTCGGCGCTGTGCTCTGGATGCATGATAGCGGCCCGTGGCTGTTTCTCGCAGGGCTCGCTGGTGTGCTCTATGTCATGTTCGAGTGGTGGAAGGATGTGGTCGTAGAATCGCATTCAGGCGATCATACGCCCGTGGTTGTCATCGGGCTGCGCTACGGCTTCATCCTCTTCATCATGTCGGAAGTCATGTTCTTCGCAGCATGGTTCTGGAGCTTTTTCAAGCATGCGATGTATCCGATGTATACCTATGTCGGTACCGAATACATCCAGCCGGTTATCTATTCGGTCAATGCGTTTGATCTGCCATTGATCAATACGCTCGTTCTTCTTCTGTCAGGTGCAATGGTAACATGGTCGCATCATGAACTGGTGCATAACGGTGATCGCAAAACAGTCGAATTCACGCTGCTGATTGGTATTCTGCTCGGTATCGCCTTCACTTTCCTGCAGGGCTATGAGTATTTCTATCTCATCACGCAGCGCGGGTATGATTTCGCTGGCGATGTGTTTTATGCGAATTTCTTCATGGCTACGGGCTTTCATGGCGTCCATGTGATCATCGGCACGATCTTCCTGGCAATATGCTGGTTTCGCTTGCGCGCAGGTCATTTTACCGCAGAGCGTCATGTCGGGTTCGAGGCGGCCGCATGGTACTGGCATTTCGTGGATGTGGTGTGGTTGTTCCTGTTCTTCGCCGTCTATATCTGGGGTATGTAACCCGGCGAGCGACTGAAAGATTGCAAGACGCGCGCCGGAAGGTGCGCGTTTTTGCATGTAGAGGAGAAGCAGCGCTGATGTTGCGTCGCATGATCGTGCCAGCTTTGTTCGGGCTCGCGGGCTGCGCGATACTCGTTTCGCTGGGATTGTGGCAACTTGACCGGGCTGATCAGAAGGCCGCGCTGATCTCCGAACTGGAGGCACGGATTTTTGAGCCACCGCAACCCTTGCCGACAGAGCTTGAGCCTGAAGAAGACCGCTACCGCCCGGTTGAGCTTTCCGGGCAGTTTTTGCCGGAGCATGTCTTTGTGCTTTCTGCGCGCCGCGCGGAAGGGCCCGGCTTTCATCTGCTGCAGGCCTTCGAGGCTGAGGACGGTCGGCGGATTATCGTTGAGCGTGGTTTCCTGCCTGAAGCAGCACGCGATGCGCTCGATCTGACGAGTTCCGGGTCTGTTCGGCTTTCGGGCAATCTGCACTGGCCGCGCGATACCAACCGCCATACGCCTGATTATGACATCAGCCGTAATCTTGCTTTCGGAAGAGATGTGCCCGAGCTCGCACAGCGCCTCGATGCCGAAGAGATACTTGTTGTTCTGCGCCGCTCCGATCCAGCGCATCCGGTAATCAGCCCGGTTCCGGTCTATGATGTCTCGATCCCCGACCCGCATCTTGGCTACGCTGTGCAATGGTTTTTGATGGCTCTGGCATGGGCGGGGATGACAGTTTTCTTTCTGTGGCGTATCAGAACGCAACCCGACTGAAGGACAGGCGACAGATGAAGTATATCTCCACGCGCGGGGCAGCCCCTGTGCTCGATTTCGAAGCCACGATGCTCACTGGTCTTGCACGCGATGGCGGGCTCTATCTGCCCGACCATGTCCCCCCGATGACGCAGGCTGAAATCGCTGGCCTTGCTGGGCAAAGCTATGAGGAGCAAGCCTATCTGGTGATGCGGCCCTTCATTGGCGGCGCCTTCAGCGATGACGAGTTCCGCAGCCTGATCAGCAAAGCATATTCCGGCTTTGGCCATCCGGCCCGCGCGCCGATGAAGCAGCTTGCGCCCAATCATTTCCTGCTGGAGCTGTTCCATGGGCCCACATTGGCGTTCAAGGATTTCGCCATGCAGCTCATCGGGCAACTCTTTCAGGCGGCCCTTGCCCGCTCGGGCGCTCGCGTCACAGTTGTCGGCGCAACCTCGGGCGATACAGGCTCTGCCGCGATCGAGGCGTTCCGGGGGCTCGAAAATGTGGATGTCTTCATCCTCTTCCCGCATGGCCGCGTCTCGGATGTCCAGCGCCGTCAGATGACGACGCCCGACAACTCCAATGTTCATGCGCTGGCCATTGATGGGGATTTCGACACATGTCAGGCGTTGGTCAAGGATATGTTCAATGATTTCGCCTTTCGCGATGCAGTTCAGCTTGCCGGGGTGAATTCGATAAACTGGGCGCGGGTGCTTGCGCAGGTTGTCTATTACTTCTCTTCTGCTGTCACGTTAGGTGCGCCGCACAGGCCAGTGAGTTTCACAGTGCCGACAGGCAATTTCGGGGACGTTTTTGCCGGCTATATCGCCCGCCAGATGGGGTTGCCCATCGAGAAGCTGGTCATTGCCACCAACCAGAATGATATCCTGCACCGGGCGCTGTCTTCGGGCGGTTATCTGACCGATGGTGTCAAACCTTCCATCAGCCCATCGATGGATATTCAGGTCAGTTCGAACTTTGAGCGCGCGCTCTTCGATGCCTATGGCCGCGATGGGGCCGCAGTGGCGCAGCTTATGGATGAGTTGAAACAGGGGGGCGGATTTCAGATCAGCCAAGGGGCGCTGGAGTCCTTGCGCGACATCTTCACCTCTGGCCGGGCGTCGGAAGAAGAAACTTCGGCCACAATCGCAAGACTGGCAGCCGCCACTGGTGAAGTACTCTGCCCGCATTCGGCTGTAGGTGTGCATGTCGCAGAAGCCCATCTTTCGGCTACGCCCATGATCACGCTCGCCACGGCGCATCCCGCGAAATTCCCCGACGCTGTCGAAGCAGCAACGGGCGCACGGCCCCGATTGCCCGCGCGGATGGCTGATCTTTTCGAGCGCGACGAGCGCGTTACGCGGCTGCCCAACGAGCTTTCGGCAATCCAAGAGCTGATCCGGGAGCGGCGCGGCGCATGAGTGTTGAAGTGACCACGTTGTCCAACGGCTTTCGCATCGTGACCGAGCCGATGCCTGGGCTTGAATCCGCAGCCATAGGGCTCTGGATCGAGGCGGGTGCCCGGCATGAGGCCGACGACCAGAACGGCATTGCCCATTTCCTTGAGCATATGGCCTTCAAGGGCACCGCGCGACGCAGTGCCTTGCAGATTGCCGAGGAAATCGAGGATGTGGGCGGGTATATCAATGCCTATACATCGCGCGAGATGACAGCCTATTACGCGCGTGTGCTGCGGCCAGATGTACCGCTGGCGCTGGATATTCTGGCCGATATCGTGCTGAACCCGGCATTTGAGGCGCGCGAGATTGAAGTCGAGCGCGGGGTGATTTTGCAGGAAATAGGGCAGGCGCTGGACACGCCTGATGACATCATCTTCGACTGGCTGCAGGAAACTGCCTATCCCGGTCAGCCTATCGGGCGTTCAATTCTGGGGCCAAGCGCGCAGGTCTCGGGCTTTACCGAGGCCGATCTGCGCTGCTTCACACACGCGCATTACGGGCCGGGGCAGATGATCCTCTCCGCATCGGGGGCGGTTGATCACGACCGGCTCGTGCGACTGGCCGAGCCGCTCTTTGGGCATCTGCCTGCAAGATCTCAGGCCAATGCTGTGCCTGCGCGGTTCTGCAATGGCGAGCGGCGCGAGATGCGGGGACTGGAGCAGGTGCATTTTGCCCTCGCGCTGGAAGCGCCGCATTATCGGGCCGAGGAATTCTATGCATCGCAAGTCTTCTCGAACGCGCTTGGTGGCGGCATGTCCTCGCGTCTGTTCCAGCGTCTGCGCGAGGACCGCGGGTTATGCTACACAGTTTTCGCGCAATCCGGCGCCTATGCGGATACGGGTATGATCACGATCTACGCGGGGACGGGCGGCGAAGAGATCGGCGCATTGGCCGAGTTGACGATTGATGAGCTGAAACGTGCTGCCGAGGATATGAGCGAGGCCGAGGTCGCACGCGCTTGTGCGCAGATGAAGGCAGGGCTCTTGATGGGGCTCGAAAGCCCCTCTACTCGCGCTGAGAGGCTGGCTAAGCTGCTTTCGATCTGGGGCTACGTTCCGGACATATCCGAAGCGATAGCGCGGATAGATGCTGTCACGGCGGCGGATGCACGGGCACATGGCGGGGGGCTACTCAGTGGTGCGGGTATGGCTCTGGCGCTTTATGGGCCGATTGCGCGTGCGCCACGATTGTCGCGCCTGAGTGAAAGGCTTGCCGCCTGATGCTGGGGCTGCGCGGTAAGCTCCGGATCGAGACCCAGCGTCTGGTGCTGCGACTGCCACAACATGCCGATTTCCGGCAATGGTCCGACCTGCGCCGCCGCTCGCAAGGATTCCTGACGCCATGGGAGCCGACATGGTCAGATGACCACCTGACCCGGCGTGCGTTCACAAACCGGGTGAGCTGGGCGGCGCGCTGCTATCGCAGCGATACAGCGCTGCCGTTGTTCCTGATCCGCAGGGGTGATGACGCGCTTGTTGGTGCGATTACACTCGACAATATCCGGCGCGGCCCCGCCCAAGCAGGAACGCTGGGCTACTGGGTGGGCGCGCCTTTCGTGCGTCAGGGCTATATGCGCGAGGCGATTGACGCGGTGGTGCGCCACGCCTTTGTCGAGATGGATCTCTCACGCATCGAGGCGGCCTGCCTGCCGGAGAATGAAGCCTCGCGCGGGGTTCTGGAGCGGGCGGGGTTCAAGTATGAAGGCGTTGCACAGAGCTATCTGCAGATCAACGGGCGCTGGCGCAATCACGTGCTCTATGCCAATCTGCGCCATGATCGGCGCGGACGGACGGATGCCGGGCGCTAGGGTGGCAGGGGCGACAGAGCGCGCCCACCCAC
>SLDY01000020.1 GCA_007125005.1 Natronohydrobacter sp.
GCCTCGGATTTAAATCCAGTCCCGCACCACAGCGCACCAACCAGAAACCAACAACGTCCCCGCCGCCGGTGAAGCGCTATCTAGATACTCACTCACACTTCCGCAAGACACAAAATGACGAGTGGAATGAAAAAAATGCCCGATGTCATTTTTCCCGCTGATTCATGACGCTTGAAACCGCCAGACAGTCACGCTCCATAGGCGACAGATCAGAATCTTGCCTGAGTCAGACACATATTTGTGACTGGAAGCGTTTGAAACCGGGGGCTTAGGTGGCTTTCGACAAGAATCAACCAGCTTCACATTATGTTTTTTGGTCATCCAACTTGCGTTCTCAGACGTTTTGTTTGCGTCACTGATGACACAACCAAGGAGGTTTCCATGTTCAAGGCTTCTCTGAGTGCTCTCGCGCTTGCAACTACTGTCGCACTTCCCACGATCGCAAGTGCGGGCAGCCATGAGGCACCCGGAACCATCGTAGATATTGCGGCCGGAAATGAAGATTTTTCCACGCTGGTCGCGGCAGTAACCGCTGCCGGCTTGGTAGAGACGCTGCAGGGCGAAGGCCCTTTCACAGTCTTTGCACCAACCGATGACGCTTTTGCAGCACTCCCTGAGGGGACTGTCGAAGGCCTGCTCGAGGACATTCCGACATTGACCGCGATACTGACTTACCATGTGGTTGCGGGCGCAGTGATGTCGGGTGATCTGGCGGAAGGGTGCAATGACGTCGAGACCGTGAACGGCGCGATGGCAACCATCTGCGTGGGCGACAATGTGACCATTGACGGTGCAACCGTTGTGCTGGCCGATATCGAAGCCAGCAATGGCGTGATCCATGTGATCGATGCCGTCATCCTGCCGGAGTGATTCTGGTATTTATTGACTGCGGGGGCGGGATCTTCGGATCCCGCCCTTTTTCTTGGCCAGAGGGCTTGCAGGCAGCGCGAAATCGGCACGCGACCGGATTGCTGCTTGCGCAGGTGCCAGCGCACTGCCTTACTGGAGGCGACAGACCATCAGGGAGGCAGCATGATCGAGCACCGCAAACGCATCTGGGGCTGGTGGTTGTTCGATTGGGCCAACCAGCCCTATAACATCCTGCTGCTGACCTTCATCTTCGCACCCTATTTCACCTCCAGTGTGGCGCCCGATCCGGTCAGCGGTCAGGCGATGTGGGGCTGGATGCTGGCAATCTCGGGGCTGATCACGGCCGTTTTCGCACCGATTCTCGGGGCCATCGCAGATAATTCCGGGCGCAAGCGCATCTGGATTCTGTTCTGGTCAGCACTCTACATTATGGGGGCGTGGTCGCTGTGGTATGCCGTCCCTTCGGCCGATCCAGCCACGATCCTGTTCATCCTCGTGGCGTTCGCCATCGGGATGGTGGGGCTTGAATATGGTATCGTTTTCACCAATTCGGTTCTGCCATCGCTTGGCAAGCGCATGGACTGGGGGAAGATTTCTGGCACAGGCTGGGCTATCGGCTATATTGGCGGGCTGATTTCGCTCTTCATCATGCTCGCGCTCCTCGCTGAAGGTGAGGACGGGGTGACGCTTATCGGGATCGCGCCCGTCTTCGGCCTTGATCCAGAGATGCGTGAGGGCACACGCGCGGTCGGGCCTTTTACTGCGCTTTGGTATCTGATCTTTGTCATCCCCTTTTTCCTATGGGTAAAGGAGCCGCCAACACCGCAGCGTGCGCCTGATGCGTTACGTCGCGGATTGCGCGAGTTGAAAGCTACACTCCTTGCGCTGCCTCAAACGCGCAGCCTGTTCGCCTATCTCGGCTCGTCGATGATCTATCGTGATGCGCTCAATGGAATATATGCCTTCGGCGGGATCTATGCTGCGGGTGTTCTGGGGTGGTCTCTGATACAGATCGGGGTTTTTGGGATCATCGCCGCGGCTGTCGGCGCTGTGGGCTGCTGGCTCGGCGGGCAACTTGATTCGCGTTTCGGGCCGAAACCAGTGATCGTGTTTTGCATCCTGCTGCTTCTGGCTGTCTGCGTTGTGATCGTCGGCACGGATCGGACTATGGTCCTTTTCCAGCCAGTCGCGGAAGGCTCCGACTTGCCCGATACTGTCTTTTATATTTGCGGTGCGATGATCGGTGCGGGCGGCGGAGCGTTGCAAGCCGCAAGCCGAACGATGCTGGTGCGCCAAGCCAATCCCGAACGTATTACCGAGGGATTCGGGCTATACGCGCTCTCGGGTAAAGTGCTGTCATTCGTGGCACCGGGCCTCATCGCGCTCGCAACTACCATCACGGGCAGCCAGCGCCTTGGGGTAACGCCACTGATTTTACTTTTCGCGATCGGATTGATCCTGCTACTCTGGGTGAAATCCGAAGGAGAACCCGAATTCCAATGCGCATCATCCTCGCCGCCCTGATCCTCACGCTGCTCCCTGTTGCAGGTCAGGCGCAATCGCTCGCCAATCAGCTTTTCGGGGCAAAGGCGATGCCATCGTTGCAAGCGCCAGAGGCCATCGGCTCTTACGCGAATGGCTGTGCAGCAGGGCTTGTGCGGCTGCCCGAGACCGGGCCGACATGGCAGGCGATGCGGCTCTCGCGCAATCGCGACTGGGGGCATCCTGATGCCATCGCCTATGTTCAGGAGCTTTCGCGCAAGGCCACGCAGATCGGATGGCGCGGGCTTTATATCGGCGATATCAGCCAGCCGCGCGGGGGGCCGATGACCTCGGGGCATGCCAGCCACCAGATCGGGCTCGATATCGATATCTGGATGCTGCCGCCGCAACGACTGAACCTCAGCCGCGCCGAGCGCGAATCGATTAGTTCGATTTCCGTGCGCACCGAGGATCAGCGCAGCGTCAATCGCAACTGGACCCCGCAGCACCACGAATTGCTTAAGCAAGCCGCGCTCGATCCGCGCGTGGACAGGATTTTCGTGGCCGCCGCCGTAAAGATCGAGATGTGCCGGACTGCAACGCGCGCCGATACGCCATGGCTGCAGAAGATCCGCCCCGCAGTGGGGCATAATTATCATTTCCATGTGCGGCTGAAATGCCCTCGCGGCAATCGCCATTGCGTGACGCAAACGCCAACAGTGGCGGAGCTTTCCAATGGCGGGAATGGTTGCGACGAGACACTGCAATGGTGGGTTACGGATTTCCTGAACCCGCCGCGGCGCGAGCGCACCGAACCAGCGCCACCCCGCCGCCGGCATCCGCGCGAATACACGATGGCCGATTTGCCAGCGCAATGTCAGCAGGTGCTGGCCTCGCAATAAGGCTGGCTGGAATCACTTGAGTTATTTCGCCCTGTAGCACAGGCTCTCTGTCATGCGCCTGTCATCCATGCAGAGCATGGAAAGCAGCATCAGACTACCTCTGCACGCAACATTTCAGGGAGATGGACAACATGACAAACACCGATTTCACCAAAGGCACTGCTCTCGACCGCCGCGGCTTTCTGACAATGGCGGGTGCCACGCTGGCCGTGACCGGTATCGGCAAATTCAGCATGACAACCGCACAGGCGGGAACGGGCTTCACGCTTTCGGTGCTACATATCAACGACATGCATTCGCGTATCGACGAGATCAGCCGCTTCAACACCAATTGCTCGCCCTCGGACGCAGAAGAATCGAACTGCTTTGGCGGCGCGGCAAGGCTGGCCACAGCCATACGCGAGCGCCGCGCGGCGCTCGATGACGCGGGCACCGCGCATATCACACTCGATGCGGGCGACCAATCGCAGGGCACGCTTTATTATACGACTTATGGTGGTCGCGCAGAAGTTCAGATGATGAACGCCATCGGCTTTGATGCAATGACGCTGGGCAATCACGAATTCAATCGCGGCCCCGAGAGCCTTGCGCGGATGCTCGATCTGGCCGAATTCCCGATTGTCTCGGGCAATGTGCAGGCAGCAGCCGGCTCGCCGCTCGATGGCAAGATCGCCGATCATCTGATCCTCGAGCGTGGTGGCGAGCGGATCGGAATTCTGGGTGTGACAACGCCCGACACAGTGTTCCTGTCCTCGCCCGGCGATGATGTGACCTTCCAAGACGATATCGAACACCTGACCGAGGCAGTTGCGAGGCTGAAAGCCGAGGGCGTGGACAAGATCCTTGTGCTGAGCCATGTCGGCTATGTGCGCGACCAGCAGATCGCGGCACAGGTGGATGGGATTTCGGCGATCATCGGCGGGCATAGCCATACGCTGATGTCGAACAGCATGGATGGCGCCACGGCCTATGCAGGGCTGGTCGAAAGCCCCTCGGGCCGCGCAGTCCCGATCATGCAGGCATTCGCTTTCTCGCGCTTCCTTGGGGAAGTCTCGCTGGAGTTTGGTGACGATGGCGCCGTGATCTCGGCCAGCGGCGATACGATCCTGCTTGATGCCGCGTTCGAGCCCGCCGAGGATATCGAGGCCTTGATCGAGCCCCTGCGTGGCCCGATCGAGGAACTGACACGCCGCCCGGTGGCAGAGCTTGCCGCAGGCATTGATGGCAGCCGCGAGACCTGCCGCGCGATGGAGTGCGAGATGGGGAACACGGTGGCAGACGCCATGGTCGCCGAGGTTGCGCATCAGGGCATCCGCATCGCGCTCGCCAATGGCGGGGGTTTGCGCGCCTCGATGGGCGAAGGCACCATCACGCTGGGCGATGTGCTGACCGTGCTGCCCTTCCAGAACACGCTCTACACGCTGGAAATCACTGGCGAGACGCTCATCGCAGCACTTGAGCATGGTGTAAATGGGGTCGAGGAAGGCGCCGGGCGCTTCCCGCAGGTGGCAGGCATCCGCTTCCGCCTCAATCTCTCGGTTGCGCCGAATGAAGGCCGCGTCTCCGAGGTTGAGGTGATGGGCGCAGATGGATGGGCACCGATCGACCCAAGCGCCACCTATGGGCTTGTGACCAACAACTTCATGGCCGGGGGCGGCGATGGCTATGCAATGCTGCGCGAGGGTGGCATGAGCGGGTATGACACAGCGATCGATCTGGCCGAAGTGCTGGCGCGCTATCTCTCTGAGAACGAGCCCTTTGCGCCGGTGATCGACGGGCGGATACAGCAATAGGCACAGGTTATGCGCGAGCGTAAAAAGCGCCCGCGCAGCCCATGCCC
>SLDY01000041.1 GCA_007125005.1 Natronohydrobacter sp.
GTTCGGCCATGATCCGCGCGCATCTGGGCGAGGAGATCGACATCCATGGCGGCGGCATCGACCTGCGCTTTCCGCATCATGAGAACGAGATCGCCCAAGGGACCAAGGCGCGGTTCTGGGTGCATAATGGCCATGTCACTGTGTCTGGCGCGAAGATGTCGAAATCGCTCGGCAATGTGCTTTTGGTGCGCGATCTGCTGGCTGATGCCCCCGGCGAGGCGATCCGCTATGCCCTGTTGTCGGCGCATTACCGCCAGCCCCTGGACTGGACGCCAGATACACCGCGCGCCGCGAAAGCAGCGCTCGACCGGCTGTATGGCGCGCTACGCGACCAGCCCGAGGCCACGCCAAGGGCCGAAGACATGGCAACCGTCTTGGCCGCTCTGGACGATGACCTGAACACACCCGCCGCTTTGGCAGCGCTGCACGCTCTGGCAGCGCAACTCCATGCCAGCAGCGATCCTGTGCGACGGGCGGAACTGGCGGCGGGTTTGCGGCAAGCAGGGGCGTTCCTTGGCTTGCTGCAAGCTGACCCGCAAGCGTGGGCGCAAAAAGGCGCCATGGACCCTGCCCAGATCGACGCGCTCGTGACTGCCCGCCAGGACGCCCGTGCCGCCAAGGACTGGGCGCGCGCCGATGCGTTGCGCGATGAACTGGCCGCTTTGGGCGTCGAGGTTGAGGACGCAGGCAGCGCAAGCCGCTGGCGGCTGCGCGCATGAGGGCGCTCGTGATCTGGTTCTTGATCCTGCCCATCCGCGGCTACCGGCTGATCCTGTCACCCTGGCTCGGCCATGCCTGCCGCTTCCAGCCGAGTTGTTCTGCCTATGCGATCGAGGCGCTGCAGACCCATGGCCCGCTGCGCGGGCTGTGGCTGACTGCGCGCCGCCTCGCCCGTTGCAACCCTTGGGGCGGGTCAGGTTATGACCCGGTGCCCCCTGTCCACCCACGAAAGACCACTCCATGATCCATATCCGCCTGCCCGATGGAGCCACGCGCCCGCTTGCGCCTGCCAGCACAGCCGCCGATCTGGCCACCAGCATCAGCCCCAGCCTTGCCAAACGCACGGTGGCTGCTGTCGTCGATGGCCGGATTGCCGATCTCTCGACCCCCTTGCCCGATGGCGCATCTGTCGAGCTACTGTCCCGCGATGACCCCCGCGCGCTGGAACTGATCCGCCATGACCTTGCCCATATCCTCGCCGAGGCCGTCCAGACCCTCTGGCCCGGCACCCGCACGGCCATCGGCCCCGCCATCGAGCACGGCTTCTATTACGATTTCGAGCGCGACACCCCCTTCACGCCCGACGATCTGCCAGTGATCGAGGCGAAAATGCGCGAGATCATCGCCGCGCGCACCCCTTTCACCCGCGAAGAATGGACGCGCGATCAGGCCCGCGCGTATTTCGAGGCCGCAGGCGAGCCGTGGAAGCTCGCCCTGCTCGACGCGATCCCAGAGGGCCAGCCGATCACGATCTATCGCCAAGGCGACTGGCTGGACCTCTGTCGTGGCCCACATCTGCGCCACACGGGCGATGCAGGCGCGGCCTTCAAGCTGACCCGCGTCGCCGGTGCCTATTGGCGCGGCGATGCGAAGAACCCCATGCTCAGCCGCATCTATGGTGTGGCCTTCGCTGACAAACCCGCGCTGGACGCGCATCTGACCATGCTGGCCGAAGCCGAAAAGCGCGATCACCGCCGCCTTGGCCGCGAGATGGACCTGTTTCATTTTGAGGAGGTCGCGCCGGGATCGGTCTTCTGGCACCCACGCGGCTGGCGGCTGTTCCAGACCCTTATCGGCTATATGCGTCAGCGGCAGGAGGAAGCGGGCTATGTCGAGGTGAACTCGCCCGACATCATGGACCGCGCCTTGTGGGAGACCTCAGGCCACTGGCAGAATTACCGTGCCAATATGTTTCTGGCCCAGACGCAGGATGATCGCGACTACGCGCTCAAGCCCATGAACTGCCCCGGCCATATGTTGATCTATGGCCAGGGCACGAAAAGCTACCGCGACCTGCCGCTGAAACTGGCTGAATTCGGCAAGGTGCATCGCTACGAGCCTTCCGGCGCGCTGCATGGGCTTTTGCGCGTGCGCAGTTTCACGCAGGACGACGCACATATCTATTGCACGCCCGAACAGCTCACTGACGAGTGCCTCAAGGTCAACGATCTGGTGCTGTCGATCTACCGCGATTTCGGGTTCGAGAATGTGCGCATCAAGCTGTCCACCCGCCCTGAAAACCGCATCGGAACGGACGAAAGCTGGGACCGGTCCGAGGGCGCGCTTCGTGCAGCGCTGGATGCAGCAGGTGCGAGTTATGCGATCTTTGACGGGGAAGGCGCGTTTTACGGGCCCAAGCTGGAATACGTTCTGCGCGACGCCATCGGGCGCGACTGGCAATGCGGCACGTTGCAGGTGGATTTCAACCTGCCCGAGCGGTTTGGGTCCACCTACACCGCGCCATCAGGCGACAAGCTACCTCCTGTGATGCTGCACCGCGCGCTGTTCGGCTCGCTGGAGCGCTTCACGGGTATTCTGATCGAACATCACGCAGGGCATCTGCCGCTCTGGCTGGCCCCTGTGCAAGTGGTGGTGGCGACGATCACCAGCGCCGCTGACAGCTATGCGGGAGTGGTCGCCAGCGCGCTGCGCAAAGCCGGGCTGCGGGTCGAGACGGACCTGCGCAATGAGAAGATCGGCTACAAGGTCCGCGAGCATGCGCTGCAAAAAGTGCCTGTCCAGATCGCTCTTGGTGCGCGCGAGGCAGACGACCAAAGCGTGACGATCCGCCGCCATGGCGCGCCCCAGACACAGACGCTGCCTTTGGCAGAGGCTGTGACCTTGCTCGCGCAACAGGCCCAATCCCAGACCCAAGGCTAAGAAAGGGCACATGCGATGTCGCGCGCGACAGGCAAAGGCGAAGCTATGCAAGCGGATATCCTGCGCGTCTTGCGCGGGACCAGTCAGGCGCTGTCCGCCTATGACATTCTGGCTACCTTACGCGCAGGTCAGCCGCAGCTTGCACCGACCACGATCTACCGCGCGCTCAAGGCGCTCTGCGCGCGCGGCGATGTGCTGCGGATCGAGTCGCTCAATGCCTATGCGCCTCGCAGCACGCGCGACCCGCAGACCCCTGTCATCCTGTCGATTTGCGATGATTGCGGCACCTTGCGCGAGACCGTCGCGCCCGAGGTCTTCACCTCGCTCGCGGCCGCTGCCCAGCATTGCGGCATCACACCCAACCACCATGTCGTCGAAATCCACGGCCAATGCGACCAATGCAGCGCTGTGACCCCAGATACCCCATCCATGAGGCATACATGAATACTCAAGATACCCGCCTGCCTGTCACTGTCCTGTCCGGTTTCCTCGGCGCAGGCAAGACGACGCTTCTCAACCGCGTTCTGAACAACCGCGAAGGCCGCCGCGTGGCGGTGATCGTGAATGATATGTCCGAGGTCAATATCGACGCCGATCTGGTCCGCGAAGGGGCGGAACTGTCTCGTTCGGACGAGAAACTGGTCGAGATGAGCAATGGCTGCATCTGCTGCACCCTGCGCGACGATCTGCTGAAAGAGGTGCGCCGCTTGGCCGCCGAGGGGCGGTTTGACTATCTGCTGATCGAATCGACCGGCATTTCCGAGCCGCTGCCTGTCGCCGCGACCTTCGATTTCCGCGATGAGAATGATGACAGCCTATCGGATGTCGCCCGCCTAGATACGATGGTGACGGTGGTCGATGCGGTGAACCTGCTCAAGGATTTCTCCAGCCATGATTTCCTGCGCGACCGGGGCGAGTCCCTGGGCGGGGAAGATGACCGCAGTCTTGTCACGCTGCTGACCGAGCAGATCGAATTTGCCAATGTGATCATCCTGAACAAATGCGCGGATGCCGGCCCTGCGCGGGTCGATGCCGCGCGCAAGATCATCCGTGCGCTGAACGCCGATGCCGAGATCATCGAGACGACGCATTCTGACGTCGCCCCGGATGCGATCCTCGATACAGGCCGGTTCGACTTTGAGCGCGCGCATGAGCATCCGATGTGGGCCAAAGAGCTTTATGGTTTCGCCAATCACACGCCCGAGACGGAAGAATACGGCGTGACCAGCTTCGTTTTTCATGCCCGCGCGCCGTTTCATCCCGCCCGCGTGCATGAGGTGCTGAACGGCCCGCTGCCCGGTGTGATCCGCGCGAAAGGGCATTTCTGGATCGCCACGCGGCCCGATTGGGCGGCGGAATTCAGCCTTGCAGGGGCGATGTCCTCGGTCACGCCGCTGGGGCGCTGGTGGGCGTCCGTGCCGGAAGAGCGCCTGCCCAAGCACCCTGATGCACAGGCCGAGATCGCGAAGAACTGGATTGAGCCCTGGGGCGACCGGCGGCAGGAGATCGTCTTTATCGGCGTCGATATGAACCGCGAGGCGATCTGCGCGCGGCTGAATGCAGCACTGATGAATGCGGGCGATTTCACGCCCGGTGACTGGACGCAACTTCCCGATCCATTCCCGCGCTGGGGGCAGAGATGAGGGATTTTGCGCAGACGCAGCCTGCGGGCGTGCAGATCACCGACACTCTGGACGGGCTGGCCGCGATCCATGCGCCTGATTGCGCCGCTGTGATCTGGGCGCGGCCCGACTGTCCGGCGCTGACCCGCTGGCTTGCCGCGCTGCCGCGGGATCAACTGCCCCAAACGCGCCAGATCCTGCGCCCTGATGCCATCGGCCCGGCGCTTGCACAGCTTTGTGCAACGCTGCCCGAGAGCGCCGAGCGGCAGGTGTTTATCGCAAGTATCACGACCCTCGCGGAAGCTTTCGCCGATACCTTGCGCGCGCCGTGGCTGCGGTTGCGGCTGGAGATCGTGACCGGCGATGCCTGCCGCAAATTCCACGTGGACAACGTGACCGCGCGGCTGGTCTGCACCTATCTCGGCACGGGCACGCAATACGGGCTTGCCCCGCGCGGCGCAGAGCCCGAGGTGATCCATACCGTGCCCACAGGTCAGCCCATTGTCCTGCGCGGGATGCGTTGGCCGACGATACCGCCCAGCCTGCTGAAACATCGCTCACCACCCATTGCAGGCACAGGCGA
>SLDY01000139.1 GCA_007125005.1 Natronohydrobacter sp.
ATCCCGGTCTCGGTCTGGGGCAGCAAGTCAGTGCCGGTCTGGTCGGGTGTGCAATCGGCGATGATCCAGTGGTGGTACGGCCACAATGCCGTGGGCTTCTTCCTGACCGCAGGCTTCCTGGGGATGATGTATTACTTCATCCCGAAACAAGCCGAACGTCCGGTCTATAGCTACAAGCTGTCGATCATGCATTTCTGGGCGCTGATCTTCCTATACATCTGGGCGGGTCCGCACCATCTGCATTACACCGCGCTGCCCGATTGGGCGCAGACGCTCGGCATGACCTTTTCGATCATGCTCTGGATGCCGTCCTGGGGTGGCATGATCAACGGTCTGATGACGCTTTCTGGCGCCTGGGACAAGCTGCGCACCGATCCGATCATCCGCATGATGGTGGTATCCGTGGGCTTTTACGGCATGGCCACCTTTGAAGGGCCGATGATGTCGATCAAGACCGTGAACTCGCTGTCGCATTACACAGACTGGACGATTGGTCATGTGCATTCCGGCGCTCTGGGCTGGAACGGCATGATCACCTTCGGGATGCTCTACTATCTGGTGCCGAAGCTGTGGCAGCGCGAGGGGCTTTATAGCTTGCGGCTGGTGAGCTGGCACTTCTGGCTCGCGACTATCGGCATCGTGCTCTACGCGGCCTCGATGTGGGTGACGGGTATCATGGAGGGACTGATGTGGCGCGAAGTCGATGCGCAGGGCTTCCTTGTGAACTCTTTCGCTGACACTGTGGCTGCGAAATTCCCGATGTATGTGGTCCGGGGCCTTGGCGGAACACTGTTCCTCGCGGGTGCTGTCATCATGTGTTACAACCTGTGGATGACTGTAATGAACAGCCCGAAGCGCGAAGGCGCGACGGCTGGTCGTGCAGTGCCCGCTGAATAACGGAGGGCGTGATGGGAATTCTTGATCATCACAAGAAAATCGAAACACATGCCACGCTTCTGCTGGTGCTGTCGTTTCTCGTCGTCACCATCGGGGGTATCGTTCAGATCGTGCCGCTTTTCTATCTTGATAACACGATCGAGAAAGTGGAAGGCATGCGCCCCTACTCTCCGCTCGAGATCAAGGGCCGCGAGATCTATCTGCGCGAAGGCTGCTACACCTGCCACTCTCAGATGATCCGCCCCATGCGGGACGAGGTCGAACGTTACGGCCATTACTCACTGGCTGCGGAATCGATGTATGACCATCCGTTCCAGTGGGGTTCCAAGCGGACCGGGCCAGATCTGGCCCGTCTGGGCGGGCGCTATTCGGATGACTGGCACGTTCAGCACATGATAAGCCCGCGTTCGGTGGTGCCGGAATCCATCATGCCATCTTATGGCTTCATGATGAACCGTCGCCTGACGACAGCGGATGCCGAGAATGTGCGCGACATCATGCGCGTCTATAGGGTGCTTGGCCATCCTTACACCGACGAGATGATCGAGACCGCTGTGAGCGATTTCTTCGCGCAGGCTGATGAATTCGCCGACCCTGTCGCGGATCGCTACCCCGGCGCGCAGCAGCGCAATTTCGATGGCCAGCCTGAACTGACTGAGATGGATGCCATTATCGCCTATATGCAGATGTTGGGTACGCTGGTCGATTTCGACACATTCGTGCCTGATGCAAGTCGCTGAAGGAGGGAAGCATGGAAACCTATACTTGGCTGCGCGCCTTTGCCGATAGCTGGCATCTTCTGTTCATGTTCCTGTTCTTCATCGGCGTGTTCATCTTCATTCTGCGCCCCGGTGCAAACAAGGTGCATGATGAAACCGCGAACTCCATTTTCCGTAATGATGACAGGCCCGGCGGCGGCGATACTGGCCCCGCCACAGGCAGTCACAATGATCCGAAAGAGGCCCGCTGATGGCTGACAATTCCGACAACAAGGTTAAACCACCGTCGCGGCAATATCCCGATCCTGCCGTCAAGCTGAAGCAGGATCCGCCGACCACGGGTCATAGCTGGGACGGAATCGAGGAATATGACAACCCGATGCCGCGCTGGTGGGTGTGGATCTTCATTATCACCATTGTCTGGTCGGTGGGCTACTGGATCGCCTATCCGGCATGGCCGGGGATCCAGCAGGCAACTTCGGGTGTGCTGGGCTATTCCTCGCGCGCCAATGTCGCGACCGAGATCGCCGAATTCGAGGCGCGCAACGAGCAGTTCTTCGTGCAACTGGTTGATACCGATCTTGGCGAAATTCGGGATAATGACGAGTTGCAGCGATTTGCGGTGAATGCCGGGGCTTCGGTGTTCCGGGCGCAATGCTCTCAATGCCATGGCACGGGCGGCGCAGGTGTCCAGGCTGCGGGCTTCCCGAACCTCCTCAATGATGAGTGGCTCTGGGGTGGCACCTTGGAGGACATACACGAAACCATCCGCTACGGCATCCGAAACGAGGATTTCGCAGAGGCCCGCTGGTCGGAAATGCCTGCTTTCGGGCGTGACGGCCTGTTGACCGAGGAAGAGATCGACGAGACCGTGCATTTCGTGCTCTCACTGTCAGGCTCCGATCACGATGCTGATCTTGCACTCGCAGGGGCTGAGCATTTCGAGATCAATTGTGCGTCCTGCCACGGTGACGGCGGGGAGGGGGATTACTTCATCGGCGCTCCCGCTCTGAACACGCAGGTCTGGCTTTATGGTGGCAGCTATGATGCGATCTACGAGTCGATCTATTACTCGCGCTTTGGTGTGATGCCGGGTTTTGCAAACCGTCTGCGCGATGCCGAGATCCGCGCGGTTGCTGCCTATGTTCACCAGCTTGGTGGTGGGCAGTAACGATAAGCGCCTGTTATGACCTCAAGGCCGGCCCAGTGATGGGCCGGCTTTTTTCTGATCAATGCGTGGTCAGGGCATTTGCATTCAAGCGCACGAATTCTTCTTTGCGACGTGTGGGGACGAAGTGCTGTGCTGTTGTCGAGCCTTGTCCATCCTTGGGCAGCAAGCGAGCCGCGAGAAACAGGGATTTTGCATGGATATCTAACATATCATCCTCCGGGCTGGTGTTGCGATATGCTCCATATGAGAGATAAGACTGACGAAATCGACTCGGGAATATTTCGGATATGTTAGAATAAATTACATGATTGACTGGCAAACCATGCCACCACTCTCAGCGCTTCGGGCGTTTGGTGCGGTGGCCGAGACTGGCTCCGTCTCCACAGCTGCAATACAGCTTGGTGTGACCCATGCTGCCATCAGCCAGCAGATCCGGGCGCTTGAAAAGGCGCTTGATCTGAGCCTCGTTTCGCGCAGTGGTCGCGGGATCGAGCTTACCGATGAGGGCTTGCGGCTGGCCGAGGGTCTGCGGCAGGGCTTTGGCGAAATAAGCCGCATCGTGCGTGAAGTAACCGAGGCACAGGATATGCGCCCCTTGCAGGTGACGACCACGGCAATGTTCGCAAGCGCTTGGCTGGTGCCGCGCCTTGGCCGCTTTCGCGCCGCGCACCCGGAGGTTGATCTTGTGCTCGATCCAAGCGCAGCATTGCGGGTGCTGGAGCCCGGCGGGTTCGACGTGGCGATCCGTCATGGCACTGGCAACTGGCCGGGCCTTGATGCCCAGATGCTGCTCCCAGTCTCGCTTGTTGTCGCGGCGGCACCTGAGTTGCTGGAGGATAAAGACCCGCAAGATCCAGAAACGCTCGCGGGTTTGCCCTGGCTGAGTGAACTGGGGCATAATGAGGCGATGCAGTTTCTGGCGCGGCAAGGTGTCGCGCTGCCGCTGCGCGGCGGGATGATCCACCTGCCGGGAAACCTCATGCTGGATGCTGTGCGCGCAGGGCAGGGGCTCGCTGTCGTGACTGAAGGCCTGGTTGCCGAGGATCTTGCCAGCGGACGGTTGCGCGTCGTGCTGCGCGACGATACGCCGCGCGGTTATTATCTGCTGACGCGCCCTGGTGTGCAGCGCCCACCACTGCGTGCCTTTTGTCGCTGGCTGAGGCGTGAAGCGAATGCAGCACCGGGACTGAATGTCGCAGCGCCGCTGGTTTGATCTGCATCAAGGCAGGAAGTATCAATAACCAACATGTCAGGGTCAGCCCGCACGTTCGGGTCGCGCAGGCGCCTGTATCCTGTTCGCGCGTATTCCGGGGCCTGCGCAACCAAACCCCCGAGAGAGAGTGTCATAAGCTGTATCACTGATGCCTCTTTTTGACACAGGTCAATGCCCGGACAGCGCCATTATATAGAGTGCATCAAGCCGCCCTTTCAGGAGCCTTCACGTGAGTTCAGCAGATCAGACCCCGCCCTCACTTTATGCCAAGCGCGAGCCAATCTTTCCGCGCCGTGTGAAGGGCAGTTTCCGCACCATGAAATGGTGGCTGCTATTTCTGATGCTGGGTATCTATTATGTCATCCCTTGGATCCGTTGGGATCGTGGGCCGGAAATGCCCAATCAAGCTGTGCTTCTTGATCTGGCGAACCGGCGGTTTTTCTTCTTCATGGTCGAGATCTGGCCGCATGAATTCTATTTCGTCGCGGGTTTGCTGATCATGGCGGGGATCGGGCTGTTCCTGTTCACCTCCGCGCTGGGCCGCGTCTGGTGCGGCTATGCTTGCCCGCAGACGGTCTGGACCGATCTTTACATTCAGGTCGAACGCTGGATTGAGGGCGACCGCAATGCCCGCCTGCGCCTGCACCGAAAGCCGTGGGATTTCGAGAAAATCCGTAAATACGGGCTGAAATGGACTGTCTGGTTTCTGATCGGAATGGCAACGGGTGGGGCTTGGGTGTTCTACTTTGCTGATGCCCCGACGCTTTTTGTGGATCTCTTCACCGGGCAGGCGCACCCGGTCGCCTATATCACAGTGCTCATCCTGACCATGACCACTTTTCTTTTCGGCGGATTCTTCCGCGAGCAGGTCTGTATCTATGCCTGCCCATGGCCGCGCATCCAGGCCGCGATGATGGATGAGGACACGATCACCATCGATTACCGCCACTGGCGGGGTGAGCCGCGCGGGAAGCTCAAGAAGGGCCAGCTGGACCCCAATCAGGGCGATTG
Organism: Natronohydrobacter sp.; assembly: GCA_007125005.1. Classification (GTDB taxonomy): domain Bacteria; phylum Pseudomonadota; class Alphaproteobacteria; order Rhodobacterales; family Rhodobacteraceae; genus Roseinatronobacter. Next base: position 5,012 of record SLDY01000139.1, read on the forward strand.
CATCGACTGTCTTGCCTGCGTCAATGTCTGCCCCATGGGGATCGACATCCGCAACGGCCAGCAGATGGAATGCATCACCTGCGGGCTATGTATCGATGCCTGCGATGAGGTAATGGACCGCATCGGCAAGCCGCGCGGGCTTGTGGCCTATATGGCATTGTCGGATCAGGAGACCGAGCAATCGGGCAATGCGCCGAAATCTGTCTGGAAACACATATTCCGCCCGCGTACGATCCTTTATACTGTGCTTTGGGCCGGGATCGGGATCGCGCTGATCGTGGCGCTCTTTATCCGCGCCGATCTCGACATGAGCGTGGCGCCGGTGCGCAACCCCACGCATATCGTGCTGTCTGATGGGACTGTGCGCAATGTCTACGATATCCGCCTGCGCAACATGTATCACGAGCCGCGCGATTTTGTGATGTCGATCACGGAAAACCCGGACCTGCATATGTCGATCGAAGGTGAGCCTGGCACGCAGGTCACGGTCGGCCCCGATGAACAGGCGCTCCTGCGCGTTTATCTGACGGCACCGCCGGGCACGCCTTCCAACGTAGCCGAGAGCAGCCCGGTTCGGATCTGGGCCTCTATCGCGGGTGGCTCCGAGCGCGTATATTCCGACACTGTCTTCAATGGGAGGAACCAATGACACAGCAGAAAAGCAAGGGCTTTCAGATGACGGGCCGCAAAGTGTTGATTATTGCCGTCTCATCTTTTGGTGTCATCCTCGCAGCCAATCTGACGCTGGCCTATAATGCGGTCAGCACTTTTCCGGGGCTGGAGGTGGATAACTCTTTCGTGGCCAGCCAGAATTTCAATCAGGAACTGGCTGAACAGCTGGCGCTTGGCTGGGATGTGAAGGCCAGCCATGAGGACGGGATCCTCAAACTCGCGATCACTGACTCGGACGGGCAGCCCGTGCGTGTGGCCCATCTTGATGCCGTGCTCGGTGCTGCAACTCATGTGCGCGCCGACCAGACCCCGGATTTCCGCTTTACAGATGGTGCTTACCGCGCGCCGGTCGAGATTGGGCCGGGGAACTGGAATATCCGCATGCATGCGGTTGCGGAGAATGGAACAGAATTCCGCCAGCGTGTCGTGCTGCATTTGCGTTAAGGCTTTGTGATGTCACTCGCGCCTGCGCGCCCCTCTGCCTGCCCGGCCTGTGATGCTGCTCCTGCGGCCGAAGCTCTGGCGGCCCGCGTACCCTTGCCCGGCGCGAAGCTTCTTGTCTCTGTTCCGGCTGTGCATTGCGCTGGCTGTATCGCCACGATCGAGCAGGATATGGCCCGGATGGAGGGGGTGAATTCTGCGCGCTTGAACCTGACGCTGAAGCGGCTGAGCGTGGATGCCAAAGCGGGGCTTGAGGCGCAGGATATCATCGCGCGGCTGGAGCGGCTGGGCTATGAGGCCCATGAAATGGATGCCGGTACGATCTCGATGACAGAGACTGACCGGCAGGGCCGCGATCTGCTGATGCGCGTAGGCGTCTCCGGCTTTGCGATGATGAATATCATGCTGCTGTCGGTCGCCGTGTGGGCCGGGGCAGAGGGGCCAACGCGGGATCTCTTTCATCTGATCTCGGCGCTGATTGCCATTCCGACAGTGGCCTTCGCGGGCCAGCCTTTCTTCCGCAATGCCTGGAAGGCTCTGCGCGCTGGCCGGATGGACATGGACGGGCCGATCTCCTTCGCCATTATCCTCACGCTCTTCATCTCGCTCTACGAATCGCTGCTTTCGGGGGAACACGCCTATTTCGAGGCCGTTGTGATGCTGATCTTTTTCCTTCTGGTCGGCCGCTATCTCGATTTTCGCGCCCGAGCGGTCGCTCGCTCTGCCGCGCAGGAACTGGCCGCGCTTGAAGTACCCCGCGCGATACGGCTGCAGGAGAGGCGCGAAAGCGTTGTGACTGTCACAGATCTTTCCGTAGGCGATGTGGTGCTGGTGCGCCCCGGCGGGCGGGTGCCAGTAGATGGTGTCGTCATTGGCGGGCAGTCAGAAATTGACCGCTCTCTGCTGACAGGCGAGACATTGCCGGTCTTTGCTGCACCGGGTCACAATGTGAGCGCAGGGGAGGTCAACCTGACTGGTCCCTTGCAGGTTCGTGTAACTGCAGCGGGCAAGGACAGCTCGTTGCATCGCATGGCCGATCTCGTTGCAAATGCAGAATCGGCGCGAATGCGCTACACGACCATCGCCGAACGCGCAGCTTCGGCGTATGCGCCGACAATCCCGATCCTGTCGCTTGCGGCTTTCGTGGTCTGGTACTGGATTTCCGGCGGTGATCTGCGCTTGTCGATGAATATTGCTGTGGCGAGCCTGATCATCACCTGCCCCTGCGCGCTGGGACTGGCTGTGCCTGCAGTGGTAACATCGGCGAGCGGCAAATTGTTCCGCAAGGGGCTGCTCATTAAGGATGGCACGGCGCTGGAGCGGCTGGCCGAAGTTGATACGGTCATCTTCGACAAGACCGGCACGTTGACCATGGGTACGCCCGCACCCACCAATCTGGACCAGCATCAGGGCGAGGCGAGCCGGGTGGCGCTGGCGCTGGCCGAGGCCTCAAGCCACCCGCTTGCCACTGCGCTTGCGCGGGCGTTGCGCGACCGGGGGGTAGAGCCTGCCCCCGTGGAGGAGATCACCGAGCAGGCGGGCTATGGCGTTGAAGGCATGTGGCAAGGCACGCGCGTCCGGCTGGGCCGCGCGCCATGGGTCGGGGCAGAGGCGCGCAATGTCACGGCGGCCTATCTCGCCATCGGCGAGGACACCCGCGCTTTCACCTTTGCCGATCAGTTACGTTCGGGGGCCGCCGAAGTCGTGCGGGCACTTCAGGAGCAGGGCAAATCCGTGCGGCTGATCTCTGGTGATGTGCCTGGTGCTGTGCGCGATCTGGCGGCGCGGTTGGGTATTCCCGACTGGCAAGCCGAAGCGCTGCCGCAGGACAAGGCGCAGGCTATTGCCGATCTGCATGAACAGGGCCACAAAGTGTTGATGGTAGGTGATGGGCTCAATGACACTGTGGCGCTATCAGCGGCACATGTCTCTATTTCGCCCGCCTCTGCGCTTGATGCTGCGCGCGCGGCCTCGGATATGGTGCTTCTGGGGCGCGACCTCTCGCCTGTGGCCGATGCCGTGCGGATGTCGAAAACTGCGCTGCAGCGCATTCGAGAGAATCTCTGGCAATCGGGGATCTACAATGCCATTTTTGTGCCTATCGCCCTCTTTGGCTTTGCCACGCCGCTCTGGGCCGCCTTTGTGATGTCGATTTCCTCGATCTCGGTTACGCTGAACGCGCTGCGCCTGAAATAAGGAGATATCATGGAAGTTCTGGTCATCCTGATCCCGGCCTCGCTGTTTCTCGGCCTTCTGGGGCTCGTGGCCTTCGTCTGGACGCTACGCAAGGGCATGTATGATGATCCCGATGGCGACAGCCAGCGCATTCTGGATTCGCGCTATGATGACAAGCCCAAGCCTGTTGCGCCCGAAGATCAGTCGCGCTGATTTTTCTTCCAGCGCCGATGCGTCCACATCCATTGATCCATATGCGCCCGCACCATCGCTTCGACAGAGGTGTTGAGCGCGCGGGTCATGGTCAGCGGGTCGCTATGCGGGATTGGGGCCTGAACCTCGACGCGGAAGGACAGCCCGTCGGCTTCGCGGATGGCGTAGATCGGCACCAGATGTGCCTCATGCTTGAGTGCAAGCTCGGCCGGGGCGGTCGAGCTGCGCGCAGGCTGGCCCATGAAGTCGATCAACGCGCCATGCTCCATGTAATGGTCGGCGACAAAGCCGATCATGCCACCCTCGCGCAGGAATTTCACGAGCCTCGCCAGCCCGCTGCGCGTGCGTGGATAGACTGGCGCGCTGATATGCTCCATCGCCGCGACATAGCGGGCGTTGAAAGCGGGGTTATGCATCGGCATGTAGAGCGAGGCACCCCGGAACCCATGCGCGCGCAACACCACGCGGACTACATCGTAATTGCCGAAATGTGCGGTTGCCATGACAATCGGGCGGCCTTCGTCGCGCGCGGCTTGCAGCGCGGCCCAGCCCGCCCCGCCGACAGGGCTTTCGCGCACATGCGCGATGAAATCATCGCCGGAGAAGGTCTCTGCCATGGCGCGGGCCATGTTGTCGGGCACCTTGCGACACAGCGCGCTAATCTCTGACGCCGGCAGGTCGGGTGCTACAAGCGCAAGATTGTGACGGATGCGCCTGCGCAAGCCTGCCACCGGGCCGATCACATGCCCACCGAGCCAGCCCATCGCCGCGATGCGTAGCCGGTAGGGGAGCAGCCTCCCTGCGCCCAGCACAGCGGCGCTCAGGCGGTCTTCCAGCCAGTGTTTCCAGCTTAATGACGAGGCGGGTTGCAACATGGCTGTTGAATGCACCCCAGCCGCTGTCGCGTCAAGGACCGCTCAATAGCTGTAATCAGCGTAGATATGTGTCAAATCGCCCTGCCAGTCGCCATGATAGCGTGCCAGCAATTCATCCGCAGGGCTCTGACCAGTGGCGACGCTTTCCTTCAGCGCATTCAGGAAATGGGTTTCATCGGGCAATAGCCCACCTGCGCCGGGGCGTGCGCGCGCCTTGAGCCCTGCTTCTGCAATCGCGACACACTCGCGTGCCAGATCGAGCAGCTTGACGCCATTGGCCGAGCCCGCCAGCCCATCGACCGAGGCCGCGATGCGCAATGCATCGCGCGTCTCGGTGTCCAGCGTCTTGGCCAGATCCCATGCCGCATCAAGCGCGCTCTGATCGTAGGTCAGCCCCACCCAGAAGGCCGGGAGTGCGCAGAGCCTGCGCCAAGGCCCGCCATCCGCGCCACGCATCTCGATGAACTTCTTGACGCGGGCTTCGGGGAAGATGGTTGTCAGATGATCGGCCCAGTCCGAAAGTGTGGGGATCTCGCCGGGCAGGGCGGGCAGCTCTCCACGCAGGAAATCGCGGAAGCTCTGGCCAAGCGCATTGATGTATTTGCCGTCGCGGTAGACGAAATACATCGGCACATCGAGCGCGTATTCGACCCATTGCTCGAACCCGAAGCCCTCCTCGAAAACAAAAGGCAGCATCCCGGTGCGTGCCGGATCGAGATCGCGCCAGACGCGGGCACGCCAGCTTTTATGGCCGTTCGGCTTGCCTTCGAGGAAAGGGGAATTGGCGAAAAGCGCCGTGGCAACGGGTTGGAGCGCCAGAGCTACGCGCATCTTCTGCACCATATCGGCCTCGGATGAGAAATCGAGATTCACCTGCACAGTGCAGGTGCGATACATCATGGTCTTCCCCATGGTGCCGACGCGGTCCATGTAATCTGTCATCAGCGCGTAGCGGCCCTTGGGCATCACCGGCATCTCGTCATGCGTCCAGATCGGTGCGGCACCTAGCCCGATAAAACCCACCCCGATCTTGTCGGCCACCGCGCGCACTTGGCGCAGATGCTCGTTCACCTCGTCGCAGGTCTGGTGGATCGTTTCCAGCGGTGCGCCGGAAAGCTCCAGCTGCCCGCCGGGTTCGAGGCTGACATTCGCGCCGTCCTTTTCCAGCCCGATGATCTTGCCGCCTTCCATGACTGGCGCCCAGCCGAAGCGGTCGCGCAGCCCTTCAAGCATCGCCTTGATCGAGCGTGGTCCGTCATAGGGCAGGGGGCAGAGCGTATCGCGGCAATAACCGAATTTCTCGTGCTCGGTGCCGATGCGCCAATCTTCCTTGGGCTTGCAACCCGCTGCCAGATATTCTGCCAGTTGGGCCTTGCTCTCGATCGGCCCGCCGCCGGTCTGGGGAATGGACATGAGGGTTCCGATCCTTGGTCTTGCGTCAGGGCGCAGACTTGGAGCGTGTCAGCGATCAAGTCAAGCCTCAGCGCAACTGCCTGTGTCTTGACCGCCGCGCGGGATGGAGCCAGAGCGCGCGCGTCGCGGGCGGTTCGGGGTCATCCAGCGCCTCGAGAAGGCTTTGCATGCGCAGCCCCGGAAGCGTGGCGAAAGCATCAAAAAGCACATCTGCGCCGCGGGCCGCGACCGGGATCTGCAGCCGCGTGCCATCTGCACATAGCAGCAGCCATTCCTGACCTTGCGCCACCAGATGCAGTTCAACCAGATCGCGCAGTGCAACGAAACCGCCTTCCTCCGGTCCGAAATAGGAAATCTGTCCTTCGACAAGCTGCACGATGCCGGGAGCGACGCCATCGCGTTGAAAACGCATACGCCGCCAGCCGATAATCGCCATGCCCAGTCCCGCAAGGATCACAAGTGCTGCCAACGCCTGAAAGAACGCGTCATTGGCCTGTAGCGCCCATAGCCCGAACAGCGCGACACCCAACCCAGCCATCACTTCCGACCAGCGTTTGAAGACTGCGGTCAATTCTGGGCGGATCAGGGGCATGGCGCAGTCTCCAGCCAGTTGGTGACGCAGGCGCGTGCGGCGCTGATCCGGGCGTTGTTCTGTTTCTCGATCAACAGTGCCCCGAGCCGCACACCAGTCAGGAATGTGACGTAGTAGCTGTCAAACCCGTCATGTTCCAGACCAGGCACGCCAAGAAGTGCGGTGCGCAGATCGCGGCAGAGCCCCTGATCAAGCGGCATCTCCGGGGCATGGGGCCACAGGCGTTGGGTCAGTTCACTCGCTATCCGCACCAGCGCCAGCGCGATGGCCTGCTCAGTGCGGTAATCGAGATCGAAGACGCCCAAATTGCCGTTTGCGCTATCCCAGTGGATGTTCTGCGGCGAAAAATCGCGATGGATCGGCCCGCGTGGGATCTTGCCGCCGCGCAGGGCAGGGGCCATCGCGGCCAGACGAGCAAGGCAGGTATCCAAGAGGCGGCTATCCTCTGCAGGCAGTCGCGCTCTGCCAAGCTGGTCTTTCAGCATCCGCCGCCAGTGATTCGGACTGAAACTGCCTCTATCGCGAGCCCCGCCAAGACTGCGCGCGAGCCATTGCCCCGCCTTGGTGACAAGCTCAAGGCGCTCGGCAGGAGATCGCATTATCATCGCCTCATCAAGCCGGATGCCGGGCAAGGGGGGCAAGAGCACGATACCTTGTGCAGGGGCTGCAGCGAGCATGGCCGCGAAATCGAGCCCCTTGTAGGGGAAGAGCGCGGAGAGCCGCCTGTGATCAGCCTCCATCCGGGCGATGCGTGCAGGAGCATCCTCGGCTGCGAATTGCTTGATGATCACGGGCTTGTCGTGCCAGCGCCCTATGGCCACCATGCCCTTGCTGTCTGATTTGATGAGCCGCTCCGGCACAGGCGGTGCCGCTGGAAAACCCGCATTCAACTTACCCGCAAGCGCCTGCATTCCCTGACGGCGCGCCAACGCTTCGCGCAGTGGTGCGATCACCGCCAATCCCCTTGTTGGCTTTGCCAAAGCGTGAGGGCCGCCACTACAGCCGTATCCGCGCGCAGAATGCGCGGCCCCAATGCGATGGGGTGTACATGCGGCAAGGCGCGCAGGCGACTACGCTCTCCCCCGGAAAACCCGCCTTCCGGGCCGATCAGGATCGCTGCAGGGGCAGGGGGCAGCGGCGCCAGCCGCGCGCCTTCGCTCAGCGTCTCATCGGCGAAGATAAGCGCGCGGTTCTCGGGCCAGTCTGCGAGAAGCTTCGGCAGTGGCGTCAGCGCGGCGACCTCGGGTACGAAGGTGCCGCCGCATTGCTCCGCGGCCTCTATGGCATGCGCTTGTAGTCTGTCCTGCCGGATGCGCTCCGAATTGGTGAGTTCGGTCTGTACGGGCAGGATCCGCGCCGCACCAAGCTCGGCGGCTTTTTCGACAATGAAATCGGTCCGCGCCTTCTTTATCGGGGCAAAGAGGAGCCACAGATCGGGTGGCGAACGCTGCGGCGCGCTTTGCGCTCTGCATTGCGCCGTAGCGCCCCGTTTGGAGCCTGCCACGATCTCGGCCAGCCATTCGCCATCACGGTTGTTGAAAAGCGCAATCTGTGTACCGATGCTTTGACGCAAAACATTGAAAAGATAATGCGCATGGCCCTGCGACAGGGCTATCTCTTGCCCCTGCCCCAAAGGCTGCTCTACAAAGAGCCGGATTTTCGCGCGTAGGCTGTCACTGTTCATGAGGCCCAGAGTATGACCGGAGATGATCAAAGGCCAGAGGGTGAGACGCCGCAGGACAATGTCGCCGATGCCTACGCGCTCAACTGGGTGGATCGCTACGCGCCGCCCGATCTGAAGCCCTATTTGCGGCTGTCTCGCGCTGACCGGCCCATTGGGACATGGCTGTTGCTGCTCCCTTGCTGGTGGGGGCTGTTCCTTGGCGCTTCGGCCCATCCCGACAAGACCGGCTGGCTGACGCTATGGATCTTCATTGGCTGCAGCATCGGCGCGTTTCTGATGCGTGGGGCGGGTTGCACATGGAATGACATCACGGATCGCGACATTGATGACAAGGTTGCGCGCACGCGCTCACGACCCATTCCCTCGGGAGCGGTCTCGGTGCGCGAGGCCGCGATCTGGATGGGCGTGCAGGCGTGCGTCGCGGCGCTGATCCTCTTCACCTTCAATTGGGTAGCGATAGGGCTGGGCCTGCTATCGCTCCTGCTTGTCGCGATCTATCCTTTCGCCAAACGGTTCACATGGTGGCCGCAAGTCTTTCTGGGCCTTGCCTTCAACTGGGGGGCGCTTCTGGCCTGGGCCGCGCAAACCGGTGAACTGGGATTGCCGGCGATCTTCCTCTACCTGGCTGGGATAAGCTGGACGCTCTTCTACGATACGATCTATGCCCATCAGGATCGCGAGGATGACGAACTGATCGGCGTGAAATCCACCGCTCGGCTTTTTGGCGATGCGACCGAGAGCTGGTTGCGAGGGTTTCTGATCGTAACTGTGGTGCTGATGTCGCTTGCGGTGATTTACGCGCTGTCGCCGCTGGCTGATCCCCTCAAAATGTCATTGGGGCTTGCGGGCGCATGGGCGATGGGGGCGCATATGAACTGGCAGCTTGGCAAACTTGACATTGATGACACAGAAACGTGTCTGCATCTGTTCCGCTCAAACAGAGACGCGGGCTTGTTGGCTGCGCTGTTTCTTGCCATCACGGTTTTCCTGTGATTGCGCGACAAGGCGCAAGGCGCTAGGGGACCGGCATGAAAGAGAAATCGTCAAACGCGGTGCAGCGGCTGCGCGGCCTTGGGGCGTCGGTGATTGCGCAATACAAGGCAGTCGTGCTGATGGTGGGCTGCTTTGCGCTGGCACTCGTGCTGTCCGTGACTGCCGCAATGCTGGCCGTGCGCGGCATCGAGCATGTCGTAGGGCGCGATGCAGCGGCTGTCTTATCCGATCAGGGCATGAGCTGGGCCGAGATCGAGACTGATGGCCTGCTGCTTACCTTGCGCGGTGAAGCCGAAAGCGAAGCGGTGCGATTCAGGGCGCTGAGTGCTGTTTCTACTGTGGTTGCCGCCGAACGGGTGATCGATGAGATCAGCGTAGCACCTTCTGTCGAAATCGCCGCCCCGCGCTTTCAGATCGAGATACTGCGAAACGGGTTGGATGTCTCACTGATCGGGTTGGTGCCTGCAAGCCTTTCGGTCGAGAGCATGGTGCGTGTGATTGAGGGGATCGACCCTGAAGTCTCTGTCGTAAACATGCTGGAGACGGCCAATCATCCAGTGCCTTTCGGCTGGGAGCAGGCGGCGGATTTCGGCTTGAAAGCGTTGGCGATGATCCCTGCAAGCAAGGTCTCGATCAGCCCGGATCAGGTGGAGGTCAGGGGGCTGGCCGATAGCGAGCGCCAGCGTGACGAATGGCGCGAAACGCTGATGCGTGATCGTCCGCGAGGTTTGATCAGCAGTATCGAGATCACTGCACCCCGCCCGGTGATATCGCCGTTCACGCTGCGTTTTGTCATAGATGAAAACGGAGCGCGCTTTGATGCCTGTACGGCAGATTCGACCGAGGCGCGCGCTGCGATTCTGCGCGCAGCGCGTTCAGCCGGGGCACAGGGTGTTATTGATTGCAGCATTGGGCTTGGAAGCCCTTCGCCACGATGGCAGGTTGCGGCCCGCGAGGCGATCCGGGCACTTGCCGAGCTGGGCGCGGGCAGCGTGACACTTGCCGATATCGATATTTCGCTGAACGTGCCCTATTCAGTTGCGCCGGAGGCTCTGGACCGTGTGGCGGCTGAACTTGAGCAGGTGTTGCCAGATGCCTTTTCTCTTGAGGCAAATCGCCTGCCGCCATCGGGCGATGAGCAAATGCGCGGCGATGAGGTGGTCGAATTCGTTGCCAGCCGCGATGAAAACGGAATTGTACTGCTGCGCGGTCAGGTGGTGGATGAACGCTCACGCGATGCGCTCCAAGCGCTTGCCCGCGCAGAATTCGGGCCGACCGCTGTGCGTATCAGCACGCGGATAGATCCCGATCTGCCCGATGGGTGGCCGCTGCGCGCCTTGCTGGCGGTCGATACGCTGGCGCAGCTCGAGCACGGGATGGTGCGTGTGCGTCCTGATCGTTTTGATATTCGCGGCGTCTCCGGCGATGCTGCGGTCTCGGACACGCTGTCACGCAGGCTGGCAGAGAAACTGGGTCCAGCTGCGGTCTTCAATCTTGATATCCACTATGACGAGCGGTTCGACCCGGTGGCGATGCAGCCCTCACCTGCACGCTGTGAGCAATGGATCAGGGAAGTTCTCGACGAACAGAAGATCACCTTCGATCCGGGCTCTAGCTCGATTGATTCTGCCACCGGGCGCGTGATGGACCAGATTGCGGAAATCCTGCGCGATTGTGGCAGGCTCGAGATCGAGGTGGGCGGCCATACTGACAGCCAGGGGCGGCTGGAGACGAACATGCGTCTGAGCCAGCAACGCGCCGAAGCAGTTATTGCGGGGCTTTTGCAGCGTGGTGCACTTGTCTCGGATTTTGAGGCCGTTGGTTACGGACCGGAATTTCCGGTGGCGGATAATGCGACAGCCGAAGGGCGCGAGGCCAATCGGCGTATCGAGTTCCGCCTGATCGGTGCTTCCGCAGAAGCCGCGCAGGCCGAGCGGCACGGTGATGCGCCGCCCCAGGAGGGGGATGAGCCAGGACTGCCCGATGAGGCAGATCTGACCATCACGGTCACAGTCGGCGCAGGGGAAACAACCCGCCCGGCTCCGCGCCCATCGCGTGAGGAATAGTTGCGATTTGGGGGTGCAGTCGGCGCGGCTCCTGTGTAAAGAAACTGCTCTGAGGGAAGATCATGAACCGCACCGAGTTTGTCATCGCCACCGCAATAATCCTGTTTGTGGCCTTTGCGCTGGGATGGGCCGCAAATTGGCTCGTGCATCGCTTTACGCGGGTGCGGCAATCAGATCTTGGTGAGCTCGATCGGATGGCGCAGGCGCTTAACGAGGCGGAATTGATTCGCGATCAGGCAATCGAGTATGTTGAAACACGCGAACGTGAACTGACCAATCGGCTGACGCAGACCGAAGCGGAATTGTCTGCCGCAATGGATGGATTGCGCGAGGCGCGCGCCGAAGCAGAGTATTATCGCGATCAATTGCAAGGTGTACGCGAGTAATAGCGGTGCTTTGAAGGGCGGCAACTGGTCTTTGCTTGGCGCGATGCGAAATTTTATCCCTTGGCTTTGCTGGCGCCAGCGTCTATGGAGCCCCCCGTCGGGGAGGTGGACGATTGTCTGACCGCCCAGATGATTCGTCCGAGACGGCGGGTGAAGGTATAGCCTTCATAATTCCTGCCTGAGACGGGAGTGGAACAATCTGGCTTCGGGGAAGATTTCCTCGGGCGATATTGGGAAGGCCCGTTCGGACTTCATGCCAGACCCCGGTCTGGCGCAACGAGCCGGAGGGGAGACCCTCTGATAATTGGAGAGACCCTGTGGATAGAGCCCAAAAAGAGAAAGTGGTCGAGGAACTCGGCCAGATCTTCGAAAGCTCTGGCGTGGTTGTGGTTGCACAATACACGGGCCTCACGGTTGCCGAGATGC
>SLDY01000110.1 GCA_007125005.1 Natronohydrobacter sp.
TCGATCGGCCTTTTGCTGTTGCTTGAAGCCTCGCGACGCGCGCTCGGGCCCGCACTGACCATCGTGGCAGGAATTTTCCTTGCCTATAGCTATTTCGGGCAAGGCTGGCTGATCCCGGATCTGATCGCGCATGAAGGGCGCAGCTTCAACGGTATCATTAACACGCAATGGCTCTCGACCGAGGGGGTGTTTGGTATTCCGCTGGGCGTTTCCACTGCTTTCGTGTTCCTCTTCGTGCTCTTCGGCGCGCTGCTCGACAAGGCTGGAGCAGGCAATTACTTCATCAAGCTCGCCTTTGCGGGCCTCGGGCATCTGCGCGGCGGCCCCGCCAAGGCGGCAGTGGTGGGCTCGGGTGCGACAGGTTTGATCTCAGGCTCATCGATCGCCAATGTTGTGACAACCGGCACCTTCACCATCCCGCTGATGAAACGCGTGGGCTTTCCTTCTGAAAAAGCCGGCGCGGTCGAGGTGTCCTCTTCGGTGAATGGCCAGATCATGCCACCGGTAATGGGAGCCGCGGCCTTCCTGATGGTCGAATTCGTGGGCATTTCGTATCTTGAGGTGATCAAGCACGCTTTCATTCCGGCGGTAATAAGCTACATCGCGCTGATCTACATTGTACATCTCGAGGCGCTTAAGAACAATATTCCAGCCTTGGGGCAGGGTGCGAGCCTTCTGCAGATGCTCCTGAAGACTGTTATCGGCTTCGTTGTCGCCGGGGCGGTATTCTATGGGGTGATCGCAGCAATAGGCCTTCTGCGCGATGTCGCGCCATCGATTTCCGGCGCCGTCATTCTGCTCGTATTACTCGCTGTATATATCGCCTGTCTGTGGGTTTCATCACAACGACCGGATCTGGAACTCGACAACCCGAACGACAAGGAAATCAAACTCCCGGTTATGCGTGAGGTATTTCCGACTGGCCTGCATTACCTGTTGCCAATCGTGATCTTGGTCTGGTTTCTGATGGTTGAGCGCCAGTCGCCCGCGAAATCAGCATATTTTGCTGTACTCTCGATGCTCTTCATCATCCTGACCCAACACCCGATCAAATCTCTGCTGCGCGGAGAAGGCAATTTCATTCGTGAACTCCAGCGCGGCCTGAATGATCTTGTTGATGGCATGATCGCAGGTGCCCGCAACATGATCGGCATAGCCGTGGCTACAGGGGCGGCGGGCGTGATTGTGGCTACAGTTACGCGCACTCCCATCGGCACCGAACTCGCCGGACTGGTCGAGATGCTGGCACTGGGCAACCTGTTCCTGATGCTCTTGCTCGTGGGACTCTTCTCGCTCATCCTCGGGCTCGGCCTGCCAACCACGGCGAATTACATTGTGGTGTCGTCGCTTATGGCCACAGTGGTGGTCAGTCTGGGCGCACAGGAAGGGCTGATCGTGCCCCTCATCGCGGCGCATCTTTTCGTCTTCTATTTCGGGCTCATGGCCGATGTGACGCCACCAGTGGGTCTTGCAAGTTTTGCGGCCTCCGCCGTCTCTGGCGGCGATCCGATCCGAACTGGTTTTCAGGCGTTCTTCTACTCCTTGCGTACGCTCGCGTTGCCCTTCCTTTTCATCTACAACCCGACACTCATCCTCTATGGGGTCGATCTCGGCACCGCAGCTGGGCTTGCGCAGGCCGCCTTCATATTCGTGATCGCCACTTTCGCAATGCTGCTCTTCGCGGCGGCCACGCAGGGCTATTTTCTCGCCCGCTCTAAGCTCTACGAATCTGCCGCCCTCCTGCTGGTGGCCTTCACGCTCTTCGTTCCGAATTTCTGGCTGGATCGGATCCAGCCGGAATTCGAGCGGATGTCGGGGCTGCAATTCGAAGAGATTCTGGAGACTGCGGCGGCAGGAGATCAGATAAGGCTTGAAGTCACAGGCCCAGATTTCAACACTGGCCAGCCCCGCAGTATTACTCTGGTGCTAGATATCGACGAGACACCGTCCGCGCAGCGCGCAGGCCAGACCGGACTATTCCTGATGCCAGAACCTGACCGCATGGTGCTCGATGAGCCTATGTTCGGCTCGCCCTTCCAGCGCGCTCTGGGTGATTTCGATTTCTATGGCAGCGAACCTGTCGAGCTGAGCGCGGTCCTGCGCCCGGCAGATCGAGTGCCTGAGCAGCTTTTCTACATCCCCGCACTGCTCCTACTTCTGGGCGTCATTCTGCTGCAACGCCGGCGCCAGACACAGCCGGCCTTCTGAATCAGGTTTCATGCTTGCAGAAATTCCTGGGGGGCGAGACCGAAGGGACCGGGGGCAGCGCCCCCCGACAACCTCAGAACACGGCATGCGCGCCCAGATCAACCCCCCGCGCGCCGTTGAGCATCTGCGCATAGTGATCGCGCAGCGTGTCGCTGCCGAAAGCCGGGGTGACGGACGCGTCATAGCGTCCGGCCTCGGCATCCCAGACCAGCATCGACTCGGTCGCATAATACCGCCCGATCCGCGCGAATTCTGCCTTTGCGGCAAGGCTCGGGCTCAGTTTGCCGAAGGCCCCCAGCGTCGCAATGATGGCGTCCATCAACCCGACCGGCACATGCCGGAACCGCGCTTGCTTGCCCAGCAACTCGAACAGCATCTCGCCTTGCGCGCGCGGGGTCAGGGCAGGGCCGGGGCCGCCGATGGGCAGGATACGCGCCCAACGATCGGGATCGCGGAAGCATCCGACCAGATAGCGCGCCAGATCGCGGTCGCTGATCGGCGTGCAGGCGGTAAGATCCCCATCCCCGAAGAGCAGAAACGGTTTGCCCGCCTGCACACGTTTGACCTGCCCCGAGAGAGATTTGAAGAACGCTGTCGGGCGCACGATCGACCAGCGCAGCCCCGAGGCTTGCAATTCGATCTCGAAAGCCAGTTTCGCGCGCTGGAATTCCAGCAGCGGTTTTTGCACGCAGATCGCCGAGAGCAGCACGAATTGCCCGATTCCTGCGGCTTTCGCAGCCGCCAGCGCGTGGCTTTGCGCGTGGTAATCCACCGCCCAAGCATCCGCCTTGCTGCCCGTGCGCGATGCCATGCAGGAGATCACTGCCTGCGCGTTGCCTTTCCTGAATGCTGTCTCCAGATGCGTCGGATCGCTGAAATCGACATCCCGCCGTATCACCCCTGCAGGCAGAGACGCTGCACTGCCTGGCCGCATCAAACAGGTAACGGCATAGCCTTGGCCGAAAAGCTCGGCCAGCGTCGCGCGGCCTATAGTGCCCGATGCACCTAGCAGGATCACAGATTTCGGCGTCTCAAGCATGCTATGCCCTGTCAGTCATCTCTGACAGTCTCGCTTGTCACTGTTCAAGGTGCAAGCGCCCCGTGCTCAATCCGCACCGATTGCGCCATAGCCCCCGGCGAAAAAGCTCAAGCCAGGCCCAGGCCGGGTTGTTACGCGCAGCACTTGACCCACGACAATCGCATGATCGCCTCCGGGATACACAGCATGGCGCACGCATTCGAACCGGGCGAGGCATCCCGGCAGGATCGGTACATCTCCGGCGCCGATCTCTATTCCCGGCAGATCGAAATCGAGGCCGTTGCCCGCGAAATGTTCGGCCAGCGGCAATTGATCGGCAGCGAGCACATGTATGGCGAAATGTTCTGCCTCTGCGAAAGCGTCAAAGCGCCGCGAGAACCGCCCCGGTGCCCACATCACCAGTGCAGGCTCAAGCGAAAGTGCCGCGAAGCTGTTCGCGGTGATGCCGAGCGGGCCTTTCTCACTGAGCGTCGTCACAACCGTCACGCCTGTTGCGAACCGCCCCAGCGCATCGCGAAAATCGCGGCTGCGGTCCGCATCGGGTGTGAAGCTGTGCTCACTCATCATGATCCCGTCCATCGCAAACCCTCCGTCCGGCTACCTGTTTGCGGGAGCTAAGCCCGAGGCGGCGCAGGGCAAGGGTCACTCGCTGTCCTTTGCTGCATCTTTGGTCGTTTTGCCGAAAACCGCTTCCTGAAGTTGCACAACATGCGCCGCCAGACGCGGCAGCCGACGCAAAACCTTTCGGATTTCAAGCTGTGTCTCGAGTTTGGTGGCCGGATCACCGAGGATCGTTCGACCTGCTGGAACATTGGTATAGACCCGACTTGCCCCGCCCACGATCACATCATCGCCCACAAAGATATTGTCATTCACCGCAACCTTGCCCGCCAGCAGCACCCGGTTTCCGATCCGGGCCGATCCAGCGACGCCTGCCATGCCACACATCATGCAATCCTCGCCCATCTGTACATTATGGCCGATCTGGCAGACTGAATCGATTTTGGTACCCGATCCGATCACTGTGTCGCGGATCGTACCCCGGTCGATCGAGGAATTGGCGCCAAGTTCCACATCATCGCCGATCCGCACAGCCCCCAGCGACTGGATGCGGTGCCATTTCTGCTGTCTCACCTGCCGCTCGCCCGAGAGCGTTGCGCGTACCTCCTCTGCGCCCGAGGGTTCCGGCGTCACAAAGCTGAACCCACAGCCCCCCACCACCGAATTGGGTTGGCCGATATAGCGCGCCCCGATCACGCAGCGCGCCCCCACCCGCGCGCCTGCATGCAGGATCACATCTGCGCCGATCACCACATCCTCGGCCACTGTGACATTTGCCGCGATCCGGGCACCCGTTCCGATCCGCGTGCGCGCGCCAATGCTGGTGAAAGGACCAATCTGCGCACCTGCGCCAATCTCGGCGCTGGGGTGGATGAACGCATGCGGATGAATGCCGCCGCCAAAATCATAACCCGGGTCAAGCATCTCGCAGACCCCTGCCATCGCCCAACGCGGGCGGGGTGCGAAGATTGCAGCCTCTAGCCCCAATTCGCGCCAGTCGGCCCCAGCCCAGAGCATCGCGGCGCGGGCGCTGCCTTGAGAAAGGGAAGCGGCATATTTTGGTGTCGTTGCCATCGCCAGCGCGTCTGGTCCGGCATGGGCAGGTTCGGCGGCATGAGAGATGGTTAGCTCAAGCGCTCCTTCGGCCCTGAGCCCAAGCGCTTTGGCAATATCAGCAATCGTATGGGGCATGAGGTTGCATCCGGTCTGTATTTGGCGACTGTCATAGCGATTTGCCGCCCGAGGGACCAGCCCTTGCGCGTGACACGCGCGCTCGGGGCACTTATCAATATACCATGCAATCTTTGACTGATCTTGCCCTTGCTCCGGTTTATGCTGCGCAGGCGCTATCTGTCCTCGCGCGTATCGAGCGTATGCCAGAGGCCGAAGGGCCTCGGCAGGGCGATGCAGGGCAAGGTGCGCCTCTACGACTGCTGATCCTTGGCGATTCCTCCGCTGCCGGAGTCGGTGTCACCCATCAAAGTGAAGCACTTTCCGGGCAGATGCTGCACCATCTCATCAAACATAATCGTGTGCTCTGGAAGCTTGTCGCCCGCTCGGGGGCAACGAGCGCGCTGGCATGCGCGATGCTGCGCGGGCAGGGAAAGTTTGACATTGCTGTTTTGGCTCTGGGGGTGAATGATGTGCTGCGCCAGACCCGGACAGCGCGGTTTAAACAAGCGCAATCCGCGCTCATCAAAGATTTGCGCATGCGGCATGGGGTCCAACATATTCTTGTTTCCGCAGTTCCTCCTCTGGGAGCGTTTGAGGTTTTTCCAGACCCGCTGCGAAGTTTTCTGGGTCGGCGCGCTTTGGCTCTGGATGCCAGCCTGTGTGAACTGTGTGCTCTACAGGCTGCACAGCATGTGCCTTTCGATCTTGCGCCCGGTCCGGAATGGTTGGCGCGTGACGGGCTTCACCCAGGCGCGGCGCTCTATGCTGAATGGGGTAAACGGATGGCGGGGCTTGCCTTGCACAACCTTTCCTGACAGGAACAACGCAGGGATTGAGCGATACGATGCCAGAGATTTCAGACACACCCGAAAAACGCCAGCAACAGGTTTTCACCCTGCTTGTGGAACTGGGGCGCAGCCCCGATGACGATCTGCCCAAGGGCGCGACAGGAGCAGCCCTGTTGCTCTATGCGACAGGGGTGGATGAGGCCGAGGCCGTGCGCGAGGCGGTCAAAGTGCTGAAAGCCGCCGGAGTTGCGCCGCTCAATGTCGAAAGCTACGGCACGCTAGAAGAGCGTTTGAAGGCTGGCGATACAGTGCCGGAGGAAGAGCGTGAATTGATGGGGCGCGCATTGGCTGAGAACGCCGTGATCGTGGCGCAGAAGACATGGTTCACCGATGAGGCCGAGGATGACTGAGCCGGTCTGCCCGGTCGAACTGACCGCCGCGCTGATCCGCTGCCCCTCGATCACACCCGAAGAGGGCGGGGCACTGGTTTTGCTGGAGGCGCTGCTCTCGGAGGCCGGTTTCAACTGCACCCGCGTTGATCGTAATGGTACGCCCAATCTTTTCGCGCGCTGGGGGACGAAGGGGCATCCCAAGAGTTTCGGGTTCAATGGCCATACGGATGTGGTGCCGCTGGGCAATCCCGATGACTGGACGCGCGAGCCTTTTGGCGGCGCACTGGCCGAGGGCCGGATATGGGGCCGCGGGGCCTGCGACATGAAATCGGGTGTGGCGGCTTTTGCAGCGGCGGCGGTGGATTTTGTGCGTGACACACCACCCGAGGGGGCGGTGATCCTCACCATCACGGGCGATGAGGAAGGGCCGGGGCGCGATGGTACGATTGCCCTGCTTGACTGGATGGCGGCCGAGGGAGAAGCGATGTCGGCCTGTATCGTGGGTGAGCCGACCTGCCCTGAGCGCATGGGCGAGATGATCAAGATCGGGCGGCGCGGGTCGATGACCGCGCATGTGACGGCGCGCGGCATACAAGGACATTCAGCCTATCCGCACCGCGCGAAAAACCCGTTGCCTGCGTTGGTGTCTTATCTCGACCGGCTGGCGCGGCATAAGCTGGATCAGGGTTCGGAACATTTCGGCCCGTCTACGCTGGCGCTGACCACCATTGATGTGGGCAACCCGGCATCGAATGTGATCCCGGCCGAGGCCAAGGCAACGCTCAACATCCGCTTCAATGACCTGCATTCGGGGGCATCGCTGTCGGATTGGCTGCGTGAGGAGGCCGAGCGGGTCAGTGCAGAAAGCGGCGTTGATCTGGCGCTCAAGATCAGCATCTCGGGCGAGAGTTTCCTGACCCCGCCCGGCCCGCTCGTCGATCTGATGGCCGATGCGGTAGAGGCCGAGTGCGGCATAACGCCTGTGCTCTCGACCTCGGGTGGCACCTCGGATGCTCGTTTTGTCAAGGATCACTGCCCGGTGGTGGAATTCGGGCTGGTCGGCAAATCCATGCATCAGGTTGATGAATTTGCCGATATCGCGGATATACATACCCTGAAATCGGTCTATCTGCGTGTGCTGCGAGGCTATTTTGAATGACACTTGAAGTGATGCGCAGCGAAGATCTGGCTCAGTGCCATGCGCTGCGCCGGGCGGTCTTTATCGAGGAGCAGAATGTTCCGGAGCATGAGGAGGTGGACGGGCGCGATGGTGAAGCCTTGCATTTTCTGGCGCGGCTCGACGGGGTTCCCGTTGGCTGTGCCCGCGTGCTGTTGATCGGCGAGACGGGCAAGATCGGCCGTGTCTGTGTACTGCGTGCGCATCGTAGCAAGGGCATCGGGGTGGCGTTGATCAGGGCGACGATTGAGGCGTTGCGCTGTAGCCTTGGCATAAGCCATGCCAAGCTCGGATCGCAGGCTCATGCAATCGGGTTCTATGAAAAGCTTGGGTTTGTGGCGACAGGCCCGGAATATCTCGATGCAGGGATCCCGCATCGCGACATGGTCCTGAAGCTTGCGGAATGGCAATGACGCGCTGCGAAGTCCATGATAGAGGCGGCGAATGATGCGCAGTCCTTCCAGCCCGCCCCCCGCACGCCCCACCTGCCCAGCTTTGGCAGGGGCCGCGCCACTGCTTTGCGTGCAAGGGGTGGGCCTGCATTGCCAGAGGGGGCAAGCGTGAAGCAACTTCCCTCACAGCAGGAATTGCGTGACTGGCTGTCCGACAATCCCGGCGCCACGCGGCGCGACATCGCGCGCGCTTTCGGGATCAAGGGCAGCACAAAGATTGACCTCAAGGCGATGCTGCGCGAGCTGGAGGAAGAGGGCAGCCTACCGCGCCGCCGCTCTGCGCGCAGCGCGGGCGGCTTGCCGCCTGTGACCGTGCTGGAAGTGCTGGCCCCTGATGAAGAGGGCGATCTCTTCGCGCGCCCGATAGAATGGCGCGGCGAGGGCCATGCGCCGGTGATTCTCTTTGTTACCCAACCCGGCGATCCTGCACTGGGGCAGGGGGATCGGGTGCTGGCAAAGCTCGAGCCGATTCGCGGCCCCGATTACGACTATCAGGCACGCGTAATCCGCAAGCTCGGTGTGAACCCGACCCGCATCCTTGGCGTTTTCCGCAAAGAGGCGCAGGGCGGGCGGATCGTGCCCATCGACAAGGGGGCGGACAAGTTCTGGACCGTGGAAGAGACCGCAGGCGCGCAGGATGGCGAGTTGGTCCATGCTGAGCCGCTGGGCAAGAACCGCTTCGGCCCAATGCGCGCGAAAATCATCGAGCGTCTGGGCGATCCGAGCGCGCCCAAGGCCGTTTCGCTGATCGCCATTCATGAGCATGGCATCCGCGATGCCTTCCCTGATGCCGTGATCGCCGAGGCCGATCAAGTTTGCCCGGTCGCGGAGAAGGGCCGCCGCGATCTGCGCGATCTGCCGCTATTCACCATCGACCCATGGGATGCGCGTGACCATGACGATGCGATCTGCGCGACGCCGGACCCGGACCCCGAAAACCAGGGCGGCTATATCCTCTGGGTCGCGATTGCAGATGTCGCGGCCTATGTGCGCCCGGGCTCGGAGCTTGACCGCGAGGCGCGCAGGCGCGGCAATTCCACCTATTTCCCCGACCGCGTCGTGCCGATGCTGCCCGATATCCTCTCGGGCGATCTCTGCTCGTTGCATGAGGGCGTGGACCGGCCCTGCATGGCGCTGCGCATGGTTATCGATGCGCAAGGTAACAAGCGCGCGCATGAATTCTACCGCGCCATGATGTGCTCGCGCGCCTCGCTTACTTATGAGCAGGCGCAGGCCGCCGATGAAGGCCAACTCGATGACGCTACTGCACCGCTGGCCGATGAGCTTGCCCATCTCTTTGCCGCCTATCGCGCTCTCAAGCAGGCGCGAAAACGCCGCGCACCTCTCGATCTCGACCTGCCCGAACGTCAGATCGTGCTTTCGGATGAAGGTCGCGTGACATCAGTGGCCTTCAAGGAACGTTTTGACGCGCATCGGCTGGTCGAAGAATTCATGGTGCTCGCCAATGTCGCCGCCGCAGAAACCCTGCGCGCGAAAGGTTCGGCACTCTTGTATCGTGTCCATGAGGAACCCGGCCCGGAAAAGCTTGAGGCGCTGCGCGAATTGGCGCGCGAATCAGGTTTTGCATTGGCGAAAGGGCAGGTTTTGCAGACGCGCCATTTCAATCAGTTGCTGGCACAAGCCGAGGGCACCGAGTTTGACGAACTGATCAACATGGCCACTTTGCGCTCCATGACGCAGGCCTATTACGCGCCGCAGAATTTCGGTCATTTCGGGCTGGCCTTGCGCGAATACGCGCATTTCACCTCACCCATCCGGCGCTATTCCGATCTGATCGTGCATCGTGGGCTGATTGCAGCGCATGGCTGGGGCGATGACGGATTGAGCCCTTGGGATATCGAGCATCTGGAAGAAACCGCGAAGGCGATCTCGGAGGCCGAGCGCCGCTCCATGGCCGCCGAACGCGACACGGCGGATCGCTATCTTGCGGCCTATCTGGCCGAGCGTGTGGGAGCGGAGTTTACGGGCCGCGTCTCGGGTGTCGCGCGCTTCGGGGTATTCGTAAAGCTAGATGAGACCGGTGCGGATGGTCTGGTGCCGATCCGGGCGATTGGTGACGAGTATTTCCGCCATGACGCCGAGGCGCAGGTGCTCGAAGGCGAGCGCACAGGCTTTCGCATCGGGCTGGGCCAGCGTGTGAAAGTCAAGCTGGCAGAGGCCGAACCCGTGACCGGCGGGCTTGCGCTGGAGCTTCTCGAGGTTGAGGGCGAGGCACCACAGCGCAGCAGCGCGCGTCGCAGTCGCAAGGGGCCGGTACGGCGTGCCGCTAGCAAGGGGCACAAGGCCAGTGCGAAAGCCCGCAAGAAGCTGAAACGAAAGCGTTGAGCCCGCGCGGCTTTTGCTGGATTGCCGGAACTCTTGCGCATAGTCTGATCCTGACTTGCAAAGGAGGAGTTTCATGGACGAGATTGTCATTCTGGGGGCTGCGCGCACTGCCATCGGCACATTCGGCGGCTCTCTGGCGGGCGTGCCCGCCATCGATCTGGGGCGCATTGCCTCGGAGGCAGCACTCCAGCGCGCGGGGGTTACGCCTGATCAGATCGGCTCGGTGGTGTTCGGCACAGTAATCGCGACGGAACCAGCCGATATGTATCTTTCGCGCCGGGCCTCGATGGGCGCGGGTGTGCCCGACACTGTTCCGGCGATGAATGTGAACCGGCTCTGCGGTTCGGGCCTGCAGGCGATCATCTCTGGCGCGCAGGCGCTGGCGCTTGGCGATGCCGATTTCGCGCTCGTTGGCGGAGCCGAGAGCATGAGCCGCGCCCCACATATCCTCTCGGCTGCACGCTTCGGGCAGAAAATGGGCGATACAGGCGCTGTTGACATGATGGTCGGCGCGCTGACTTGTCCTTTCGGGACGGGTCATATGGGGGTCACGGCGGAAAACGTCGCCGCCGAGCATGGGATCACGCGAGAGGCACAGGATGCCTTCGCGTTGGAGAGTCAGACCCGTGCGGCCAAGGCGATCAGCGAGGGGCGCTTTGCCGATCAGATCGTTGCGGTGCCGGTAAAAACCCGCAAGGGCATGATCGAGTTTGCGCAAGATGAGCACCCCAAACCCACGACCGCCGAGGCGCTTGCCGGTCTGCGTCCGGCCTTCCGCAAGGAAGGCAGCGTGACCGCAGGTAATGCAAGCGGTATCAATGACGGCGCTGGGGCTCTGGTTCTGGCGCGGGCTGAGGCTGCCGAACGCGCGGGGCTGAAACCGCTGGCGCGGATCACTGGCTACGCTCATGCCGGGGTACGCCCAGAGGTTATGGGCATTGGCCCGGTCCCGGCGGTGCAGGCGCTGTGCAAGCGCACCGGGCTTTCGGTCGGAGATTTCGATGTGATCGAATCGAATGAAGCGTTCGCGGCGCAGGCTTTGGCGGTCAGTGCAGGGCTGGGGCTCGATCCCTCGAAGGTTAACCCTAATGGCGGGGCGATTGCGCTGGGGCATCCCGTGGGGGCAACCGGGGCAATCATCACGGTCAAGGCGCTCTATGAGCTTGCGCGCACAGGGGGCAAGCGCGGGTTGGTCACGATGTGTATCGGTGGCGGGCAGGGTATTGCAATGTCCATCGAGCTTGTCTGAACCAAACAGATCAGCCGGAGGGAACAATAGAGGAACATATCGCTTGACGCCGAAGCATCAGGCGATATGTCTCTGGAATGTCAAACATTGCGCCCGTCCTGATCTGGTTCAAGCGTGATCTGCGGATCGCTGATCACCCGGCGCTCGCCGCAGCCGGCGCTCACGTTTTGCCCGTCTATATCATTGAGCCTGACTACTGGGCGCTGACTGATACATCCGCCCGACAATGGGCTTTCACCTGTGAAGCTTTGGAGAACCTGCGCGCCGATCTCGCGATGCTGGGTCAGCCGCTGATTATCCGCAAGGGTGATGCGGTTGAAGAACTGGCGCGATTGTGCAAGGCGTACCGTATCTCACAGATGGTCAGCCATGAGGAAACCGGAAATGGCTGGACTTTCGCACGTGATGAGCGCGTTGCGGCCTGGGCGCGGGCGCATGGTGTCGAATGGGTCGAGCTGCCGCAATCGGGCGTTGTGCGCCGGCTGCGCTCGCGCGATGGCTGGCAAGGGCTGCGCAACCGCTTTATGCGCGCGCCGCTGGCACAGACGCCACCAGCAATTGCGCCACTGGCGCGCGAGACCTCTACGCTGGAGCGGTTGCCGGATGCGCGCGGCTTGCGGCTGGCCCCCGATCCTTGCCCGCATCGGCAATCAGGGGGGCGCCAAGCTGCGGAACAGGCGCTGAGCAGCTTCCTTGCCACGCGCGGCGCAAAATACCGCGTGGCCATGTCTTCGCCGCTCTCCGCTGAACGCGCCTGCTCGCGGCTCTCGCCCTATATCGCGTTTGGCGTGCTATCTGTGCGGCAGGTCGAGCAAGCGCGTCTAAGTGCGCGCGCGGATCATATGGGCGATCATGACTGGCAACAATCGCTCAGCAGTTTCGCCAAGCGCCTCGCATGGCGCGATCACTTCATGCAGAAGCTGGAGGACGAGCCCGCGATGGAATATAACTGCCTGCATCCTGCCCATGAAGGGCTGCGCCCGCGTGAGGCCGATGCAACGCGCCTGCGAGCCTGGGAGATGGGCGAAACCGGTGTTCCATTTGTAGATGCTTGTATGCGGTATTTGCGTGCAACAGGCTGGTTGAATTTCAGGATGCGCGCCATGCTGATGTCCTTTGCAAGCTATCATCTCTGGCTGGATTGGCGCAATACAGGGCCGATCCTCGCGCGACTTTTCACGGATTACGAGCCGGGAATTCACTGGCCGCAGGTCCAGATGCAATCCGGGACCACTGGGATCAACACGATCCGGATCTATAATCCTGTCAAACAAGGTTTTGATCAGGATTCAACGGGACAATTCATACGAAAATGGGTTCCTGAGCTTGCCTCAGTTCCCCTACAGCATCTGCACACGCCTTGGACTTGGGCGAACGGTATCTCAACGCTTCGTTATCCCGAACCGATCGTTGATCTTGCGAAGGCTGCCGCAGCGGCGCGCAATACCCTATGGGGATTGCGCAATGAGAGCAATTTTCGGCAAACGGCGCGCGCTATTTCCCACAAGCACGGGTCACGCGCTTCCGGCAATGATCGCTCTTCTTCAGCTGTCATTCGTAAGGCGCGCGGACGTACCCCGCATCCCGATCAGCTGCGACTTGATATTTGATCAGTTAGCAGTCGCAGCATATACGATATGTGATCCGCTGGTCCTGGAAAGTTCATGCGTTTACAAGCGCATCTTTCCTGACTTGTTTCGCGGGTGCGGCAGGTTTGTTGGCAGCTTGCAGGCTTTTCTTGAGCGCTTCAGCTTCGCGCGCGAGTTTTGCTGAATCTTCATGCGGAATTTTCTCTGCAAATGATCCGAGCACCCGTAAATATGCCTCCTGTTGTTGCTTGATCAGCTTCATCCAGTAGACAGTCCCCTGCATCCAGAACGTGAATGGGTCAAACATCGATTTCTCCTCCCCTCAACCAAATGACGACCCTCGCCGCGTGAACCAAGCTCGCGAGAATCGGCACTGGCACCAAGATATCACATATATTGTGACATCGAATTGACATAAGACAGATTGCAGTCAGAAGTTGGTAACTGCAACTAACACAACCGATAGGTGTAGCAATGACCAAAGCTTACTGGGTCGCGCATGTCGATGTCAAAGACGCTGACGCTTACATGAGTTATATTCAGGCCAATGCCAAAGCTTTTGACAAATATGGCGCAAAATTCATCATTCGTGGTGGCGCGCAGGAGCAACTGGAGGGTCAAACACGCGCGAGGACTGTCGTGATCGAGTTCCCAGATGCGGCCACTGCCAGAGCCTGTTATTTCAGCCCGGAGTATCAGGCAGCGAAAGCCCTGCGTGAGCCGGTATCGCTGGCAGATGTGGTGATAGTCGAGGGCTATGGCGCGTGGCCGGCGCGTTTACCGGATAATGACTTCATCTGACCGTGCAAGCCCAAGAACATCTCGGGCGCGCTCATCAAGAAGATCAAGGTCGAGGTATACATCTGACAAACGACGTGTGCGATTTTTTTCGACAACAAGCTCGGCATGCAAAGTGTCGCGTGTGGCTTGGAGGGTCGCGATCTCGGCTTCGATCTGAACCCGATTGAACAAACCGTAGGCACCTTGCACTGCTGCAAAGGTGAAATACACGGACAATACGGCAGCAGTGCCAAAATAGAAGAGCGGCCCTATGGCCGGCCGTGCGTTTTTCATAACCAATACCTGCTCGCATCGTGGCCTTGTTTTGGCCTGTTTTGCGAAAT
Source organism: Natronohydrobacter sp. (assembly GCA_007125005.1). GTDB lineage: Bacteria > Pseudomonadota > Alphaproteobacteria > Rhodobacterales > Rhodobacteraceae > Roseinatronobacter. The sequence goes on from SLDY01000110.1 coordinate 14,099, forward strand.
ATCGCATATGCTGACAGGTTTGGGAATGCTGTTTCTCGGTGATTCAGCTCAGAAAGATGCCAATTACCACCATCATCAGGCCAAGTGTGGAAACCGCGAGCGCCCCAAAATTAACCATAACGGCCTTTTGCATCCGCGTGCGCATCTCTGCATCATCAAGCTCCATGCGTCTCAGCCTCATGACATGTAGCACGCACCACAAAAGGCCAAAAATCCCAAGCAGTGAAATCGCTGCACCTGTCCAGATCAGTCCATTCATTGTGTATTACTCTTTGTTTAGTGCGGCCACGCCAGGAAGAGGTTTGCCCTCCATCCATTCCAGAAACGCGCCGCCCGCAGTAGAGACATAGGTGAAAGCATCCGCAACACCTGCTTTGTTGAGCGCTGCCACTGTATCTCCACCGCCTGCCACAGAGACAAGATGCCCTTCTTGGGTCAATCGCGCTGCCTCCTGTGCTGCCTTATTGGTGGCGACATCGAAGGGCGAAATCTCGAACGCGCCGAGAGGGCCGTTCCAGATCAGCGTGCGGCAATCGTCAAGGAGCTTGGCGATCGCGTCGATCGTTTCAGGGCCTGCGTCGAGGATCATCGCGTCATCAGGGCAGGCATCAACTGGCAAGGTTTCATGTGGAGCGCCTGCGGCAAATTCGCGCGCCACAACGATATCGACAGGCAGATGAAGCGTGCAGCCAGCCTCTTCTGCGCGGGAAATAATGTCGCGCGCCGTTTCTAGCATCTCTCGTTCTGCCAGCGACTTGCCTATCTCGAGGCCGCGCGCCGCGAGGAAAGTATTGGCCATACCGCCCCCGATAATCAGATGGTCGACCTTTGTGATCAAATTCGCAAGCAAATCGAGTTTTGTAGATACTTTGGCACCACCAACTACAGCCGCAACAGGGCGTTCCGGGTTGCCCAGCGCTGCATCGAGCGCGTTAAGTTCGGCCTCCATAAGCCGACCTGCGCAAGATGGTAAAAGCTGTGCGAGCCCTGTGGTCGAAGCATGGGCGCGATGGGCGGCTGAAAAAGCTTCATTTACAAAGATATCACCCAAGGCCGCCATTGCTGCCGCAAGAAGCTTGTCGTTCTTCTCTTCACCCTCATGGAAGCGGGTATTTTCCAGGAGCGCGACATCACCTGGCGCCATGGCAGCCACAACCTTCTTGGCCGGACCTCCAATGCAGCTTTCAGCGAAAGCTACTCGTTTGCCAAGTGCTGCTTCCAGTGCAGGGCGCACTAGCGCCAAAGACATCTCTGGCACGACCTTGCCCTTGGGCCGTCCGAAATGCGCCAGCAGCACGGCTTTACCACCTGCTTCAATAATATGCTGAATGGTCGGTATAACCCGTTCAATGCGCGTAGCATCACTCACCTGCCCGTTTTCGACAGGCACATTGATATCCACCCGAATGAGGGCGGTCTTGTCCGTAAAATCCAGATCATCGAGGGTTTTGAAGGCCATTCTGCACGCTCCCGGTTATTTCTGGTGCTTTTTGGCTTGAAGCAGGGGGCGGGTCAATGGTCGCATGGGGTCACTGGGGGCTTTTCCTGCGCAAGCCAGCACAGTAGGGTGCGACTGGTTGAATACAAGGAGTGCGGCATATGGCCGAAATCAAGGACCCCGACAATACTATTCTGATGGAACTGAAATCCGGAACAGTTACAATCGAGTTGCTGCCAGATATTGCACCTGGGCATTGCGCGCGCATGAAAGAGCTTGCTCGCGCGGGTGCTTACGACAATGTGGTTTTTCATCGGGTAATCGAAGGCTTCATGGCACAAACGGGCGATGTCGCGAATGGCAATACCGAAGTGAACTATAATCCCGGCCGGTGCGGCACAGGTGGGTCGGATTTGCCAAACCTAAAAGCTGAATTCTCGGGCATTCCGCATGATCGCGGAACGCTCGGCGCAGCCCGTTCGGCCAATCCAGACAGCGCCAACAGCCAGTTCTTTATCAATTTCAAGGACAACCATTTCCTGAATCGTCAATATACCGTCTATGGGCGGGTCATCGCAGGGATGGAGCATGTCGATGCAATTGCGCGCGGTGAACCACCGGCAAATCCCGACAAGATGCTGAGTGTCAAGGTGGCTGCAGATGCGTGACAAACTGATCTTTGCGGGATTATTCGCGCTGGGGTTCGGTATTCTGGGGGCGTCCTGGATGAACCTCATGAGCGTGAATGCCGATACTTCAGTCCCTGATGAGCATTCAGGACCAGTGATGGTCATTGAGGTTGAGGGTGAAGCCAATGGCGAAATCCGCATTGCTTTGCGCGATGATCTCGCGCCGAACCATGTTGAAAGGATCGTGACACTCGCTGAACGCGGCGACTACAATGACGTGGTGTTTCACCGGGTCATAGATGGGTTCATGGCGCAGACGGGGGATGTCGTGCATGGCAAGATGGACGGCAATCGCCGAGCATGGGGCACTGGCGGTTCCGATATGCCTAATCTGACGGCCGAGTTTTCCCAGCAGCCCTTCGAGCGAGGTGTGGTCGGCATGGCCCGCTCGCAGCACCCTGACAGCGCCAATAGTCAGTTTTTTATCATGTTCGCACCTGCTCCACATCTAAACGGACAATACACTGTCGTTGGTCAGATGCTGGACGGTTATGATGTGCTCGACGCAATCAAGCGCGGCACTGGCGGCAATGGTGCCATCATGGGCGTTCCAGACCGTATGGCACGCGTGACAATTGAACGCTAAAAGGAAAAACCGGGGCGAATGATCGCCCCGGTTTGCAA
>SLDY01000101.1 GCA_007125005.1 Natronohydrobacter sp.
CAGCTCGAAATTGCAGGGTTCCGGCTGCGATAATACCAAATGTTGCATCCTAAACCAAAGAAATACACCCCATTATCTCGCAAAAACAGATGGATAAGAGTTATTCAGGGTGAACGACTTACAGGGGGATCCGGGGGGCAACGTCATGCCCCCCCGACTGTCCAACGGACGCACCCCTGCTTCAAGGGAAGCACGTTCCCCTTGAAAACCCCCGTGGATATTCTTTCAAAGATGAAAGTTAGCGGCTCAAACCAGCTGCAAGTGACGGTTGGTCAAGACTGGCAAATCCGTAATGCCGCAGCCAGCGCAGATCAGATTCAAAAAAAGCGCGTAGGTCGGGGATTCCGTATTTCAGCATTGCAATGCGATCAATGCCCATGCCAAAGGCGAAGCCCTGCCATCGATCCGGATCGATCCCGCCCGCGCGCAAGACATGCGGGTGCACCATTCCGGAGCCAAGGATTTCGAGCCAGTCAGTGCCTTCGCCGATCTTCAGCTGGCCGCCTTCCCATGAGCAGCGGATATCAACCTCGGCCGAAGGTTCAGTGAAAGGGAAATGCGAGGCGCGGAAGCGCAGTTCGACTTCGTCTACTTCGAAGAAAGCACGGCAGAACTCTTCGAGCGTCCACTTCAGTTGCGCCATGGTGATGTCGCGGTCAATGGCGAGCCCTTCGACCTGATGGAACATCGGAGTGTGTGTCTGGTCCATGTCCATTCGGTAGACACGGCCAGGCGCGATCACCCGGATCGGCGCGCCCTGAGACTGCATTGCGCGGATCTGCACGGGCGAAGTATGCGTTCGCAACACATGAGGCGGGCGGTTATCGTCTACTGCGCGGTGCATGAAGAAAGTGTCATGTTCCTGACGCGCGGGGTGTTCGGGCGCGATATTGAGAGCGTCGAAATTATGCCAGTCTGATTCGATCTGCGGGCCTTCGGCGACCGAAAAGCCCATATCGGCAAAGATCGCGGTCAATTCGTCCATCACCTGGCTCACCGGGTGGATCGTCCCGCTGGGGCGCGGACGCGCTGGCAAGGTGACATCGAGCCATTCTGCCTGCAGTCTCTGCTCTAATATGGCATCTTCCAAAGCGGCCCGCCGCGCTTTGAGGGCGGCATCGATTTCGGATTTCAACCCATTGAGCGCAGGGCCCGCGACCTGCCGCTCGGCTGCGCTCATCTGCCCCAGCGCCCGCATTTTCAGGCTGATTTCGCCTTTCTTGCCGAGGGCAGCAAGACGCAGGTTTTCCAGCGTGTCCATATCTCCCGCGGCGGCAATGTACCGTAGATATTTCTCACGAAGCCCGGTGATCCCGTCCATGTCATGCCTCTTACGCCGCGTCTATATACTTGCTTCGGGTACTTGCGCCGGTCGCAAATTGCAAGCCACTCAAAGGCCCAGCAATTGCGCGGCAATGGTGAAGTAGATCAGCACCCCGAGAACATCGGCGATTGATGTTACAAGTGGGCCGGAAGCCGCTGCGGGATCTCGGTCGAGTTTGGAGAAAATGAACGGCAAAGACATGCCGATCAAAGCCCCCATGATCACGATGGTGACCATAGCCAAGGCCACGACCAACGCGATCTCAGGCCCACCGCGCCAAATGCCAATCATGGACACGGCCAGTGCCATTGTCAGCCCAAGAGAAAGCGCAATCAAGACTTCGCGCGTCAGCAGACGACCAAAATCTGTCGTACGAACATCGCCAGTTGCAAGTGCCCGCACCATCAGGGTTGCCGATTGTGTACCGGCGTTCCCGCCGGACGCGATCAACAGAGGAAGGAAGAACAGCAGTGAAAGATGTGCCGCAATGGTGTCTTCAAAATAGGCAATCCCTGCACCCGAGAAGATATTGCCAAAGACCAGAAGCACCAACCAGAAGATACGCGCTCGGTAGAGCACCGCAATGGTGGCCTCGGAGACAGAAATCTCCAAAGGCTGCACCATGGCACCCTTGTAGAAATCTTCCGTCGTTTCTTCCTCTGTCACATCCATTGCATCATCGGCAGTCACGATGCCGACAAGACGGTCATTATTGTCAAGGACCGGCACGGCAAGCAGGTCATAGCGCGAAATAAGGCGTGCGGCCTCTTCTTGCTCTTCATCGGCTCGGATCCAGACTGGTTCGGTGTCCATCAACTCGGACACCTTCTGACGCGGACGTGCCGTCAGCAGATCCCGCAGGCTCACCACACCTATAAGTTTACGTTCATCATCAATTATATAAGCATAATAAATGGTTTCAGCCTCGATCGCTTGCATCCGCAAGGCGTCGATACCCTCGGTAGAGGTCAAATCAGGCTTCAGTGTTGCATAATCCGAGGTCATGACTGATCCGACAGTCCATTCCTCGTAAGCCGCAAGCCTGCGCAGATCCTCGCGCTCGGCCTTGGACAATGCAGGCAAAATCGCCTCTTGCGCGACCTCGTCCAACTGTTTGAAAAGATCGGCTCGCTCATCATGGCTCATCGCCGTCATGAGCGCCACCAATTTGCGCCGCGACATCCGCGTCGCGATCTCTATCTGCGCGCGCGGGCGCAGATAGCCCAGCAACTCTGCCTGATCATGTAGGGGTAACAGCTCTATAACTGCCAGATCATTCCCTTCGTCAAGCTCTTCGATCAGCGCAGCGATATCTGCAAGCTCCTGACTTTGCAGAAACTCTCTGATGACATCATGCTGCTCTTCCTGCAACAGCCGTCCAACCTCTATCGCGATGAAGGCCGCGTCGAACCCAGCCCCATCTGCATCAGGGTCAAACCGAATATCGCTGAGTGATGTTTGGATGGTCATGCACCCCCCTTTTTTTATTTAAAGCGCGGGGGACGGCGGCTTATTGAAACCTCACAGCCCGGATTACGCGCAAGCTCACTTTTCGTTCTGTCGTATCACTTTGGTTGTGCATTCGACTGGAACTGCTGTCCATTTCTCTCTCACATTCGTTGGCAAAAGCACGACTTTGCCCGAAGGGTTATGCGGTGAAACGCATAGTGTCAATCACTTGGAAAAGCAGTCTGAAGGTGAGTTGCTATGGCAGTCTGCGGCTTTGTTGATGCGGCTTGCGCCTTGACCCCAGGTCAACCCTGAGCGTAGGGGTATAGTGATCGGGAAGCGCGACCACAATCATATCCGATGCATTTTCAGGGTTCATTATCATCGATTTCGGGAGCCTGTTCTTGATTAACACAGGACACCACACGGTTTCTTCCCCCATTCTTTGCCCGATACAGCGCAAGATCTGCCGCTTTCATGATTTCATCCACAGTTTGCCCGTCCCTTCCCAGCAAGCCAATTCCCGCTGAAACTGTGATTTGTGGAAGCAACCGCCCCGAAGTGACCAATTGAAACTTGGCAATTTCGAGTCGTATGGCTTCCGCCTGATTTATGGCCATTTCTTCGTCATGATCAGGGCAGATGATTACAAATTCTTCGCCCCCAAGACGACAGGCAGACAGCCCTTCCGGCAAGTAATCCGATAGCAGACGCCCGGTTTCGCTAAGCACAAAATCCCCAGCCTCATGTCCGTGCTCGTCATTATATTGCTTGAAGCGGTCTATATCCAAAGCAATGAAAGCCAGAGGCTTGCCAGAGTATTGTGCTATGTTCACTTTAAGTTTCGAATGCTCGGTGAACCAACGCCGGTTCCATAATCCCGTCAGCGGGTCGCGCTCAGACTTCTCGTGGAGCTCCTGCCTCAGCCGTACATTTGCCACCGCGAGGCTGATCTGTTCTGCACAGATCAGGGAAATATCCCAGCGATTGCGCAAAACCTCATCGCGGAGATTACGCATGATCCCCCCCTCCTCGAAGCCATCGAAAACGATATGCAGCAAGCCGATAGTTTCCCCATGCGCAACAATCGGCAAACAAAAATACGGTGTGCCGGGTTTGCTGACATGGTCGCAAACAAACTCGATCGGCTTTAGCCCAAAAGCGTAAGCTCGACCACGACGCAACGCCCAGCAATCATCGGGCATGATATGGAGATCAAATTCAGGCATCGTGCCCCAACTCGCAACCAATTCAAGCATGGTTCGCCCAGAATCGTAAATGTAGAGTGCACCATCCGCCTCTGTAATCAGAGTGTGCATCGCGCGACGGATCACCATCAGCAATTCTTCGAATGACTTAGCGGAATAGAGCCACTCGCTGGTCAGCGCCAGAAGCTGTCGCTCTGACTGACGCAACGCTTCCGCATGACGCATCTCTTCATTCTGTGCTTCCAGACATTTCCGCTCGGTGATGTCGCGCATAGTCGAAATGAAATGCGTGTGCCTGCCGGTGGAATCATAGACTGGCGTTACTTTTAGATCGACCCAGAAGGACTCGCCTGTCTTCGTGTAATTCAGGATATCCACACGGATTTCCCGACGCTGGCGACAAGCACTGTCGATCTCATGCGCTGTTTTCTGACTGGTTTCAGTTCCTTGCAAAACTGTTCCAGGTTCCTTGCCACGCAATTCATCCAATGAGTAGCCAGTTTGCTGGATGAATGCCGAATTCACCCAAAGCGTTTTTCGTTCGGGATCGCAAATGACCACCGCATCCGAGGAGTGCCGCATCACAAGTTCGGCGTAGAACACCTCATCATTGATCGCCTGAAGTGGCGTGATTGTCTGCGCACACATGTCTGTGCCCCTACCGTAAATGCACTGACCTCAGAACACATTGGCATTGGGGAGTTAACATTCGGTTGCTCTTTTCAAAGCCCCCGTGACATTGGGTTGAATAGAGGATAGCGTCCGCATCGGAAATATCCTGCATGACATTGCGTCTTTTGGAGCAATGCATGTGCACGGAAGACACAGGAAAGGGAGTCCAAATGCTTGACCAGCCAACCGATCTCAAATCGCTTTTGTCTGACCCGACACTGCTGGAAACGCGTGGGTTCGTTGCCGGCGAATGGGTGGCAGCTGATGATGGCGCGACCTTTGATGTGCTCAATCCAGCGCGTGGCGATGTGATCGCGCAAGTGGCAGATATGAGCCGGAGCGAAACCGCTCGCGCCATCGCTGCAGCCGATGTCGCGCGCCGAAAATGGGCTGCGCGCACAGGCAAGGAGCGCGCCACCATATTACGAAAATGGTATGATCTGATGATGGCCAATCAGGAAGACCTCGCACTGATCCTGACTGCGGAAATGGGAAAGCCACTGTCTGAAGCGCGCGGTGAAATCGCGTATGGGGCCAGTTTTGTCGAGTGGTTTGCGGAGGAGGCAAAGCGCGTCTATGGAGAGATTATTCCAGGCCATCAGCCGGATAAGCGTCTGAGTGTGATCCGCCAGCCCATCGGCGTGGCCGCTTCTATCACGCCATGGAATTTCCCAAATGCCATGATTGCCCGGAAAGTTGCGCCAGCGCTTGCTGTAGGTTGCGGATTCGTTGCGCGGCCTGCTGCCGAAACACCGCTTTCAGCGCTGTCGATGGCCGTTCTGGCCGAGCGCGCAGGCATCCCAAAAGGTGTTTTGTCCGTGATCCCGTCATCGCGCGCCTCGGATATCGGTAAGGAGTTCTGCGAAAACCCGATTGTTCGAAAACTGACATTTACCGGGTCCACTGAAGTGGGGCGCATCCTGCTGCGTCAATCCGCTGATCAGGTGATGAAATGCTCAATGGAGTTAGGCGGAAACGCACCGTTTATTGTGTTCGATGATGCCGATCTCGATGCGGCGGTTGCCGGCGCCATTATGTCGAAATACCGCAATAATGGCCAAACCTGCGTCTGTGCCAACAGGATCTATGTGCAGGCAGCGGTCTATGACGCATTTGCAGAAAAGCTTAAAACAGCAGTTGAACAGATGAAGGTCGGGGACGGGCTGGCCCCGGGGGTTGAGCTTGGTCCATTGATCAATCGAGAAGCTGTTGAAAAGGTAGAGGACCATATCGCAGATGTTCTCGCGAAGGGCGGTCAGGTGCTGACAGGTGGTCAGCGTCATGGGAATGGCGGCAGCTTCTTTCAGCCTACGATCGTGACTGGCGTTACACAGGCGATGAAAGTCGCACAGGAAGAGACCTTTGGCCCGCTGGCTCCTCTTTTCCGCTTCGAGACAGAGGATGAGGTGATCTCATACGCGAATGACACGATCTTCGGCCTCGCCTGTTATTTCTATGCACGCGATATCGGGCGAATTACCCGAGTGCAGGAAGCGCTGGAATACGGGATCGTCGGGGTCAACACTGGCATCATCTCGACCGAAGTTGCGCCCTTTGGTGGGGTCAAGCAATCCGGCCTTGGCCGCGAAGGCTCAAGCCACGGTATCGATGACTATCTCGAGATGAAATACATTTGCCTGAGCGTATGATCCTTGGGCTGATGGCTTGGCATGGAGGGCCTTGGCCCGACGCGTGCCTTGGGGGGGGCTCGATGCCCCCAAGGCACGCCTCCGCTGTCAACGCAGAGCGCTCCTAAGGCGCGATTCCAGAAGGGAGGGCTCTGCGATTTTCAGCCGCACTGGCAAGGCGAGTACCTTCGCGCGAAATTTTGCGGGCAGTCGCACTGCATCCTTTTCAGTGGTCACAAGCTGCGCACCAAGCGCTTTTGCCTCCAACTCCAGCCGCGCCATCAAGGCATCGGTCAGCGGCTGATGATCACTCAAAGCTTCGGCGCGCAAAATCTCTGCTCCCTCGGCGCGTAAAGTCGCAAAAAACTTTTCAGGCCGCCCAATCCCCGCAAAAGCGAGCACGCGCAGCCCCTTCCAGCTCATGCCCATTTGCAAAGGGCGCAATTCGGCCTCAAAACGCTCTAACAAACCAAGGCAATGAACGCGCTCAAATCGCCGCTGCATGTCTGTGGAACCAATAGTTATTGCCAGATCAGCGCGCTCCAACCCCGTCACAACGGGTTCACGCAGCGGACCGGCCGGAAATACCCGCGCATTACCAAACCCTATGGCGGCATCGATAACCAGTACCGACAGGTCTTTCGCCAAAGCCGGATTCTGAAATCCGTCATCCATAATCAGGATTTCGGCACCTGCCGCAACCGCTGCGCGCGCTGCTTGCGCACGTGCCCGTCCAACCCAGACAGGCGCGAAAGCCGCCATCAGCAGTGGCTCATCTCCGATCTGGCCCGAATCATGTTCACGCGCATCCACCTGTACGGGCCCCACAAGGCTACCACCATACCCGCGCGAGAGGATATGTGGCTTATACCCCATCGCCTGAAGCATCTGAACGAGGGCGATCACTGTGGGCGTCTTACCTGTTCCACCAAGATTGAGATTACCTACACAGATCACTGGCACAGGAGCGACATACTCAGGCGCGCGCGCCACCCGCAAAGCTGTCAAACGCGCATATACTGCGCCGAGTGGAGCAAGTAATCTTGCACGCAAGGCGGGCCGGTCAGGCGGGGTGAACCAGAAAGCAGGTGGATGCATCAGCCAGCCTCTATGGCGTCACAGCGCGCAAGGAGTGCTGCAAGAATGGTTTCGGTGGCCTCGGACGCGGTGGAAATGACCTGCCAGCCACGATGCGCTTGATCGGCAGCCAGATCAGGCCGCAGGGCAGTGCATACAGCAGCACCGAGAGCCTCGGCACTCTGGATCATTCGCGTTGCCCGAGCTTCACGCAGCATGTCATAGGCTTCGGAAAATCGGCCGTACATCCGACCATGCACGATCGCGCAGCCAAGCCCGGCTGCTTCGAAAGGGTTCAGAGTTGAGCCGTCTATGCTGAGTGATCCCCCGAGAAAGCAAGCCACACCAAGACGATACCACAACCCACGCTCACCTTCGGTATCTACAATATAGATTTGGGTCTCAGGGGTTATCGGTTGATCGAGCGAGCGTAGCGCTGTCACAAACTGCTCAGCGGCAAGGTCGCGCAGCGCGGGCCCCCGCATCGGGTCAACTGGGTGCAGAATAAGGGCCAGTCGATGACTTTCCCGTAAGGCTTCGCGATGCGCCTGCAAAACGGCAGCCTCCTCACGCTCGGGCACACCAGCCGCAAACCAGAGCGTGCGATGGCGGAAGCTTTCAGAGAGTTCCTCGCGTTCAGTCTCGTTACATCCGAGTGCAACAGGAATAGCAGATAGCCTCCCGCATGTTACAAGCGCGCTCTCTGGAAGGCCCTGAGCGAGCCAGGCTGCGCGGCTGTTCTCGGAAGACACAAACACAGTGGTGATTTGCGTCATCAGGAACCGCCCCGACATCGATTGCAGGCGGGAACCAAAACGCGGGCTTGTTGCTTCTGTTAGAAAAACATCCACTCCGGCGCGTCCCAGTGCCTTTATGGCACCTGCGGGCAGGGTCTTTGTCGCGAAAAGCCCTGCGGCGGGGGCGCAATGTGCGAGCAACAAACGTGCTGTCTGATGGGTATCCGAGTTTAGGGAAACCGCAATACGCCCAGGCAATTCAGGAAGATCCTCTGGCAATTCAGGTGCCGTCAGCAGCAGGCTTACATGAGGCGCACGATGAAGTAATGTCTGAGAAAACGCAGCCAGAATTTGCGCCGCACGCAGATGGTCCGCATGCATCCAGACAAACGGCGGCCGCAATCGCGCCAGCATCGCGGGGGTGAGTGCGTCATGTCCAAGCGTTTGTGCGAAGAACCGCGGCATCAGAGGCCCAAACTCTCAGCGAAGAACGCAGCACCCACTAACGGCTCTTGCATATTCAGCGGCAGGCGACGAGCCTTGTCCATTTTCCCTATCACCGTATCCCCTGATCGCGACCCCGAATTCACTCTCTGTTTATCTTGCTTCCCCTCTCGAAGAAAAGCCACCGCCGCGCGTCTTCAGGGATTACGCCTTTCAAGGAGGGCAGCATGCAGCGCCGGCCCTGCTGCAATGATACCGTCAGCGCGGGGTTCTGGCAGATTGAAACACAAACGCGCGCCAGTGCCATCGCTGACAACGCCACCAGCCTCGCACACAAGCAAACTGCCGGCGGCAATATCCCAATGCCATGTCGGGCGCAGAGTCAGCATCGCATCGAACGCACCTTCAGCCACGAGGGCCATACGCCATGCCAGCGAGGGGCGGAAATGGCGGTTGCATTCCGGCACACCGCCGGGCCAGTGTCTGGCTGCAAGTTGTGGGCGCGCGACAAGGATTTGGGCGCCGCTTATCGAGCTCCGCTGGCTCACCTGCAATGGCCTTGCGCCGAGATAGGCCCCCTGCCCGCTTGCGGCAGAATATGTGTGCCCCAAAAGCGGCAGATGGACCACTGCCGCGACAGGCTTGCAGTGCTCGACCACGCAAATTACATGGGCAAAACCCTTCTGGCCATCGATGAAAGCGCGTGTGCCATCTATCGGGTCCACAACAAAGACGCGCGCGCGCTCAAGGCGTTCAAGGTCATCTGTAGATTCTTCCGAAAGCCAGCCATATTCCGGCCGTGCGGCTGTCAGCCGCGCTTTGAGCATGGCGTCAATCTCAAGATCGGCTTGCGTGACAGGGCCTTGCCCATCACTTTTTTCCCAGGCCTTGGGGCGGTTCCCGAAATGTTGCGTCGCGATTTCGCCTGCAGCCTGGGCTGCATCGATCAGTAGCGCCAGATCATTTTCAGTCTCCCGCAAGGGTTAACCCTTCGACTAGCAATGATGGAATGACACTTGAAAGATGATCTCGTCCGTCATTGGCCGGAATGATGCGGCTCAGCATTTCGCGCAGATTGCCAGCGATGGTGCACTCGTTTACCGGATAAGCAATCTCGCCATTTTCAATCCAGAACCCACTTGCCCCGCGCGAATAATCTCCAGTCGTTGGATTGATGGTCGACCCGATCAGCGACGTTATGAGCAAGCCTGTTCCCATCTCCGCCAAAAGCTCCTCGCGCGACTTCGGTCCTTGGGTCAGCAGCAGGTTGGACGTGGCAGGCGAAGGTGGTGATGATGGGCCTCGCGTAGCATTCGCGGTGCTCTCCAGCCCAAGCTTGCGCGCTGTAGCCAGATCAAGCACCCAACTTTGCAAAACCCCATCACAGACCAAATCCTTGATACGGCTTTGCATGCCCTCAGCATCAAAGGGGCGCGTGCCGGATCGACGCGGACGCAAAGGGTTTTCGGTGAGCGTGATGCCCCTTGGCAGGACGGATTGCCCCATGGCGTCGATCAGCCAACTCGAACCGCGCGCAATCGCAGACCCGTTGATCGCGCTTGTGAGATGGCCAATCAGGCTAGATGCAATACGCTCGTCATAAAGCACCGGATAAGCACCGGTCTTGGGCTTGCGTGGTTTCGCGCGCTCGACAGCGCGTGTTCCGGCAAGAGAACCAATCTCTTCAGCTGGTGGCAGATCTGCTTGAAAGATGCGACCCTCTGACGCCCAGTCGCGCTCCATAGCACTGCCTTCACCGGAGATGGCAACACAGGATATATGGCGCGAGCTGCGCGCATATCCGCCTTGAAACCCATTGGTAGCGGCCAGCCATATGGCTTGTTTCCCATAAGCGGCAGAGGCCGCCTGCACTTGCGTCACTCCCTTGACCGCCATTGCTGCGGCCTCTGCCCGGCATGCGTCGTCCTGTAGGGCTTCCGGCTCTGGCTCTGCTAATGGATCATACAACTCGAGTTCTTCAGCAGAACGTAGCATTGCAAGCTGGGTGGTATCGGCGAGTCCCGCATAGGGGTCTTCAGGGGCTTCTCGTGCCATGGCAACGGCGCGCTTCGCCATTGCCTCCAGTGTATCGGGACGCGTGTCTGATGACGAGATGCAAGCCTGACGCTGACCGATGAATACCCGCAAACCAATATCAAGCCCTTCGGAGCGCTCTGCATGCTCCAATCCACCCTTGCGCACATCAATCGCAACAGAACGCCCCTCAATGGCAATCGCATCCGCAGCGTCTGCTCCGGCGTCTTTAGCGGCTTTCAGCAGGGCATTTGCAACAGGAACCAGGGCATCAGTGAGCGACGTGTCTTTCATGCGGGAGCTTTCAGATCGTGGATTGGGTCGGGAGTCATGTAATCTGCATGCTTGAAAATTGAAATGCCCGCGTAAGAAAATCCACTATCGGGCTGCTGCAAATATTGCATCGATCATGGCCTGATTGCCGCGCGAGACTTCGAGCGGGCACGCGAATGGGATCCCCTCGCGCGCAGTTGCGGCAAAGGCTTCCAGCATCAATGCGTATTGGTTCACGCTGTTGAAGTTCTCGACAACCATACGCCCTGCAGCATGCAACTCTACCCGGCAATCACCATAAACAACCCCGTTGAAAGGGGCCGAGAGCTCGATCCAGCCATCCTGCCCATGAAACACCATATGCTGGCGTCTCGCCTGCATCATGCCGCAATAAAAGGACATCGTGAAACCGGGGAAATCAGCCCAGACCCGCGCGAAGATATCGACACCGTTGTCCATCCTGATATCCGCGCGCAACTCCTTGGGCTCTGCATTCGTTGCAAGGCGCGTCGTTATACAGGGATAAACACCGACATCACGCAGACCACCACCGCCTTTCGTGGGATCATGGCGAATATTGTTCAGATCGCGATTGGTATATGTGAAACAGCCTTCCACATGCTCCAAGCGTCCGATTGCGCCCTGTTGCAGCAAGTCACGCACACGCGCCCATTGCGGATGATGCGCGACCATGAACGCCTCTGCGATCAGCTTGCCTGTGCTGTTGCGTGTCGCTATCAGACGGTCAATTTCGGAGGCTTGCAGTGCAATCGGTTTTTCGCACAGGACATGCTTGCCGGCCTCTGCCGCCTTGATGGACCATTCTACATGCAGATGATTGGGGAGTGGAATGTATACTGCGTCAATATCCGGGTCATCCAGCAACGCGTCATAGCTTGGATGCACGCGCACACTCGGCACGAGGTGCTGGAACGGAACGGCGCGTTCAACATCCCGCGTCGCAATTGCTACAAACTCCGAATCATGAGCAAGCTGTATCGCGGGCACTAAATCCGTGCGTGCAATTTTCGCAGCTCCGAAAATTCCCCAGCGCATCCTTACCTCCCAGATCGTTAGCGCGAACATAACGAGTTGATTGCACAGCGCAAGCGTTGCGCAGCCATTGACCTGCCGTCGGGTGGGGCGTAGGGCAGAAGCGTTGCAAGAGGACCAACGCGATGAACCTGTTTTCTGATATCCGCATGCTTGTGATCACCTGCCTCGACGCGATGGTGCGAGATGGGGTCCTGCCCGATGGCATCGACTTTTCCAATGTCGCCGTCGAGCCACCACGCGATGCCGCGCATGGGGACATGGCAACCAATGCCGCAATGGTGTTGGCAAAGCCAGCGGGTATGAAGCCGCGCGAGATTGCAGATCGACTGGCCGCAAAACTCACAGACGATCCGCGCATCACATCTGCCGAGGTCGCCGGGCCGGGGTTTCTCAATCTTCGTCTGGCAGCTGGGACCTGGCAGGAGATTATCGCCAGCGCCTTGAATGAAGGGGCGCATTTCGGTCGCTCATCGCTTGGCGAAGGTCTGAAAGCGAATGTCGAATTTGTTTCCGCCAATCCTACCGGGCCGATGCATGTGGGTCATACGCGCGGCGCAGTCGTGGGCGATGCGCTCTGCAACCTGCTCGCTTTTGCAGGCTATGACGTGACGCGCGAATACTACATCAACGATGGCGGCGCGCAGGTCGATGTACTTGCGCGGTCTGCCTATGAACGCTACCGGGAGGCGCATGGACGCGCGCCCGAGATTGCCGAAGGGCTTTATCCGGGCGAATACCTCATCGAAGTCGGAGAGGCGCTGAAGGCGGAATTCGGGGATAAGTTCCTTGATCAGCCTGAATCCCTCTGGCTGGAAACCATCCGCGACTTCGCGACAGACCGGATGATGGCGATGATCCGCGGAGATCTTGCTGCACTTGGCGTGACGATGGATGTCTATTCCTCTGAAAAGGCACTCTACGGCACAGGCGAGATTGAGGCCGCGATCGAAACGCTTCGCGCACAGGGTCTGATCTATACCGGCACACTCGAGCCACCCAAGGGGAAGACACCCGAGGATTGGGAGCCGCGCGAACAAACCTTGTTCCGATCAACTGCACATGGCGATGATGTGGACCGCCCGATCAAGAAATCGGATGGAAGCTGGACGTATTTTGCACCCGATATTGCCTATCATCACAACAAGATCACCCGCGGCTTTGACATGCTGATCGACATTTTCGGCGCAGATCATGGTGGCTATGTGAAGCGCATGAAAGCTGCGGTCTCGGCACTTTCGGAGGGCAAGGTTCCGCTTGATATCAAACTGATCCAGTTGGTTAAGCTCTACAAGAATGGCGAACCCTTCAAGATGTCAAAACGCGCAGGCACCTTTGTCACACTGCGCGATGTGGTCGAGGAAGTGGGTGCCGATGTGACCCGTTTCGTGATGCTCACCCGCAAGAATGACGCGACCCTTGATTTCGATTTCGACAAGGTTCTGGAACAATCACGCGACAATCCGGTTTTCTATGTGCAATACGCCAATGCGCGCATCTGCTCCGTGCTGCGCAAGGCACAGGATGCTGGAATTTCGAGTGACGATCATGCGCTGGCAAAAGCGGAACTCTCGCAGCTTGATCATGAAGCCGAACTTGCGCTGATGCGCAAGCTCGCGGAGTGGCCGCGCATGGTCGAGCTGGCAGCGCGCACGCAAGAGCCACACAGGGTCGCAGGTTATCTCTCCGAGCTTGCCGCCGAATTCCACGGATTATGGAACCGAGGCAACGATACCCCTGCCCTGCGCTTCGTGCAGGAGGGCGATCAAGCAACAACTCTGGCAAAACTTGCACTTGCACGCGCCACAAGCGTTGCGATTTCCGCAGGTCTTGCTATCTTAGGCGTCAAGCCAGTCGAGGAAATGCGCTAAGTCTTTTCAAGTCTGGGAAACAAAACAGGCCGCAAAAAGCGGAGCACAATGGCAGTGTCGAGCAGGCAGCTTGCCAAGACGTCAAAGAAATAAGCCTTTGCATGTTCAATATGCGGAGGCCTGAATGAGGTCGGCATGAACGAGCGTATTGATAACGCTGTATGGGGCAATGTCGCGTCACCAAGTCAGCCATGGCAATCGAACAATCCGAATGCCCATGCGGATTGGTATAGAGCGCATAATCAGCACCCCAGACCAGACAGCCCTTATGCGCAGGCAGGCTACTATACAGAGCCGTTGCAAGCGCCTGTCTATGCCCCCCATTACCCCCATGTGCCGGCACCCGGCTATGGCTACCCGTCTGACCATGCGCCCAGGCATCATCCATATTCTCAGCCAACGGCCTATTCTGAGCCTTCGGGCAAAGCTCCTCCACAAACACAGGCAGTATTGCACTCGCTGGCGGCTGTGCTCTCAGTAGTGCTGCTGTTTGGCGGCGCGGCGTGGGTATGGCAATTGATGCAGCGCGATGTGGCGGGGGTGCCGGTAGTGCGCGCCCTGGAGGGCCCGCTGCGTGAAACACCGCAAGATGCTGGCGGGCGTCAGACCGCGCATCAGGGATTATCGGTTAACAACCTAACCGGACTGGAGCAGGCGGCTGATCCAGATACTCGCGATTTGGTGCTTGCACCACCGCCCGGTGATCTGCCAATGGAAGATGTCATCCTGCCGCCCCAACAGCCGCCTCAACAATCGCTGGAGAGTTTGTCGGAAGGAACCGAACCAGTATTGGCATCGCTCCAACAGAACGTTGAGCAACCAGCAAGGCCCACCGAAAGTCTCGGGATTATATCGCCAACACGGCGTGCGGTCACCTCATCACCGCGACCACCCAAACGCAATGCGGCGACCGCCACGACACAGGTGGCAGCGCTCGCCTCTCCGCCCGCAAGCTCCAGTATTGCTGATGACCTTGCCTCATCTGTTGCGAGTTCAGTAGCGCACGGGCTCTCTGGCATACGCGATATTGACATCGACCCTGCGACCATCGGCCCCGGGACGCGGTTGGTACAACTCGGAGCATATGACGATGTTGAAGCTGCGCGCGCTGCATGGGATCAACTGGCGCGCCGCTTCGCGCCGCTGCTGGATGATCGCGGACGGGTGATCGAGGCCGCGCATAGTGGTGGATCAGTCTTCTACCGACTGCGCGCGCATGGTTTTCAGGATGAGCGCGATGCAAGGCGTTTCTGTGCCGGGCTTGTAGATCAACAGATCGATTGCATCCCGGTTCTCATTCGATGAGCGCCTCCCCTGCCCCGCGCGCAGTTATCTTGGGCTGCGCGGGGCTTCGGCTTAGCACATCGGAGCGTCAGCTTTTTCAAGCAGGCCAGCCCTGGGGTGCGATTCTCTTCGCGCGAAATATTGATACACCTGCACAGGTTACAGCGCTCACATCCGAGTTGCGCGATGTCACAGGCCGCGATTTGCCAATCCTGATCGATCAGGAAGGTGGACGCGTCCAGCGTATGAGACAACCGCACTGGCGTGAATGGCCCCCGGCCTTGGAGCAATCCCTGCGGGCTGATGATCCAGCGCGCGCCATGTTCCTGCGTGGCAGATTGATTGCCGCAGAACTCCTTGAATGTGGCATCACGGTAAACTGCGCGCCGATGGCTGATATCGCAACGCCGACAACGCATTCAGTGCTCTACAATCGCTGTTACGGGATGGATCTGGCGACTGTGCGCATGACTGCTCGCGCCATGGCAGATGGTCTGATGGAAGGAGGGGTGCTGCCGGTGCTCAAGCATATTCCCGGCCATGGTCGCGCAACGCTTGATAGCCATACGCACCTGCCACAGATCCACGCAACGCGCCAAACGCTTACAGCAGAAGATTTCGCTGCATTCAGGGCTCTACGTGATCTTCCGCTCGGCATGACGGCGCATCTGGTTTTCTCACAGATAGATCCGGGCGCACCAGCGACACACTCCGAGCGGATTATCAGCCTGATCCGCGACGAAATCGGCTTTGATGGCCTTCTGATGACAGATGACATTTCCATGCAGGCATTGAACGGCACTGTCACCCAACGCGCGGAACTTGCGCTCGCGGCAGGATGTGATCTGGTGCTGCATTGCAACGGAGATATGGACGAGATGGCCGCACTTATTGAAATCTGCCCAAGATTGACGGGCCACGCGCTGCAAAGGTCAGAGCATGCCATTGCCGCTCGTACTGCACCGCGTCCTGTAGATAACGAGGCATTGTACCGCGAGTATCAACTCCTTCTGAGCAGTTGACATGGTGACCGAATACAGTGACCGAATACATCGCCTTTCGGAGCGCTGGATACTTCCTTGGCCGGCAGGCTATGTCCCTGCGAATGAGGCTGTTATAGCTGTTGCCATAAGTGCAATCAGCCCGATTTTTCGCTTGCGGCTCTCTGGAGAGGTCATTAAACGGGCAGGCGGAGACGTGGCCGAGTGGTCGAAGGCGCTCCCCTGCTAAGGGAGTAGGCCCGGAAGGGTCTCGTGGGTTCGAATCCCATCGTCTCCGCCACCCATCATTGATTTTATTGAATAAAATACGTCTATTTAGACATTACCCCACATAAAACCCCACATAGAAAAAACGCTTAACTCTGTGCTGTGTGGGTCTGACCTTTTGTTGCAATTTTGGCATAGAGGCAAAAAAGCATCCCCTGCCGGTCCCGATCTGATTCTGCCAGAGCTTTGAAGCGCCCCCCCCCCTCAAACCTTTTTTCTTGCGATTTATGCTTGGGACGCTGTGCCGCCGGTCACCGCTCAACCGCGCCGGAAGTTTGTCGCGCCCCCATACCCCCTTTTTGTTTTGTTCGCAGTGTGAACGCAGGGCCGCACCGGTCAACGATTGAACAGTCGGCAGACTTTGGACACCCCCCCCTTTATGGGTTGCCCAGCGCCATTGCGGTTTCGCGCGCCTCTCGCATAAGCTGGGCCATAGCGCGGCGCATGTCTTCGCTCGCCTTTGTCCTGCCGCCATGTCGCCACTGACCATTGGCAGGGTCAGAGGGTGCGCCACCGCG
>SLDY01000118.1 GCA_007125005.1 Natronohydrobacter sp.
CGACTCGATCCAGCCGTCGGCGCACGATCAGCACGGCCACAAGCGCCGCGACCAGCACGGCGAGACTTGCAAGCGCGTATGTGCGCCTTGAAATCGCAAAGGGCAGTTGCACCACATCGGTGGATACAGCCTCGACCATGCCCGCGGCAAACTGATAGCCCATAAGCCAGCCCAGAGGCACGGCAATCAAAGCCAGTAGCATCATCTCACCAACCAGAATATAGCCGACCTCTCCTCGGGTGAAGCCCAGCACTCTCAAGGTGGCTAGTTCGTGGGCGCGCTCTGACAGCTGAATGCGCGCGGCGTTATACACCACGCCAATGGCAATCATCACACCGATGGTGGTGTAGATCACCACCATGGTCAGCAAGTTTTCGGCAATCGATTCCTCGAACTGACGCTGGACATCTTCCCAGTCGTTCATGCCCGCAACGGCGGGCAGCGTCTTGATCCGCGCCTGAAGTGCAGGCATTTGCGCCTCATCAACCAGCACATGGATCTGGTTCACTTGTGGCGCGATGCGCATGGCTGCGAAAAGCGCATCGGCTGCGATATGCGCCTCTCCGCCCAGGCCTTGACGGATGATCGCCGTGACAGGTAGTTCCAGCACTTCGCGCGGCGGGCTGAGAAGCTCCACACGCAGGCTCGCGCCGGGGCTGACGCCCAGATCACGCGCAACCAGTTCAGGCAGGATCACACCATGTTCGGGCAGGCGTACGGGGCCGGTCGTGTCATCGATCACGCGGGCAAGCTCGGCGCCTTCGAAATGGCCCATCAAGGCAGAATGGCGCGTCTTGTGCCCATGCGAGAGCCGCGCGGGCACGGCAAACGCGCCCTCCGCGCGCAGCACTCCGGGCAACGCATAAGCATCCTGCACCACGCTTGCGGGCTGGTTTGAGGCCAATGCCAGCGTAACCTGCTGGCGATTGCCCTGCTCGAAGACGCGCTCGCGCACCACGTCAATCGCATCGAAGAGGAAATAGGAGGACACCAGCACGCCTACCGAAACCGAGACCCCCAGCAGCGTGATCGCCGCGCGCCCCGGCCAGCGCAGGATCGAGCGCAGGATCATCATGCTCGATTGGCGCAGCCGCATGGCGGCGATCCCCCGGTCCAGCACCCCGCGCGAGAAACGCGGCGGGGCAGGTGGCGACATTGCCTCCGCCGGGGGGAGCCGGATCGCGGCCATCGTCGCACGCAGGGCACCTGCGACTGTCGCAAAGATCGCAAGCGCCCCGGAAAGGCCCATGGCGCCCAGAGCCGGGTCGCGGATCAGGAAGGGGAAGCGAAAAAACTCGCTGTAGATGAAAAGCATACCCTCGCCGAGCCACCAGCCCACAACCCAGCCAATGCCGACACCCAACACCCCGATCAGCCCCGCGAGTTTGAGATATTGCGCCCCGATCTCCCATCGGCTGTAGCCAAGCGCGCGCATCAGCCCGATCTGCGGGCGCTCGAGCGCGATCAGGCGGCTGAGCACCATATTGACCAGAAAGGCCGCGACCACCAGAAAGACCGGCGGCAAGAATACTGCGAGCGCGCCAAGTTGCTGCAATTCGCTGTCGAGGAAGGCGTGGCTCATCTGCCGCTCGCGCGGTTGCGCACCCGTGCCGCCAAAGGGGTCAAGCAGCCGGTCGACCTGCGCGGTCACGGCATCGGGATCAGCGCCATGCATCAGGCGCAGCCCGATATCATTGACCGCGCCCTCCATGCCCTTGAGCGCGGCACTTGCAGGCGCGTTCATCCAGACCAGACCGAAGGCGCGGTCATCGGGCATGATCGCACCGGGGGCGGTGGTATAGATGAACTCCGGCGAGAGCAGCCAGCCGGTCACCTGCAATTCGCGCAACTGCCCGTTCAATATGGCGCGAAAGCTGCTGCCGGGCGCGAGCCCATGTGCTTGGGCGAAAGGCTCATTGAGCGCCACCTCATCAAGCCGGTCCGGGTCGGGCATGCGGCCATGGCGCAGGAGCGGCAGGTTCAGCCCTTCCTCGGGTCGCGCGCCCAGAGACAGGACATGCGCCATCGCAGGCGCCTCCATCCCCTCGATATCGAGGATCGCATGAAAGCTGATCCGCCCATCGACCTGCGCCACACCGTCAAGGGTCGCCAGATCTTCGAGCATCCCGCGTGGAACGCGGGTTGCGGTGACGAAGAGATCGGCGAAGCGGTGGCGGTCGTAGTAGGCAGCCTGCGTGGCCAGAAGCGTGCGCTGCGTGCCTTGGGCAGCGACTAGGATCGTCACGCCGCAAGCCAGCACAAGCGCGATCGCGAGGGTCTGCGCCCAGATCTGGCGCAGATCTCGCAGAAGCTTGCGATCGAGCGCCCTCACCAAGACACCTCGGAAGGCGCGATCGGTTCGGGATTGACCTCATCGCTTTGCACGCGGCCATCGGCGAGCACGATCACGCGATGCGCGATGCGCTGGATATCAGCGTTATGCGTGATCAGCACTGTTGCCGTGCCAAGGCGGCGATTGACCTCGCAAAGCGCTTCGAGCACCTGCACACCTGTCTTGCTATCCAGCGCGCCCGTGGGCTCATCGCACAAGAGCACATCGGGTTGCTTGGCGATGGCGCGGGCAATAGCGACGCGCTGCTGCTCCCCGCCCGAAAGCTCGGAGGGGAAATGGTCGATCCGCTCGGCCAGCCCGACCAGTGCCAGCGCCTCTTCGGGCGGGATCGGGTCGCGGGCGATCTCGGTGACAAGCGCCACATTCTCGCGCGCGGTCAGACTCGGCACCAGATTGTAGAACTGAAAGACAAAACCCACATGGTTACGCCGAAACCGCGTTAATTCGGCATCCGAAGCGCGCGTTAGTTCCGTATCGCGGAAAAACACCTGCCCCTCGGTCGGCAAATCGAGCCCACCTAGGATATTGACCAGCGTGGATTTGCCCGACCCGGACGCGCCGAGAAGCACAACCATCTCGCCCTCGGCCAGAGACAGGCTGACCCCGCGCAGAGCATGCACAGCAACGGAGCCCGTTCGATAGACACGGGTGACATCGCGCGCCTCAAAGACGGGCCGGGTGGTGATCTGCAACTCTGACATGACTGCACCATGTCGCAAAATGCGAAAGGCCACGTTGACTTAAGTCAACGTGGCCCTTGAATTACAAGCGTGTTGTTAAGCAAATCAGGCTGCAGTCTGCGCTTTTGCGATCTCGCGCTTGATCTGGAGCGCATTCGATGACAACTCATTGTCCTTGGCGCGCACCAAATAGGCGTCAAGGCCCCCGCGATGATCCACCGAACGCAACGCAGCAGAGGAAACGCGCAGCTTGAAGCTGCGCCCCAGTGCTTCCGACTGCAGCGACACGTCCTGCAAGTTAGGCAGGAAGCGGCGGCGTGTCTTGTTATTGGCGTGGCTTACGTTATTGCCCGTCATCGGGCCTTTTCCGGTCAGTTCGCAGCGGCGCGACATGGGTCTATCCTCGTCATTCTGGGGGGCTGCCGACATAAATGCCATCCCGGCTGCCACAAAGCAAATGGGCCCTGCAACGCAGCGCCTCGGAATTTGTCTGGCGCTCTTAGGGGGTATCCCGCGCAAGGTCAAGCGATTCCGCGCCCTTGCTGTGTGAGATTTCCGGCCAGAGTTGGTCAATAAGCGCGACGGCGGCCAAAGTCGGGGTGGTTGTACCGGATTCGACCTCTTCGCTCAGTTTCGCGCTTAACCGTTGCGCATCGGGGCTTTGCAAGCGCGCAAGCAGCATCTGGCGGATTTCCTCATGGAACCAGTGCCGCGCCTGATCTGCGCGGCGGCGTGCCCAACGGCCTGTCTCGCGCCTCCAGTCAACCAGAGTGCGGATCTCCGACCAGACGTTGTCGAGCCCTGACTGCTCCAGTGCCGAAACAGTCATTGCTTTTGGAAAGCCATCAGGATCCTCCGGGCGGCGGCGCAATAGGCGCAACGCACCTGCATAATCGGCGCATGTGCGGGTCGCGGTGGCTTTCAGATCGCCATCGGCCTTGTTGACGATGATGAGATCCGCGACTTCCATGATCCCGCGCTTGACGCCCTGCAATTCATCGCCTCCCGCAGGCGCGAGCAGAAGCAGAAACACGTCAGAAAGCTCTGCGACTACGGTCTCGGACTGGCCCACGCCAACAGTCTCGATAAGAACCACGTCAAAGCCTGCGGCCTCGCAGAGCGCAATCGCCTCGCGCGTGCGCCGCGCAACCCCGCCCAGATGCGTTTGGCTGGGACTGGGGCGGATGAAGGCGCTTGGGTGGCGCGAAAGCTGCTCCATACGTGTCTTGTCGCCCAGGATCGAGCCGCCTGTGCGCGCGCTGGAAGGATCGACGGCAAGCACGGCCACGCGCATTCCCTGCTCGGCCAGCATCAGGCCGAAACTCTCGATGAAGGTCGATTTGCCCACCCCCGGCGTGCCCGAAAGGCCAATGCGGATCGCCTCACGTTTCTGCGCCGAAAGCGCGTCAATCAATGCTGCACTGGCCGCGCGATGGTCGGGCCGCGTGCTTTCGACCAGCGTGATAGCGCGCGCGAGTGCGCGGCGGTTCCCTGCAAGCACCTCTTGCGCAAGGGCTGTGATCTCCATGGGGTGCCTCTTTCCCTGCCTGCGCCTGTTTGGCCTGCCCCGTGGCCAAATGTCCAGACCTAGAGCGGTAGCGCGGCGGCCTGTTTAAGTTGCTCCATCACGATCTGGCTTTGCACGCGCGCGACAGCCGGATGCGGCAGAAGCCGGTCATGGATCAGCCGGTTCAATGCGCCGAGATCGGCACACCAGACACGCAGGAGGTAATCAGCCTCGCCGGTCAGCGTCCACGCATTCACGACTTCGGGCAGGGTTTCCAACAAGCGTTTGAAGGCTTTGGCGCCATCGGGGCTGTGAATGGCCATCTGCACCTGAACGAACGCCTGCACCGACAGCCCGATCTGCGCAGGATCGAGCCGTGCGCGATAAGCCGTGATGATCCCCTGCGCTTCGAGCCGTTGACGACGGCGCGCGGCCTGACTGGGGGAGAGGTTGACGCGCGCGCCAAGGGCCTCGGAGGTGAGCATTGCATCACCCTGCAAGGCTGCGAGGATTTCGCGATCTTTCGGATCTATCATGCGGGTTTTTCGCGTTCTTTGGGGCTATTGTGTGAATGTATAGCAAATCCTGCCTATATCCGTCCATCTTTGCGCAAAACGCGCATCGAGCTTGCGATATGTTTCATGCAAGAGTCAGGATTAAGGAGGAATCACATGGGCCCTTTCCCACACGCCGCCCCCCGTGCGACAATTTCCGAGCAAAACCCCGCCGGAACTGACGGGTTCGAATTCGTGGAGTTCGCGCATCCCGAGCCCGAACTGCTGCGCGACCAGTTCCGCGCGATGGGTTATACGCGCACTGCGCGCCATCGTCTTCGCGATATCGAACTTTGGCAGCAGGGTGATATCACCTATGTCTTGAACAATGACCCTGAAAGCCACGCGGCCCGTTTCGTGGCCGAGCATGGCCCCTGCGCGCCCTCAATGGGCTGGCGCGTGGTCAATGCGCAGCATGCCTTCGATCACGCTGTCAAACATGGTGCAGAGCCGTTCGAGGGGCCGGGCAAGACGCTCGATGTACCAGCGATTGTGGGCATCGGAGGCTCGCTGATCTATTTTATCGAGGAGTATGGTGACAGCCATCCCTACAAGGAATTCGACTGGTTCCATGCGCCGAAACCCGCAGGCGTTGGTTTCTATTATCTTGACCATCTCACGCATAATGTCTTCAAGGGAAATATGGACAAATGGTTCGATTTCTATGGCCGCTTGTTCAATTTCCGCGAGATCCGTTTCTTTGATATCGAGGGCAAATTCACGGGGCTTTTCAGTCGCGCGCTGACCTCGCCCTGCCAGCGTATTCGTATCCCGATCAATGAAGATCGTGGTGAAACCGGGCAGATCGTGGAGTATCTTAAACGCTACAATGGTGAGGGGATTCAGCATATCGCTGTTGGCACGGATGACATCTATGCCGCAACCGACGCGATTGCTTGTGCGGGGATCAAGTTCATGCCCAAACCCCCGATGAGCTACTATGAGATGAGCCATGAGCGTGTGGCAGGCCATGAAGAGCCCATCGAGGAGATGGCCAAGCATGGCATCCTGATCGATGGAGAGGGTGTAGTCGATGGTGGTGAGACGAAGATCCTGCTGCAGATCTTCTCGAAGACCATGGTAGGGCCGATTTTCTTCGAGTTCATCCAGCGCAAAGGCGATGACGGATTCGGTGAAGGCAATTTCAAGGCGCTGTTCGAATCGATCGAGGCCGATCAGATCGAGCGTGGCGTTCTGAAAACCGCCTGAGGCAAGGCGCACAAAGAAGTTGCTGTTGCAACAAAATCATAATTGACCGTTCGGTCGGTTTATGCAACTCTCCTTCCGGTTACGGGAGGAGAGTTTTGACATGACATCGTCCGCGACGGTGGTCGAGCGCCTTGAGGGTGGCGTGTTGACGCTGGTGCTCAATCGCCCGGAGAAGTTGAATGCGTTCAATCCAGAGATGCATGCCGCCTTGCGCGCCGGTTTCGCGCGCGCGGAGGCCGAGGTAGAAGTACGCGCAGTGCTGCTGACCGGTGCGGGGCGGGCCTTCAGTGCCGGGCAGGATCTGGGCGACCGCGATCCGCGCAAAGGTGGACCGAAGCCAGATTTGGGCGAGACAATCGGCCGCTATTACAACCCGCTTATCCGTGCGATCCGCGGGCTTGAGAAGCCAGTTGTGGCTGCCGTCAACGGCGTTGCCGCAGGCGCTGGCGCAAATATCGCCCTAGCGTGCGACATCGTACTGGCCGCAGAATCAGCGCGTTTCATTCAGGCATTCGCAAAACTCGGGCTGGTGCCCGATGCGGGCGGAAGCTGGGCGCTGACACGGCTTCTGGGCGAGGCGCGCGCCAAGGCGCTGGCGCTGACCGCCGAGCCTGTGAGTGCCGCGAAGGCCGCCGAATGGGGGCTGATCTGGAAGGCGCTCCCCGATGACACGCTGATGCAAGAGGCCGAGGCGCTGGCGCGACAGCTTGCTGAGGGGCCGACTTTCGGTTTGGGGCTGACCAAAGCGGCGATACAGGCCGCGAGCACCAATTCACTGCACACGCAACTTGATCTCGAAGAGGACTTCCAGCGCCGCGCCGGGTTCTCGGAGGATTACGCGGAAGGCGTCACTGCCTTTCTGGAAAAACGCCAGCCGAGGTTTCAGGGCCGATGAAGACACCCGACCAGATGACTGCTCAGGAGCTTGCCGAAGCCTCGGCTGCAGCAATGTGGAACGATGACAGTGCCAGCCAGCGGCTTGGCATGGTGCTTGAACGCATCGCACCGGGTGAAGCGGTGCTTTCGATGACTATCACCGATCAGATGACCAATGGCCATGGCATGTGCCATGGCGGCTATATGTTCACGCTTGCCGACTCAGCCTTTGCCTTTGCGTGCAACAGCTACAATCAGCGTGTTGTTGCGCAGCATTGCGCTGTAAGCTTCCTGAACCCGGTGACGAAGGGCGCAAGGCTGACCGCCCATGCGCGCGAAGTCTCGCGCCGGGGGCGGTCGGGAATTTATGATGTGCGTGTGAGCGATGCCGATGGCACGGTCGTTGCCGAATTTCGCGGACATTCGCGTGTGATTAAAGGCACGCATCTGGGGGAGAGTTGAGCCATGGAAGACCTGTCACCGAAACCGGGCGATCTTGAGCCCATCGAGACTGCCTCGCGTGACGAGATTACTGCGCTGCAATTGCAACGCCTGAAATGGTCGCTGCGCCATGCCTATGAAGGATCAGGCTTCTATCGCAAGCGGTTTGACGATCATGGCGTGCATCCCGATGATCTGCACACACTGGCCGATCTCGCAAAATTCCCCTTCACTGTGAAAACCGACCTGCGCGATACCTACCCGTTCGGGATGTTTTCTGTCCCGCGTGAGCAGCTTGTGCGTGTGCATGCGTCTTCTGGCACGACAGGAAAGCCGACTGTTGTGGGTTACACGCGGCGCGACATCGACACATGGGCCGATCTGGTGGCGCGCTCGATAAGGGCCTCTGGCGGGCGCGCGGGCGATATTGTGCATATCGCGTATGGCTATGGGCTGTTTACGGGCGGGCTTGGCGCACATTACGGGGCCGAGCGGCTGGGCTGCACGGTTGTGCCGGTTTCGGGCGGCATGACCGAACGGCAGGTGACGCTGATCACCGATTTCAAACCGCGCGTGATCATGGTGACACCGTCTTATATGCTCTCGATCCTCGACGGGTTCAAACGCGCCGGGATCGATCCGCGCGAGACATCGCTTGCAGTTGGTATCTTCGGCGCCGAGCCCTGGACCAATTCCATGCGTCTTGAGATCGAAGAGGCCTTTGATATGCATGCAGTTGATATCTATGGGCTGTCCGAAGTGATGGGGCCGGGCGTTGCCAATGAATGCGTGGAGACCAAGGACGGGCTGCATCTGTGGGAAGATCATTTCTTCCCCGAGATCATCAATCCCGAGACCGGCGAGGCGCTGCCCGATGGCGAGATGGGCGAGCTGGTCTTTACCACGCTAACCAAGGAAGGGCTGCCGATCATCCGCTACCGCACCCGCGATCTGACACGGCTTCTGCCAGGCACTGCTCGCGCGATGCGGCGGATCGAGAAGATCACCGGGCGCTCCGATGACATGATCATCCTGCGCGGCGTCAATATCTTCCCGACGCAGGTCGAGGAGCAGATCCTGAAATGCGAAGGGCTCGCGCCGCATTTCCAGATCGAATTGACGCGCACAGGGCGCATGGATGACATGATCGTGCATGGCGAAGCGCTCATGTCGGCGGCCAGCGAAGAGGCGCGCGCTGCCAGCACCCGCGAGTTAGCGCATCATATCAAAAGCACGCTGGGCGTAACTGCGAAAGTGATTGTCCATCAACCCGGTGGGGCACCGCGTTCGGAGGGTAAAGCGAAACGCGTGGTCGATAACCGCCCCAAGGGGGGCTGAAATGGCTCGCTCACGCGCGCATGATTTCGAGGCCAAACAGCGCAGCATTCTGCGCAGCGCGGCAGCGGTTTTTGCCGAAGCGGGTATGGACCGCGCCTCGATGTCGCAGATCGCGGCGCGGGCGGATGTCTCCAAGGCGCTGCTCTATCACTATTATCCGGGCCGCGATGCGCTGATTTTCGATATTCTGCGCACCAACCTCAGCGAGTTGGACGCCGCGATTGCCGCAGCCGACGACCCGCAGGCCCCACCGCGCGCGCGACTGCGCGCGCTGGTGCATGCCGTGCTTGAGCAGTATCGCGACGCAGATGATTATCACAAGGTGCAGCTGAACGGCACGCATTCGCTCCCGACCGGGCAGCAGCAAGAGATCCTCGCCATCGAACGCCGGATTGTGCGCCGCTTTGCGAAGGTAATCCACGAAATCCGCCCCGATATCGAAGCCGAGCGCCCGATCCTGATGCCGGTGACGATGTCGCTCTTCGGGATGATGAACTGGGTCTATATGTGGTTCAAGGAGGGCGGGCCTGTCAGCCGCGCGGATTATGCTGATCTGGCGACGGATATTCTGCTTGGGGGAATCGAGACACTGCGTTGAGCTGTGTCGGACAGGTTTTCACGCTCGTTATGGCAGGGCGAATGGTGCGGCTGGCCGGCAAAGCTCACGCAACAAGCATGCAATCCAACCACCATTGCATGCCGACAATGCCCAAACGGTGCCATTTCCCACAGGAATGAACTACAAAAGATACTGGGTCGGGTGTTCTGTATTGTAGTTTTTCCACCGAGGCTGCTGTTTGGCCTATATATAAAGATGCACTCCGACAGGTTTGTGCAAACCCTAATCCTTTAGAGCGGGATGCTGAGAGGCGCTGAAGAGCCCCAATCCTTCCGCGCCATGTTCTCGTGCGTAATCCGGCAGTATGCCCCGACGATTCACTTGCCGGTGAGTTCCTGCCCGAATCCCACGGTACCAGCGCACTACACCTTGATGCCTCTGATGCATGCTCTTCTAATGGCCAATGCGAATTCCATTCACAGGCCAGAGCGCTTCCACATAGATGTCAGCGCATTTCGGCACGTCGCTACTATCACCCTTGACCTAATCGAGAGACTTGTCGAGGCTCTCGATCACAAAAGTTTTGTTCATGCAGGATAATTCTCTTTCAGCTTATACACTCGTTAAACAACAATATTGCTGTAAGGCCTTACCAAGCCGTTAACGTAAAACGCCCGCCGATCAGGCGGGCGTTTCATTCCGGCGTGGTTTGGTCTTCAGCGGCGGATGCCGAGCTTCGCGATCAGCACACGGTAGCGCGCCTCATCCTTGCTTCTCAGATAGTCGAGCAGCTTGCGGCGTGTTGCTACGAGCTTGAGCAGACCACGGCGCGAGTGATTGTCTTTCTTGTGGGTTTTGAAATGCTCGGTCAGGTTCGAGATGCGCTTGGTCAGCACAGCAACCTGTACCTCGGGCGAGCCAGTGTCGCCTTCGCCGCGCGCATATTCCTTAATCAGGGCATTCTTGTCTTCGACAGTAATCGACATCGGGGACTCCTTTTTTTCGCGTTACGGCGCAAGCCGGGATGTCGTCCAGCAGGGCCAAGAATGCGAAGCGTCTAGACCAGAATTATGCAGAAGGGAAGCCCCCACATGCCGGCGCTCCAAATGCAGATTGTTAACCATTTCTGCAGAAAACAGACCGCTTTAGGGGGAAATCGCTTCGTCTGAAGGAGGAGCGCTGGCATAATGTTCACTGGGTGTTCGGCGGAATCGTGCCGCCGGTTTGAAGGAAAAGTCAGATGTGGATGTTTCTTGGGCTTGGCGCCGCGGTAGCGGCTGCCTCTATGGCAGATATCGTGTTTTCGCGGAGCATCGATACGGAGGATGACGACGAAGCAGAAGGGTCTGACAAGCCTGAGCGCACAGCACCAAATGCTGAACGGGGCGCACAATCCATGTCGCTCTTCAAGGCAATGCTCAACGATGAGCAGCAATCTGATGATTTTGGCAACCCAGCATCAGGTATGGGTCTTTTCGATCATCTTTCCGAGCGGATCCATAGCAGTGATATGTTCCCACCCGAGCCTACCGTGTCTCCTGTCTTTCTCAAAGGTGGCGATGGGCCGACAGTGCTACGCGGTTCTGTGGCTAATGATACGCTGGAAGGCGGGCCAGATGACGACACGCTGCTTGGGTCGGGAGGTGACAATCTGTTGATTGCTGGCGGTGGCAATAATCATCTTATCGGGGGTGAGGGGGATGATACTGTTATTGGTGGCGCGGGCGATGATACGCTCGAAGGGGGGTGGGGTAATGATCTTCTGATGGCCAGTGGCGGAAATAATGTTCTGATGGGCGGCGCGGGGAATGACACGCTTGTCGGTGCTTTTCTGGATGCAGCGGGTAAGGATGCAAGCGGGCAGAATTTCCTCAATGGCGGTGCAGGCGATGATTTGTTGATTGCCGGGCAGGGAGACATTGCAAGCGGTGGCGAAGGAGCCAACACCTTCGCACTTGGTGATTGGCTCAAGGGTGTAGAGGCGGTGACCATCATGGATTACAGCCCCGCGCAGGACCAGATCGTTTTGCACTACGATCCGGAAAAGATCAGCCTGCCGGAGGTGAGCGTCACTTTCCAAGCTGACAAACCCGATCTGGCGGAGATCAGACTTAATGGGTACGTCGTTGCTTATGTCGTTGATGCTTCCGGCCTCAGCGCAAAGAACATTGCCTTGGTTGCAGGTCACCCGGCCTACATTTCGCAAGCTGCAGAATAACCCGCGCGCTCGGATAAGTGCCTTCCTGCGGTATCTCGATCAAGTAAGCCAATCGTTTCAGTTAGGAACGCGATCAGTTCCGCTACGAAGTCGCGCAGCCAGCCACCGACGTTCTTGAGTTACTCGAAATTGTTGTGTGTCACTCAGTCGGATTTTCTTGCGGCTCCGGTGATTTACACAAATTTCAACAAACTCGCCCTGAAGTTGTCTCTTCCATCGATATATTGAGGATCAGACAGCACGCACGAGAAGGAAAGGGCGTCGAAATGGGGATCCAGTTCTTCAATATCGCAGCAACTAAACCTAAGCAGGTTCATATCCCTGTCAGCTATGGTCAGAAGCGACTCTGGCAGCCCCGAATCGGCGATATTTTCCCTGATTTTCAGGCTGATACAACACATGGACCTATTCGTTTGTTCGACTGGGCGGAGGGGGCGTGGAGTTTCCTGTTCAGCCATCCCATTGCCTTTTCGCCCGTATGCACCACCGAGATGATCGCACTTGCGAACGCGCGCGAGGAGTTTAGGGCCTGTAATACCAAGATTCTGGGCTTCAGCGCATCTACTGTGGCGGATCAGCTTGCTTGGCATCAGGATATCGAGAAACGTTTCGGGTATCATGTCGAATTTCCCGCAGTCGAGGATGTCGATGGCCACTTCTCGGAAGCATTCGCGATGAACCACCCGAAGGAATCGTCAAGTTTGCCGATTAGAAAATCCTTTATTCTGGATCCTCAGATGCGCATCCGCATGATCTTTGAATATCCTCTTTATGTCGGACGTTCGACCGAAGAAGTTCTCAGGACGATCGAGGCACTGCAAGCGGTTGACGAATACGGTGTGGCGACACCTGCAGACTGGCATCCCGGTGAACACTATCTGTACTCGGAGAGGGCAGCGGCAAGATTCCCCAAATCTATCAACGGCTCACAGGTCCAGAACTTCTCGCCGTATCTTTCTTTCATTGAGCCGGGTGCGTTGCCCCAGATCAACCGGGGCGAAGGCTATAACATGATGGACGAACTTTGCGTGGGGTGACAGGGTGGTGGAGAGATGAAAGCCCGGATGTGGAAACATCCGGGCTTTCATTTGCCGATGAGATCCAAATGGGTCTGCATGATTCATCGGCTATTTGTTTTTTTACCATACGGTAAACTCTTGCTTTGTGGGTCGGGAAGCAATACACCAGCCAAGTCCAACCGCAGCCTTCTCGACCTGCTGTCGTTGCATCGGAAATATATCGTCGTGTAGTTTGGCTTCTGTTGGAACCTGACGGACCAACATCCAGTCAATTATCCCGTTCAGGCTCTGTTCCAAATAAGCCGTTGTAATTCGGAGGCATGATGAGCAGCGCCACACCGCTCACGAATGAGGATTTTTCCGTCTTTAGTCATGTGGCATTGCCCGTCTGGGTGTTCTCGATCGAGACCCTCAACATCCTGAAAGCCAATTGCGCGGCGCAAGACTGGTTGGGCTACGATGAAAGCCAACTTCAGTCGATGACGATCCTGGAATTGCGTCCCGAAGCAGAGCGCGAAGCAGTTGTCGCCAAACTCCGATCGTTCGACGCGTCTTCTGGAGATGCCGGATTATGGACCATGATTTCTGCAGATGGGCGGCAGTTTAAAGCGTCGATCTATTGGAGCAAGGTTAAGTTTGAAGGGGAGTCGGCCATCCTGGCAAGCGTCAGAGATGGGACAGAAAGTTTGCCAGACGAAAAGAAGGTAAAGGGCTTTAAGCAGGATCCGAAAGTTTCAGCCCAACAGAGGGAAATGAGCAAGGATCTCGTCAGAACCGTGATCGATAGCCTCCCTGGCAAGATTATGGTGCTTACACCGGATGGCTTTGAGATCGTCGCTGTTACGGAAGACTATGCACAGGCAATCATGCTGGATCGAGACTCCATGCCGGGGAGGTGCCTGCTTGATCTGTTTCCCGCAGAAGCTACGGCAGCACCGGCAACTGGAGCATCCAGTCTCAGAGCGTCGCTCGAACGGGTTCGGGAGCTGAAGTCAACAGATGTGATGATCCCGCAGCGTTATCTGATCCACTGCGGGGATGGGGTCTCAGTAGAAAGGGCCTGGTTGCCCAGCAACAAGCCTGTCGTCACCTCGGACGGCGTGTTGCATTTTATTATCCATCACGTCGAAGACGTCACAGGTTTGGTAAACAGCGCGGAAATATCACCGGCGCAGATGATCGAGGCTGAACCGGGCACAGTTACCAGCGGGGCAGCGGCGCAAGTGGCGTTACAAGCCCTGCTTGAACGTGACAAACGCTTAGCATCGGCCGAGAAGCTTCTGGCGATTGGTGCTTGGGAAATGGATATGCGCTCTGGCGCAATGAATTGGTCTGATCGCGTGTTCGATATCTATGGGCTGTCTCGCGCAGACGGGCCACCGAGCTTCGACCGATATGTGGCCCTTGTTCATCCCGATGATCGCAAGAGAATGCTGGCGCTTTATCGTGAGTTTGTTGAAACTGAGAGCCCGGAGATTTTGTTCGAGCATCGTATCGTAAAGCCCGATGGAACGGTCGCGCATGTGCGCGGGGTTGGCGCACGCCAAACGGTTGAGGGGCGCGAGATTTTCGTTGGGGTCGTTCAGGATATCACCTGGGATAAAGAGGCAGAGGAGCAACTCAGACGGAGGGTGCTGCGGAGGCAGTTGGCGGGTCGCCTTGTCCGACTTGGCCATTGGCGTGTAACTGTGGGTGACATGCATGTAACCTGGAGCGCGGAGACTGCTGCAATTCACGATGAACCTGCAGGGGTATCGCCGACCTTGGAGCAGTCGCTACGTTATTATCTGCCCGGTTACCGCGACATGGTTCGTCGAGCAATCGAAAGCTGCCTGAGTGATGGTATCGCGTTTGACAAAATTTGCGAGCTCGAAACAAGAAAAGGCAAACGGGTCTGGGTCCGTACAATTGGCGAAGCGATCAGGAATGCAAGGGGCAATATCGTTGCAGTCGAAGGTGCTTTTCAGGATGTCTCAGATCTGATGACTGCGCGCGATGCAGTCATCGCCAGTGCGCGCCGTTTGTATCGCATGATCGAGAATATTTCCGACGGCTTTTACATGCTCGATGCTGATTGGCGCTTTGCTTTTGTAAACTCGCAAGCAGAAGCCCTACTGGGCTTCTCTCGCAAGGAGCTTCTAGGTCAGAATGTTTGGGAGCTTTTCCCTGAAGCAGCTTATACGATCCGCCCACATTTTGAACGCGCAATCGCTGCGTGTCAGAAGGAACGGTTCGAGACTCTTTATGAGTCTTCAGGTACATGGTATGAAGTCGCGGCTGATCCCACACCCGAAGGGCTTGCAGTTTATTTTCGCGATGTGACAGAAGAACGAAAGCGCTTTCAGCAATTGCGGCTGTTGGAGGCGGCGGTTTCCCGGACGAATGACATTTTTATCGTTACTGAAGCCGATCCGGTTGATACACAAAACTGGCCCAGAATCGTGTATGTCAATGATGCCTTCACGCGAAAGACCGGGTTTACAAAAGAAGAAGCAATTGGGGCAACGCCGCGCATCCTGCAAGACCCAAAGACTGACCGCGCTGAGCTTGACCGCCTTCGTGAGGTGCTTAAGACCCGCCAGCCAATACGCTCAGAGCAGATAAACTATACCAAGTCAGGCGATGAATTCTGGGTGGAGAAAGATATCGTGCCCCTTGCGGATAACGCGGGCAGGATTACCCATCTTGTTGCTGTTGAGCGAGACGTGACCGAGCGCAAGCGTGTCGAGGAAGCTCTGAAAGCGAATGAGGAGAGGTTTCAGTTCGTAACACGCGCGTCGGGGACGACGCTCTGGGAATGGGATGTCATCAACAACCGCGATTGGTGGAGCGAAGGGTTTCTTGAGGTGTTTGGCCATCAGCCAGACGACGCGAATGCGCAGCCAAAACAATGGCTGTCGTATATTCATCCCAAAGACAAGGCGCGCGTAGATGAATCGATCAGACGATTGCTCGATGGTGAAGCTGACTTCGCGCTCGAGACCTACCGTTTCCGTAGGGGAGATGGCAGTTGGGCCTATGTTGAAGATCGCAGTTTCTCTGTCTGCGGAAGCGACGGCAAGGTCGCCCGCATCCTTGGCAGTATGACGGATATCTCGGAGAAAGTTCAGCTTGAGGAACGCTTGCAGCAGTCGCAAAAAATGGAGGCAGTTGGTCAGCTTACCGGGGGAGTTGCCCATGACTTCAACAATCTGCTGACAATCATCTTGGGGAATGCGGAGCTTCTCGTGGAAGATCTTGAGCATGATCCCGCACTGAAGCGATTGGCTGACATGACAATGAGCGCGGCTGAGCGTGGGGCCGAGCTTACCAGCAGGCTGCTGTCCTTTTCTCGAAAACAGGTTCTTGCCCCTAAAGTAATTGATCCGGGCAAGCTGTTGCTAGAGATGGATGGGTTGCTGCGTCGGACGTTGCCAGAAAATATTGATCTCGAGATCATCAGGAGCGGCGGGCTATGGAAAGCGGAACTGGATTCAGGACAGCTCGAATCGGCGTTGCTTAATCTTGCCTTGAATGCGCGTGATGCCATGCCGGCAGGTGGGTGTCTGACGCTGGAAGCGTCGAATGCGTCGCTGGATGAGGAATATGTTTCTGGTGAGGTCGGCTTAACCGCTGGGCAATATGTCCTGTTAACCGTCACTGATACCGGCCATGGCATTCCGCAGGAGGCACTTCACCGGGTCTTCGAGCCATTTTTCACGACAAAACAGGCCGGTAGAGGTTCGGGTCTGGGCCTGAGCATGGTTTATGGTTTCGTCAAGCAATCTGGTGGTCATATCCGTGTCTATTCTGAACCGGGTGACGGAACAGCATTCAAGCTCTATTTTCCGCGTGTCGTTTCGCGTTCAGCTGTCGCAGAAGAAATGCGTCCCCAACCTGAAGTGACTGGGGGCAGCGAGACAATTCTGGTGGTTGAAGATGAACAACAGGTGCGCCAGCATGTAATGTCTCAACTCGCATCACTGGGCTATAAGGTGATCGGGGCTGCCTCAGGTGTTGAGGCGCATCGTAAGCTGCTTGCTGGCCTTCAAATCGACTTGCTGTTCACAGATGTAGTCATGCCCGGCG
>SLDY01000075.1 GCA_007125005.1 Natronohydrobacter sp.
CCCTTGACCATATGGCGGGGCTTTTCTAAGTAGCGCAGCAAGCGTGGGCCCGTAGCTCAGTTGGTAGAGCAACTGACTTTTAATCAGTGGGTCACAGGTTCGAATCCTGTCGGGCTCACCAATGATGTCTTACATTATTCAGAGGCAATGCAGAGCCTTGTCGCGCGCTTTTCTTGCCATTCGGCAGCAATCCGCAAAAGAAAGACCCCCGCCAAAGGCAGGGGTCCGGTCAGTTCGAGATCTCTTCGCGGGATGCGTTCACATCCGTGAAGCGACATTCTCCCAGTTCACGAGCTTTTCGAGGAAGTTCGAGAGATATGCGGGGCGCTTGTTGCGGAAATCTATGTAGTAGCTGTGCTCCCAGACATCGCAGCCCAACAGAGCGGTCTGGCCGAAGCAGAGCGGGTTCACGCCATTCTCGGTCTTGGTTACTTTCAAGGAACCGTCCTTGTCCTTCACGAGCCAGCACCAGCCCGAGCCAAACTGACCCGCACCTGCGGCGGCGAATTCTTCCTTGAATTTATCGACCGACCCGAAGCTCTCGATCAGCGCCTTTTCCAGCTCGCCCGGCATCTTCTTCTCGCCCGGTCCCATCATCTCCCAAAACTGGTTGTGGTTCCAGTGCTGGCTGGCATTGTTGAAAATGCCCGACTGGGCTACAGCGCCCGCCTGATAGGTGCCGGTGATGATGTCTTCGAGCGATTTACCTTCCCACTCAGTGCCCGCGATCAGCTTGTTGCCGTTATCGACATAGGCCTTGTGGTGAATGTCATGGTGGTACTCGAACGTCTCGGCGCTCATGCCGAGATCTGCCAGAGCATCATGCGCATAGGGAAGGTCGGGGAGTTCGAAAGCCATGGTTTCCTCGTCTGGTTGTTATGGTTTACCTGCCCTGAATAAGGGCCTTGAACCTGCCAAGGTCAAGGGGTTGTCAGAATTTTGGCCGACTGTTCAACGATAGAGCATAGGCTCGGAACCGGGGGCTGTGGCGGTTTTCAGAAGGTCGAACATGTATTGCGCGACCGAGCGGAAACATATCACGCGCACCTCCTCCGGCCCGTCCACGAGGATCGCTGCTGCCACCTGTGCGGCACGGGTTCGGCGCAGATCACCGGGCGCAAGCGTGCTGAAATCGACCGGGGATATCTTGGCCAGCGCATCGCGCCAACCGGGGCCCGAAATCTGGAATACCGCGCGCGCATCGGACACATTGGCCAGTGTCGCAAATTCACCGCTCAGCGCCTTGGACAGGGTCACGACAAGCTTGGGGGCCTTGTCATGCGGGCAGAGGATCAGCAACTCATCGGGCGACATCCATGCAAGCGCGTGATCGCCTTTGGTGGTGATCTTGCGCTGCGCGGGCAGGGCGCAGCCTGTGGCCTCGCTCAGAGCCTTGCTGAGGGCTTTTGATCCCAGATCGCCGCGCAGGGTGATCATGCCCTGCAACCCGGCCTCGCGCAGTGCCACGAAGCCTGCGAATTCAGCATTGGGCAGGGCGCTTGTCAGGTTCTCAGACATTCTGTTTCGCCCCTTCCTTGTCATAGATTACCGGATCCACGATCCGTGTTTTTATGCGTTTGTCGCCTTCGCCTGCGAAGACAAGTTCTTCGCCCGTCCGCTCCGGCCCGCGCTCGACCAGACCCATCGCGATCCCGCGCCCCAGCGTCGCGGAATAATAAGTCGAGGTCACGCGGCCTTCGGTGATTGTCTGCCCATTGGCGTTCTTGCCTGGCCGGACCGCCAGCGCGCCATGCGGCAGGACCGAGCCATCAAGCGTCTCGAGCCCCACAAGCTTCCAGCGCAACGGGTCTGTCATCGCTTCGCGTTCCATTCCCCGCTTGCCGAGAAAATCTTCCTTCTTCTTGCTGATCGCCCAGTTCAGCCCCAGATCCTGCGGGATCACTGTGCCATCGGTCTCATCACCGATCATGATGAAGCCCTTTTCGGCGCGCAGGATGTGCAGGGCCTCTGTGCCATAGGGCATGATACCCATATCGGCACCTTCCTG
Organism: Natronohydrobacter sp.; assembly: GCA_007125005.1. Taxonomy (GTDB): domain Bacteria; phylum Pseudomonadota; class Alphaproteobacteria; order Rhodobacterales; family Rhodobacteraceae; genus Roseinatronobacter. The sequence goes on from SLDY01000075.1 coordinate 2,009, forward strand.
CATCAACCTGTCCCAGAAAGCGCGGCCCTGACTTGCGGGCACAGCAATCTCGAAGCTTAACTCGCCCGAGAAGCTGATGCGGAATACGCGTGCGTCAAAGCTGCCAAGCTGGCCCTCACACCATTCCATGAAGGGCAGCGCTTCGGGCGACAGATCCATTCCGCCCAGTCGGTCCAGAAGCGCGCGGGCTTTCGGGCCCACCACGGCGATCTGGGCGAACTGTTCGGTCAGGTTGACCGTGTGGACCTTCCAGTCCCACCATTCGCATTGCAGCCAGTCTTCCATCCAGCCATGGACATGATCGGCGCCGCCGCTTGTTGTATGGACAAGGAACGACTGCTCATCAATCCGCGCCACGACCCCGTCATCCATCAGGAATCCGTTTTCGTTGCACATGAGCCCATAGCGGCATTTGCCCGGCTTCAGGCTGCTCATCATGTTGGTGTAAAGCATATCCATGAAGCGGCCTGCATCTGGCCCGGCGACGAGGATCTTGCCCAAGGTCGAGGCATCGAGCAGCGCCACATTCTCGCGCGCGTTCTTGACCTCGCGATTGACGGCCTGATCGCGCGTCTCACCCGCGCGGCGGTAGGTGTAGGGGCGGCGCCACTGGCCCACAGGTTCCCAATCCGCGCCATTGGCTGCGTGCCAGTCATGCAGCGGCGAGCGGCGCAGCGGCTGGAAGATCGGCCCGCGCGCCTCGCCTGCGATCGCGCCGATTGAGATGGGCGTGTAGGGCGGGCGGAAGGTGGTCGTGCCTGTGGCCGGGATCGGTTGACCTAAAGCATCAGAAAGGATCGCCAAGCCATTTATATTGCTTAGCTTTCCCTGATCTGTGGCCATGCCCAGCGTTGTGTAGCGTTTGGTGTGCTCGACGGATTGATACCCCTCGCGCGCGGCGAGCTGGACATCCGATACTTTGACATCATTCTGAAAATCGAGCCACATCTTCATGCGCAGATCGTACTCGGCCTTGCGCGGCATCATCCAGACAGGCTCCATCGGGGCCTCAGGCGTCACGCTGTCCTGTGCGGGTTTTTTGCTTTTCGATTTGAAACCAGCAGCTTCCGCTGCATTCTTGCCAGCGTCATGCGCATTTACCAGCACTCCACCCATCTCGCCATCGGCCGCGCCGCAGATGCGGACGAAGCCCTTGCCGTCATGGCCAAGCGGTGGGCGGTCGGGGTCGGGACGGAAATAGCTGCCGGCCTCGTCCCATGTGAGCTTGCCGCCGCAATGAGACCACAGATGCACCACCGGCGACCAACCGCCCGACATCGCCACAGCATCGCAGGAGAACACTTCCGTGTGCGCCGTGCCCTTGCTGTCGATACGGCAGATCTCGACTCCGGTGACGCGCTTGCCGCCCTTGACCTTGCGGATGCCTTTGCCGGTCAGTACGCGGATACCCTGTTCGCGGGCGGCCTCAGGCAACGCGCCCGTCGCCTCTGCGCGCGCATCGACCACGGCGAGCACCCCGATCCCAGCCTTGCGCAACGCAATGGCTGTGCGATATGCGTCATCGTTATTCGTGACCACGACCACATCGCGCCCCGGCGCGACGGCGTAATTCACCACATAATCGCGCATGGCAGAGGCGAGCATGACGCCGGGAACATCATTGCCCGCAAAGGACAAGGGCCGCTCGATGGCGCCGGTCGCGGTGATGATCTGGCCCGCGCGCATCCGCCAGAGTCTGTGGCGCGGCGCGTCGCTATCGGGGGTATGGTCGGTCAGGCGCTCATAGCCCAGCACATAGCCGTGATCATGCACGCCCACGCCCATACAGCGTAGGCGAAGCTGGACATTCTCCATGGAATCAAGAGTTTCGACTGTGGCCTTGATCCAGTCATCGGCAGGTTTGCCGTCGATCTCGACGTCATCCACAGGCGCGCGCCCGCCCCAATGCGCTGTCTGCTCCCAGAGTGCCACGCGCGCACCAGCTTGCGCGGCTGTGAGTGCCGCCTGCAGGCCCGCAATGCCGCCACCGATGACCAGCACGTCGCAGAAGCCGTAGATTTGCTCGTAGCGATCCGGGTCGCGGGCCTTCTCGGAGGGCGCTTTGCCGAGCCCCGCCGAGCGGCGGATGATCGGCTCATAGACATGTTTCCAGAAGGCGCGCGGTTGCAGGAAGGTCTTGTAATAGAACCCGGCCGTGAGGAATTGCGGCACCAGATTGTTGAGCGCCAGCACGTCGAAATCGAGGCTTGGCCAGTGGTTCTGGCTCTCGGCCACAAGCCCGTCAAAAAGCTCGGTCGTGGTCGCGCGTTGGTTGGGCTCGAACCGATCGCCTTTGCCCAGACCCACCAGCGCATTGGGTTCTTCCGCGCCCGCTGCGACAACGCCGCGCGGGCGGTGGTATTTGAAGGACCGGCCCAGCAGGGTCTGGTCATTGGCAAGCAGGCTGGCGGCGAGCGTATCGCCTGCAAAGCCCGACATATGCTTGCCATTGAAGGTGAATTCGCGGGGCGTGCTGCGGTCTATCAACCGGCCCCCCTGTGCGAGGCGATGGCTCATGCATAGCCCTCCCAATCTGGGCGTCTGTCCTTGATTTTCTCGACGATCTCTGCGGGCGGCTCGGTGGTCTGCGCCGGATAGGTGCCGAAAACCTCGAGTGTAATGGTATCCCGCGCTGCGAGGAACCATTTGCCGCAGCCATAGGCGTGCCGCCAGCGCTCGAAATGCACGCCGCGCGGGTTCTTGCGGTTGAACATGTAGGATTCGTAATCCTCATCCGCCGATCCGGGGCCGAAGCGCTTGAGATGGGCTTCGCCGCCCGGGGCGAACTCGGTTTCCTCGGCGGTTACGCCGCAACAGGGGCAAGTCAGCAGCAGCATTGCGCGGCCCTCCTTGTGGCAGGGCGCGCCTGCCGCTCAGTCTGTGGGGATGGTGAATGCGGGCGGACGCGGATCCACCCAAGGCCCGGCCAGCCCGCCAGTGGTCTGCGCCCATAGCAGCCCGGCGATGGCCAGAGG
>SLDY01000001.1 GCA_007125005.1 Natronohydrobacter sp.
CGCCCCGCATGAGAAAGCCTTCGCCTTTTGCGACCTGTTGGTTATCGGCTCTGGCCCGGCGGGGTTGATGGCGGCACTGACCGCCGCGCGGGCAGGCGCAGATGTGATCCTGTGCGAAGAAGACCGCCAGATGGGCGGGCGCCTTTTGTCCGATGCAGGCCAGATCGACGGGATGCCGGGCGGGGCTTGGGCGGCGGGCGTGCTGGCGGAACTGGAAAGCCTGCCCAATGTCCGCCTGATGCCGCGCACCAGTGTTTTCGGGGCCTATGATGGCGGGGTTTACGGCGCGCTGGAGCGCGTCAGCCTGCATCTGGCCGCGCCCGGCCGAACCCCGCGCGAATGCTATTGGCGTATCACCGCCAAGCGCGCGATCCTGGCCACAGGCGCGCTGGAACGCCCAATCGCCCACCCCGACAATGACCGCCCCGGCACCATGCTTCTGGGCGCCGTGGCAAGCTACTGGCGGCGCTTCGCGGTCGATCCGGGCCGTGTGGTGGTGTTTGGCAATAATGACCATGCGCTGGCTACGGCCAAGGTGCTGGCGGCGGATGGCATGGATATCCGCGCCTATATCGACCCGCGCGAGGTGACGGCGGATACGCCTTTCAACACCTATCGCGGCGAGGTGATTGGCACGCGCGGGCGTCACGGGCTGCACTCCGTCACTTTCCGCCATCAGGGCCGCGAGACACGGCTGGAAGCCGACACACTGGCCCTGTCCGGCGGCTGGAACCCGTCGCTGCATCTGGCCTGCCATATGAACGGCCGCCCGGTCTGGGATGATGCCATCGCCGCATTTGTTCCCCGCGAGCACATGGTGCCGGGGATGCAGGCAGTGGGTGCGGCGGCGGGTATCTTCTCGACCCATGGCGCGCTTGAAAGCGGTGCGCGGGCGGCCAAGCTGGCGCTCGATGCCCTTGGCCTGCACGCATCGCTCCCTGACTTGCCACAGGCCGAAGATGCCCCCTATGCGATCACACCGCTCTGGCAAGTGCAGGCCAAGGGCCGCGCATGGCTCGATTTCGCCAATGACGTGACCACCAAGGATGTCACGCAGGCCGCACGCGAAGGCTTCGCTTCGGTCGAGCATATGAAGCGCTACACCACCCAAGGCATGGCCCCCGATCAGGGCAAGTCGTCCAATATGGGCGCGCTGGCCGTGCTGGCCGATGCGACAGGCGGCACCATCCCCGGCACCGGCACGACCACCTTCCGCCCGCCCTTCGTGCCGATTTCCATCGCAGCCCTTGGCGCGGGGGGCTACGGCCCAAGCTTCGCGCCCCAGCGCTTCACCACATCACACGCGCAGACCCGCAAGATGGGCGCGCCGATGATCGAGGCCGGGTTGTGGTATCGCCCGTCCTATTTTCCACAGGCCACCGACCGCGATTGGCGCGATGCCTGCAACCGCGAGGCGCTATATGTGCGCAACACCGTGGGCGTGTGTGATGTATCCACTCTGGGCAAGATCGACGTGCAAGGCCCGGATGCCGCGCGGTTTCTGGACTTTGTTTACACCAACACCATGTCCAGCCTGAAACCGGGCCGCGTGCGCTACGGGCTGATGCTGCGCGAGGATGGCCATGTCATGGATGACGGCACCTGCGCGCGGCTGTCAGACCAGCAGTTCCTGATCACCACCACCACGGCGGCAGCAGGCGAGGTGATGCGGCATCTGGATTTCGTGCAGCAGGCATATTGTGCCGATTGGGCTTTCCGGCTGATCTCGGTGACTGAGGCCTGGGCACAGTGCGCCATCGCGGGCCCGCTGGCGGATGAAGTGCTGGGCCTTGTTCTGGGCGATGCGCCTGGGCTGCCCTTCATGGGCTGCACGCCTGTCACGGTGGGCGGGGTTAACGCGCGTTTGTTCCGCATCTCTTTCAGTGGTGAGCGCGGCTATGAACTGGCAGTGCCCGCGCGCTATGGGGCGGACCTCTATCGGCATCTTGTCACGCTGGCCGAATCCTTGGGTGGGGGTGCTTACGGGATGGAAGCGCTCAATGTCCTGCGCATCGAAAAGGGATTTGTTACCCATGCCGAGATTGACGGGCGCGTGACCGCTTTCGACCTTGGCCTGCAAGGCATGGTCTCCGCCAAGAAGGATTGCATCGGCAAGGCCGCCAGCCAACGCCCCGGATTGACCGGATCTGCGCGGCTGCAACTGGTCGGGCTGCGCCCTGTGGACCCGAAGGCCGAGATCACGGCCGGCGCGCATCTTTACCCCGGCGATAAACCGGCCAAGGCGGCTTATGGGCTGGGGCATGTGAAATCAGTCTGCTATTCGCCCATGCTGGAAAGCTGGCTGGGGCTGGCGCTTTTGGAAAACGGGCGCGCGCGCCACGGTGAAACCCTGCGCCTTGACGACGGGCTGCGCGGCATCAGCGCCGATGTCGAAATCTGCAACCCGGTCTTTTTTGACCCGGACGGAGGGCGGATGCGTGATTAGGCTCAAGGAAACCTCTGCAGTCGCACAACCGCGCCTGCCGACTCTGACCGGCTGCACCCTGCGCGCGTTGCCACCCGTGCGGATAACCTCGGTTGCGCCCTATCCCGGTCAGACTGAAGCACTGCGCGCCCGGTTGGACGGCTTTCCCGCTCCGGGCGAGGTGCTGACAGTGCAGGGCATCGATCTGGTCTGGGCGGGCCGCGATCTGGCCTTTGCCTTTGGCGATGATCTGCCCGACGGTCTGGACGCATTTTGCGCGCTCACAGATCAGTCCGATGGCTGGTGCGGTTTCGCGCTGCAGGGCACAGGGGCGGAAGCCCTGCTTGCGCGGCGTCTGCCCTTCGATCTGCGCAATATGCCCTCGCAGGGTTCCGCCCGCAGCGTGCTGGATCATCTGCCAGTGCTGGTGCTGCGCCGGGCGAGCGATAGGTTCGAGATCTGGGTTTGGCGCTCGATGGTCCAAAACGCCCTCGCCCGACTCTGAAAGGGACGCGCGCCTGCTTCAATGAAAACGACCCCTCAATAGCTGCATCCGTCGTTTCACTTTCGGCGTGATCTTTTGCACCCTCGCTGAACGCAGGGCGAAAGGAGCGGCGATGAAAACGGGCTTTATCGGGTTGGGCAATGTGGGATCAAAGCTCGCAGGCAGCCTGCTGCGCAACGGGCATGATCTGACGGTTTTCGACCTCGACACGGCCAAGGTTCAGGAATTCGTTGCAAAAGGCGCAGGTCATGCCGACAGCGCAGGCGCCCTGATGCGCGCCTGTGATATTGTGATCACCTGCCTGCCATCGCCTGTGATCTGCGAGGCGACTGTCACCGAGATGCTGCCCGAAGTGACCCCCGGCAAGACATGGATGGAAATGTCCACCACGGATGCAGGCGTCATGCAGGCGCTGGCGGCACAGGTGCAGGCGGCAGGCGGGGCCGTAGTGGAATGCCCGGTCTCTGGCGGGTGCCATCGGGCCGAGACTGGGAATATCTCGATTTTCGCAGGCTGCGACCGGGCGACGTTCGAGCTTGTGCTTCCGCTGTTGACCACCTTGGGCCGCCGGGTGTTGCATACGGGCGAGATCGGCACGGCCTCGGTGCTGAAAGTTATGACCAACTATCTGGCCACAGCCAATCTGCTGAGCGTCTGCGAGGCGCTGGTGACGATGAAAGCCGCCGGGATGGATCTGAACACAACCTATGAAGCGATCAAGATATCCTCCGGCACCTCCTTCGTGCATGAAACCGAGAGCCAGATCATCCTCAACGGCTCGCGCGATATTTCCTTCACGATGGATCTGGTCAAGAAGGATATCGGCCTGTTCCAGAGCATTGCCGAGGATGCGGGCGTGCCGCTGGAGATCAGCCCGCTGATGGTGTCGATCTTCGATGACGGCATCGCCCGATTCGGCGCGCGCGAGTTGTCGCCCAACATCATCAAACGGCTGGAAGAGGCGACCGGGCTGAGCATCCTCGCCCCCGGATTCCCGGCCCTTCTGACCGACGATGAACCCGAAGAACCGGGATACGAGGTCATTCCCACGGGCCGCACGACCCCTTTGGCGGCGGAGCAATCCAGATGAACATGCGCCCGAATATCGACCATTGGACCGAGCGCTGCGAGCTTGCCGCCGCCTTTCGCTGGGCGGCCAAGCTGGGCATGCATGAAGCCGTGGCCAATCATTTCAGCCTGTCGGTGAATGCAGATGGCACGCGCTTCCTGATGAACCCCAATCAGGTGCATTTCAGCCTGATCCGCGCCTCTGATCTGCTGCTGATCGACGCCAATGACCCCGCCACGCTGGACCAGCCCGACGCGCCCGACCCGACAGCATGGGGATTGCATGGCTCCATCCACCGGCTGTGCTCGCATGCGCGCTGCGTCATGCACACCCATTCGATCTTCTCCACCGTGCTGGCGTCGCTTGCCGATAGTCGCCTGCCGCCGATCGACCAGAACACCGCCACCTTCTTCAACCGCTATGTGATTGACGAACAATTCGGCGGGCTGGCCTTCGAGGAAGAAGGGATGCGCTGTGCCGCCATGCTCTCGGACCCTGCGAAAAAGGTGATGATCATGGGCAATCACGGCGTTCTGGTCATAGGGCGCGACGTGGCCGACACGTTCAACCGCCTCTATTATTTCGAGCGCGCCGCCGAGACCTATATCCGCGCGCTGCAAACCGGCCAGCCCTTGCGCGTGCTGTCCGACGAGATCGCCGAAAAGACCGCGCGCGAACTCGACGACTATCCCGGTCAGGCCGAAGCGCATCTGGCCCAGATCTGCCGCATCCTTGACCGCAGCGACCCCGATTACGCCACCTGAGAAAGATCCGCCATGACTGACACCATTGCCCTGTCCGACCGCGGCCTGACCCTGACGCTTGGAGAAACGCCGCACTATTTCAACTATTTCTGGCTGCGCGATGCCTGCACCAGCTGCATCGATCCGCAAACCCGTGAGCGGATTTTCGACTGTTCCGCGCTGCCAAATCCACCCAGGGCGACCGCTGCATGGATCGAGGGTGATCATTTGCGCCTGTCATGGCAGGATGAAGCGGTCGTGTCCTCTGTGCCGCTATCGCTGCTGCACGAGATATCCGCGACGGGCCGCCCGCATGACCCTGCGGACCTGCCCCGCAGATTGTGGATGGCGGATTTCGAGCCACAGATCGCGCGCATCCCGCAAGCGGATGTGTTGCACTCGGATGCAGGCCGCGCGCAATTCTGCCGCGCGCTGATCGAGGATGGTATCGCGATTGTCACAGGCATGGAGCCGGGTAAGGAGAGCCTGACGGCGCTGGTGGAAACTCTGGGCAGCATCAGCCCGTCGGCCGAGGGGTATTTCTTCGAGGTGCGTGTCGAGATCGCGCCGACCAATCTGGCCTTCACCGCCGGGCCGTTGGAAATGCACACTGACCTGCCCAGCGAAGAAGCAGCACCCGGTCTGCAATTCCTGCATTGTCTGGAAAACACTGTCGAGGGCGGCATGTCGCTGTTTCTGGATGGGGCGGCTGTGGCTGAAGCGCTGCGTGCGGAAGACCCCGACGCCTTCGCGCTGCTGGCTGCGCATGACATTCCGTTCTTCTATCGCCATGACCATCTCGACTACCGCGCCCATCAGCGCGTGATTGAAACGGACCCCCAAGGCCGCGTGACCGGCGTGACCATCTCGCAGCATTTGCAGGACACGCTCGATCTGCCGCAGGAGTTGCTGGACACATATTACCCGGCTTTCGTGAAATTCATCCGGCTGATGCAGCAAGACCGCTTCCGTGTGCGGTTTCGCTCGCAAGCGGGTAATTGTGTTGTGTTCGACAATCACCGTATCGTGCATGGGCGCGAAGGCTATGTGGCCGAAAGCGGCAAGCGGCATTTGCGCGGCTGCTATTGTGACCGGGGGGGCTTGCGCAGCACCTACCGCGTTCTCGCGAAGCAGGGTTATGACGGGCTGGCCGCGCCCGCCCGCGCGACGGCCTGACAAGTTGGCCGGGTCGCAAGACCCGGCCGCTTCGCTCAAGGCTGGAAGGGTGGGCGGACTTTCACCTCGTAGAATTCTGCCAGCCCATACGCGCCGCCTTCGCGGCCATTGCCGGATTGCTTGAACCCACCAAAAGGCGAGCCGTAATCCGTCGCGCGCCCGTTGATATGGATACCGCCTGCGCGCAAGCGACGCGCCACGCGCGCGGCGCGCGCTGCATTATTTGTGGCAAGATAGGCATCCAGTCCGTAAGGCGTGTCATTGGCAATGGCGATGGCCTCCTCTTCGCTGTCGAAGGGGATCATCACCAGAACCGGGCCGAAGATTTCCTCCTGTGCGATGCTCATATCGTTGCGCACATCGGCAAAGAGGGTGGGCTTCACATACCAGCCCGCCTCGAACCCTTGGGGTTTGCCCAAGCCCCCCACAACCAGCCGCGCGCCCTCCTCGATGCCTTTCTGGATCATCCTTTGCACACGTTCATACTGGATCTGATCGAAAAGAGGGCCAATGTGATTGCCCTCTTCCAGCGGGTCGCCCACAGCTTGTGCCCGTGCCGCCTGTGCTGCGAGTTCGACGGCCCGGTCATAGACACTGCGCTCAACCAGCATCCGGGTGGGCGCATTGCAGGACTGCCCAGTGTTGGCGAAACACTCCAGCACGCCTTCGGAGACGCGGGCTTCAAGATCGGCATCTGCAAAGATGATATTGGGTGATTTCCCGCCTAGCTCCAATGCCACGCGCTTGACGCTATCGGCCGCATTCTTGGTGACAGAAATCCCCGCGCGGGTCGATCCGGTGAAAGACATCATCGCTACATCCGGATGGCGCGACAGGGCCGCTCCGACCGTTGGTCCATCCCCGAACACAAGGTTGAACACGCCCTTGGGAAAGCCCGCCTCATGGATCATTTCTGCATAGAGATGCGCAGAGAGCGGTGTGTGCTCTGACGGTTTGAGCACACAAGTATTGCCCGCCGCGAGGGCAGGGATCACTTTCAGCGCGATCTGGTTCACAGGCCAGTTCCACGGTGTAATCAACCCACATACGCCAATCGGCTCATGGGAAAGAATATCGCCATTCGGCAGGGTTTCTTCTTCCTTAATCGCGTCTAACGCGTACAGAAAGGCGCGCAGGTGCCCGGTGCCGGAGGCCGCCTGTTGCTCGCGCGACAAAGAGATCGGCGCGCCCATCTCGGCTGTGATCGCCTGCGCCATCTCTTCTTCGCGCGCGACGCTGATTTCCAGAAGACGTAGAAGATAGGCGCGGCGCTCGGGCTTTGGCGCGAAGCCCCAAGTTTCGAACGCCGCCTTTGCCGCAGCCACGGCTCGGTCCACATCCGCCGCATTGCCCAGTGTCACTGTGCCGATCCTGCTGTTGGTAGCAGGGTTCAGGATTGGCATGGTTTGCGTGCCGCATGGTGTGATCCAGGCGCCATCGATGTAGAAGCGGTTGATATCGGTCATCTGTTATCCTCCAGTATCAGCTCTGCCGCGCGAGCGGCGAGCATCATTGTCGGCGCGTTGGTATTGCCCGAGGTAATATTGGGAAAGGCCGAGGCATCGACAACCCGCAGCCGATCCGTGCCATGCACCCGCAGCCGTGCATCAATGACAGAGCGCGCAGGATCATCGCCCATGCGACATGTGCAACTGGGATGAAACACGGTCGACGCACGCGCGCGGAAATCCGACAAAAGGGCGTCGTCATCGAGTGCCAGGAGATCGGGACCAATTGGCGACCGCCGCGCGCGCGACATGGTCGCGCTCTGTGCCAGTGATTGTAGCAGATGCCCTGCGCGGATAGCGCTCGCACAGTCGTCCTGCGTGGACAGTGAGTTCGGGAAAATCTTCGGCGGGTCATCCGGGTTGCGAGAAGCGATGCAGATCTCGCCTCGGCTGGTCGGGCGACACGGTTGCGCAGAGAGAATAAACCCTGATGCAGAGGGGACCATCGGTCCCTCCGAACTATAGGAATAGACCATCGGGTTACAGTATATCTGTGTATCCGGTGCTTGCTCGGGATTTGATGCAATAAACCCACCGATTTGATTGATTGGAACTGCAAGCGGGCCAGTGCGGGTTGCCAGATAGCGCGCTCCGTTCAGCAAACGCCCCTGCAGCGAGCCAAGTGCGGCATTGAGCGTCTTGGGAAATGCTGCGAAACTGTAGGAAATGGCGAGATGATCCTGAAGCCCGCGCCCAACCTCCGACAGCGGATTGTGCACATCGATACCATGTTCCTGCAGAAGAGTGCCCGGCCCGATCCCCGAGAGTTGCAGCAATTGTGGCGAGTGGATCGCGCCCGCCGATAGAATGACCTCACGCCGCGCTCGCGCTGTGACCAAAGCACCATGCTTGCGATAAATCACTCCGTCTGCAGTGCCATCCTCGATAACGATCCGTTGCACCTGTGCGTGCGTTTCCAGACGGACGCGACCGCGCCGCATGGCAGGGCGCAGAAACGCATCCGCTGCAGACCAGCGCCGCCCTTTCCAGACGGTGCTGCGATAGTGGCCAAGCCCGGATTGAGCGGTGTTGAGGTCCTCCAGTACAGGCCATCCGATTTCGGCGGCAGCGGTCAGGAAGGATTGGGAGAATGAGTGCATCATGCGCGACAGGTCACTGACACGGATCGGACCGGGGTCGGCCTGCAGCCCCTTGTGTTCGAGGCTGTCATAGATCGCGCAGACCGTCTGCCAGTCCCATCCGCGCGCACCTGCTTTCGCCCAGTCATCAAAATCTACTGGCAAACCGCGCATATAGGTCATCGCATTGATAGAGCTGCACCCGCCTACAACCCGACCGCGGGGCCAGAACCCGCGTCGCCCTGCAAGCCCCGCATCTTCTTCGGTCGGACATGTCGTAGAAATGCGAGGATCCTTATAGGCAAACGCATAACCCAGCGGCACCTTGACCCAGAAGTAACGATCAGAGCCGCCCGCCTCAAGAACCAGGATTCTATTCCGCGGATCCTTGCTCAGCCGGTCTGCCAAAACACAGCCAGCCGAGCCCGCGCCAATTATGATATAGTCATACTCTATCACCGGAATATCCTTCAGGTATGATCAGTTCTGTGCCGTCTCTAAGACAGCACTTCAAACAACGCTTCTTCGCTCTGAGGGGTGGTTTTATTTGCAGCCAGTGGCGCGCAGACCCCACTTTCCATGATCCTGTTTCCCATGCATATTGCGCCAGAGTTGAAGGAGTGCATCCGATGTCAAGATTGCCGCATGTGATCTGGTTGCGCGCTTTCGAGGCAGCGGCCCGGCATAGCAGTTTTTCGGGCGCGGCGAATGAGCTCAATCTCACGCCGGCTGCAGTAAGTCAGCATATCCGGCTTTTGGAAAAACATCTTGGCGTCAGTCTGTTCAAGCGCCTGCCGCACGGAGTTACGCTGACGGATATGGGGCAAGCCTACGCCCTGCCGATCCGCAAGGCGTTTACCGAAATGCACGACGCGACTGCTGGTCTGTTCCGGCGGCGCGTAAGACGGCATCTGCACATCCGTACTTCCGTCACCTATGGCGCTTTGGTGCTCGCACCCAGGCTGGCGGAGTTCTATGCACTCCATCCTGATGTTGAGTTGCACATGACGACTGCAGTCTGGTCTGACAGGTTAGATGATCCACGCATTGATATCGACATTCGTTACGGCACCGGGAATTGGTCAGAGCCACATCTTTGGCAGTTATCCCAGGAAACTGGCGTGGTGGTCTGTGCACCAGATCACGCCGCGCGCTTTGGTACACCGCCTGATCTTGCGGCCCTCGCTTCAGATCACCGCGTTCTCATTATGGGGTCTGAGGTGGAGTGGCAGCGCCTTTCCGCGCATTTTTCGCTCGATCTTGGTCCTGCAGTTCATTGCTCAAGGGCTGATTCCTCGCTGATGGCGCTACAGATGCTGCTGGGGGGAGGATGCTCGGCCATCATCCATGAAAGTTTCGCCGCACCGTATCTGGAGCGGGGTTTGCTCATCTGTCCATTCGACTATCGTCTGCCAATCCGCGAAGCCTATTACTTGATCATCGACAGTGAGGCCCTGAAGAGGTCTGAAGTCGTGGACTTCCGTGACTGGCTGGTAAGTGACGTGGGATTGGTCAAGACGTAGACGGGCGCATGCGTGCCTCTCAGATGGTTGAGTATTTTTGCGCTATCCCGCTCGGACGACCGCTTCTCGAAAACAGCTGCTGTTGGGCCCGGTATCAGGGTTCAGAATCTGCGGCGCTATGACCGTCAGTGCCAAGCCCATATGTGCGTTCGCTGATGGGATGGGAGTGGATCGCAGCTTTCAAGGCCTCAAGAAAAGCGGTTTCTGCGCGATTGAGCGTTGCTTTCGGATTCCATGCCAGATGCACATCGATCGCAGGCGGGTTGGTATAGGGTGGAAGCCGCCATAGCAGACCATCTGAAACATCACGCGCCACGACATGCAAAGGCAAGGGGCCAATCCCAAGCCCGGCAATGACCATGCGACGCACTTCCTCCAGATGGCTGGACGTACCAATGATTTGTTCATTCAGCTCCGATTGAGCCCGTAACAAGGTCACAGAGCGAAGGGCATCATGTAACCTGTCAGTCTCGAAGCTCACCGCCGAATGCCCGGCCAGATCACTTTGCTGTAGCCGCGCGCGCCCGAATAACGGATGTGGCGGGCCACAGAACAGGCCAAAGAATTCGCGATAAAGTCTCAGATATTCAATTTTCGGATCGCGCCTGTGCACAAGGCAGATGGCAAAAGACGCTGTGCGTGCAGTGACACTGGCCAGCGCAGCACTTGAGCCAAGCACCGAAATCGACAAGGTGGCGCGCGGGTGGAGAGTGTGAAACGAGGCAAGTACTTGATCAAATAATGGGCAAACGACATGACTGGCCACCGCGATCCGCACATGGCCTGTGACCTCGTCAGTCATATCGCGCATCAATGTGGATAGCCGATGCACGGCTCCGTGGATCTCGACAGCTTCACGATACAAAACGGCGCCCGCACGGGTCAGCTCATAGCGTCCTGGGGCGCGATCAATCAGGCGCTTTCCGATAATTTCTTCAAGCTTTTTCAATGCGGTAGAAACGGAGGGTTGTGTGATTCGCAACCGCTGTGCAGCGTCGGTGATCGAGCGTGACTCAACCATGACCACGAAACTGCGCAATAGATTCCAGTCCAGATCCCGGGTCAGACGATCCGTGTCATGAGGTTCAGTCATTGATGCGGCCTATATTCATTATTCTAATTATCAATTTGCTTTATGCGTCGATGCTTTGCAATCAGGAAGCGTAGGCATTTTCAGACCGTTCTGCAGGAAGAAAACCATGTCGGTCGAAGCACGAGAGAAGCGCCAGCCGTGGATATTGCTTTCCCCCGCTTTAGGGGCAGTAGCGCTTTTATTGTTGGTGCCGCTTTTGTTTATCGTGGTTTATTCTTTCTGGCTGCGCTCGGCGGTCGGGCCAGACACGGTGGGGTTTCACCTTGATAACTGGCAGCGCGCGCTGACCGATCCTTTCTATCGCTATATATTGCTTAACACGCTCAAGATTGCGGCGATCACGACGTTTTTCTGTGCGTTGCTGGGCTATCCGGCGGCCTATTTCATCACGCGATCAAGCGGCAACAAGCTGCTGTTGTTGCTGTTGCTGATGCTACCCTTCTGGATCAGCTACATCATTCGCACAATGAGCTGGATCAACATTCTGGGCAGCTCGGGCGCGCTGAACACGCTGCTGATGGCCATGGGCATCACCTCATCTCCTATCCAGATGCTCTATAATGAGGCCACGGTCATTTTGGGGTTGGTCCATTTCCTGCTGCCCTTCATGGTCCTGAATATCTATGTGAGCCTCGACGGGATCGACACTAATCTGGAAGACGCGGCAACCTCTCTGGGGGCAACGCGTTGGCAGGCTTTCCTGCAAGTGACTCTGCCATTATCGCTGCCCGGCCTCGCGGCAGGGGGGCTGCTGTGCTTTGTCTTGGGTGCGGGCACTTACATCACGCCGCTGATCCTTGGCGGGCCGCGCGATGCGATGTTCGCCAATCTTGTGTTCGAGGCGATCATCACTCAGCTCAACTGGCCGATGGGCTCGGCCTTGTCGCTGCTACTGCTGATCGTGCTTGGCGCGCTGGTGGCGCTCTACAACCGTTATCTGGGCATGTCGCAACTGACAAAGGGGCTGGGATAATGGGGTGGTCTGTAATTCGCGCCTATACGATCCTTGTTTATCTGTTCATGTTCCTGCCCGTTGCCGTGGTGGTGCTGCTGTCCTTCAACCAGAACCAGTTCGGCAGCTTTCCGATGACCGGCTTTTCCTTGCGCTGGTTCGAAGCGCTGTGGAACAATGACGCAGTAATGCGGGCCTTCCGCACATCGCTGGTACTTGGCCTGCTGACAGCGCTGATTTCCACGACGCTGGGCGTGCTGGCGAGCCTTGCGCTGGTGCGCTACGCGGTGCCAGGCAAGAACCTGATCACCACTATCCTGATCGCGCCCATTCTGGTGCCCGAAGTGGTGCTGGCGGTCGCGCTGCTCCTGTTCCTCAACTGGTTGGGCATCGGCAAAAGCTTCGCGCTCTTGCTGGCGGGCCATGTGATCTTCACGCTGCCCTTCGTAATCCTGGTGGTGCAGGCGCGGCTGGTCAGCATCCGCCGCGATGTGGAAGAGGCGGCGCTCAGCCTCGGGGCCTCGCCCGTGCAGACTTTCTTTTCCGTCACACTGCCGCTTCTGATGCCCGCCGTGGCAGCCGGCGCGCTATTTGCCTTCACGATTTCCTTTGATGACATCACCGGCACGCTGTTCTGGAAGCCGGGCGGCGTGGAAACCGTGCCCACGCAGATCTTCTCGATGCTGCGCAATTCGATCAGCCCCGAGATCAACGCGCTGGGCACAGTGATGATCATCATTACTGTGGGCCTGCCTTTGCTGGGCGCCGCGATTGCCCGCAAGATATCCATCAAACGCGGCATGTAAGAACCGTGAGAACCCTCAACCCGACAAGGAGAAGACAATGGAAAATACCAAACGTTACGAGCGCCTTCTGGAGCGCTATCGCAATGGTGATCTGGATCGGCGGAGCTTTCTGGGCCTTATCGGTGCGGCAGGGCTGGCTTATGGCGTCCAGACCCCGTTTGCAAAGATGGCCTTTGCTCAGGATGTGACGCAGGTGCGCTTCGACGGCTGGGGCGGGGTGGTCTCGGAAGCCTTCCGCCGCTACGCGTTTGACCCTTACACCGCCGCCACAGGCATCACCGTGGTCGATGGCACATTCGCAGGCGGCGACGAATATCTGGCGCAGGTGCGTTCCTCGCGTGAAGGTGAATACAACATCGCCCATTTGTCTGGCGTGTTTGACTATGCCCGCTATGTGAATTTCGGGCTGGATGTCGAACTGAACCTCGACAATATTCCGAATATGGAGCTGGTGATGGACGCGCTGACCAGTGCCTATCGGCGAGTCACGCCCGATCATCTCTCGGCGGTGCCATATAACTACGGCACCACAGGGCTGGCCTATAACCGCAAATACATCTCGGATGAGGAAATGCGCCAAAAGGGCGCCATGATCCTGATCGATGAGGCCTATAAGGGCAAGATCGGAGGCTGGCAGGACTGGCGGACGCGGATGTGGTATGCGGCGCTGCAAACTGGCCAGAGCCCCAATGACATTCAGGATCTTGATGCGGCCTGGGATGCAATCCGCGCCCATCGCGACCTCGCGCTGAAATACTGGGGCTCGGGGGCGGAACTGATGAGCCTTCTGGCCGAGGAAGAAATCTACGTCACCGAAGGCTGGTCAGGCCGCATTGCAGCATTGCAGGAGCAAGGGCATGATATCGGCTATTATGACCCGCCAAACGGCTTTGGCTGGCAGGAATGCCTGTTCGTGATCAAGGGTTCGCCTGTGGAAGCCTGCGAGGAGTTGATAAACTTCATGCTGGCGCCCGAAACCTCGATTGCGGTAGCAGAAGGGCAGAACTATCCGCCGGCGCTCGATGGCACCAAGGTTGATCTTGGTGCGAAGATTCCAACACTGCCCGCCTATGATCCGACTGGCACGCTCGAGGCGCTGACCTTCGCCGATCCGAATTACTGGAACGGCAATGAAGCGGAGTGGTCGGAAACCTTCGCCCGTGTGCAGCGCGGTTTCTGAGTGCGGGGCAGGGGGGCCAGCCCCCCTGAACCCCCCGGAGTACTTTTGGCGAGATGAAGGGAAAGCCCTGTATTTTGCAGGCTGCTTTCCCAGGTGAAAGGGCGGATCATGGGCGCTGTCAGTCTGAAAAATATCGTCAAGCGGTTCGGAGTGTTTACCGCTGTCGAGAAGACATCGCTGAGTATCGCCGAAGGAAGTTTCACCACTCTGCTGGGACCATCTGGCTGCGGCAAGACGACGACACTGCGCATGATCGCCGGACTTCTGGATCCGACAGAGGGCGAGATAATCATCGGGGGCAAGCGCGTCAATGATGTGCCGATCTACAAGCGCAATCTGGGGTTGGTGTTCCAGAATTACGCGCTGTTTCCGCATAAGACTGTGTCTGAAAACGTGGCCTTCGGGCTGCGCTACCGCAATGTCACGAAGCCTGAGATTGCCCGGCGCGTGCAGGAGGCGCTGGAACTGGTGCAATTGCCACAGGTGGCCGCGCGCTATCCCAGGGCACTGTCAGGCGGCCAGCAACAGCGTATTGCGCTGGCGCGTGCTATTGTGATCGAGCCGGACGTGCTGCTGCTAGATGAGCCGCTTTCTGCGCTCGACGCCAATCTGCGCGAGGATATGCGCGTTGAACTCAAGCGCATTCAGGAACGAATCGGGGTGACGACTGTATTCGTGACCCATGACCAATCCGAGGCGCTGGCGATGTCCGATCAGATCGTGGTCATGTCGGATGGCCGTGTTGAGCAGGTGGGTGCCCCTGAAGAGGTGTATAATACCCCCGCCAGCGAATTTGTGGCCAAGTTTCTCGGCGCCTCGAATATTCTTGATGGCCGATGCCTCTCACGCGGGCCCGAAGGAGCCGTGCTGGAAGTGCCTGTCTTTGGCAAGGTCATTGTTCCGTCGGCAAAAGCCCCGCATCTGGTGGGCGAAGGCGCAGCCAAACTGGTCATTCGCGCAGAGAAACTTCTCTTGCGCCGCAGCCCACCCGAAAGTGGTGCTTTCAGCGCCCCTGCAGAAGTTGAAACTGTTGATTATCAGGGCCAGTCGGTACGCTATTTTGTCCGTGCGGGTAACGTGCAATTACAGGCTATAAACATGATCGACGAACGCCCTTTTCCTGCAGGTGCGCAGGTGCATATGACACTCAGGCCGCAGGACTGCGCGGCCCTGCCCGGATAAAAGCCATGAGCCATCTCTTTTACCAGACCAGCCAGCGCCGCCCCCTGCTGGATCAGGCCCGCGGTGTCTATATGTGGGATGTAGACGGCAAGCGCTATCTGGACGGCTCAAGCGGTGCAATGGTGTGCAATATCGGTCATTCGAATCCAAATGTCCTGGACGCCATGCGCCGCCAGATGGAGAAATCGACCTTCGGCTACCGTTTGCATTTCGAGACCGAGGCGTCCGAGCAACTGGCCGCCAAGACGGCCGCGCTGTGCCCAGAAGGTATGAACAAGGTATTCTTTGTCTCAGGGGGCTCGGAAGCGGTGGAATCCGCGATCAAGCTGGCGCGCCAACATGCGCTTGCTGTGGGGCAGGGAAACCGCTGGAAGGTTATCAGTCGCGCGCCAAGCTATCACGGCTGCACGTTGGGCGCCCTCGCAGTCACAGGCTATGCGCCGCTCACCGACCCGTTCGAGCCCATGATGCGCAAGATGCCGAAAATCCCTGCCCCGCGTGCCTATCTCGATGGTCTCGACCCGTCCGATCCCGCGACGGGCGCGCATTATGCGGCCATGCTGGAGGCCGAGATCCTCGCACAAGGGGCGGACACTGTGTTGGCCTTTATCGTTGAACCTATTGGCGGCGCGTCCACTGGTGCGCTGGTGCCACCCATGGGCTATATGCAGGCTGTGGATGAGATTTGCCGCCGTTACGGTGTGCTGTTGATCCTTGATGAAGTCATGACCGGTGCAGGGCGCACGGGCCGCTTTCTTGGCCTGGAGCATTGGGATCTTAGCCCCGATATCGTGGTGCTGTCGAAGGGCTTCGCCGCAGGATATGTGCCACTTGGAGCGATTGCCGCGCGTGATGATCTGGTGCAGGCTGTGCTTGAGGGTGGCGGTTTTCTTCATGGCTTTACCTATGCGGGCAATCCTCTGGCATGTGCGGCGGGCAGCGCTGTGATCGATGAGATCGCGCGTCTGGGGTTGGTGCAGAATGCCGAAGAGATGGGCGCGGTTTTGCGCATGCGGCTTGAGGGTTTGGCAGAGCGGCATCTGATCATTGGCGATGTGCGCGGCAAGGGGCTTCTGTTGGCTTTTGAATTGATGGCCGACCGGGAGACAAAGGCTCCCCTACCTGCGCATTTGGACGCGCATCAGCGGATGGTCGATATCGCTTATGAGATGGGCCTGATCGTCTATTCGCGCCGCACCCGCGACGGGTTGGAAGGAGATCATATCATGGTGTGCCCGCCCCTGATCGTGACCGAAGCGCATCTGGACGAAATCACCCAGGTGCTGGATGGAGCACTGACCCGGCTGGTTGACGATCTGGCTCTGTCGGAAATGGTGTGAGGGCGCATGTCGGGGATTATTATCACTTGTGCGTTGACAGGCTCCATCCACACGCCGAGCATGTCGCCGCATCTGCCGATCACCGGCGCGGATATCGCGCAGCAGGGGCTGGCGGCGGCGCAAGCGGGCGCATCCATCCTGCATTTGCACGCGCGCGACCCAATGACTGGCCAGCCCTCAGCCGCGCTCGATCATTTCAATGGCTTTGTGCCGGCCTTGGCGCGAGGCACAGATGCCATTCTGAACCTGTCCACAGGCGGCAGCGCAGTCATGACGCTGGAGGAACGCCTTGCCGCCCCCATGGCTATTGCGCCGGAAATGGCTTCGCTTAACATGGGAACCATGAATTTCGCGCTTTATCCGATGCTGGGCAAAGATCGCGACTGGCTGCATGGTTGGGAAAAGCCGTTTCTTGAAGGCACGGATGATCTGGTCTTCAAGAACACGCCGCGTGATCTTACCCGCATCCTGACCGCGCTCGGCCAAGAGCGTGGCGCGCGGTTCGAGTTTGAATGCTATGATCTGAGCCATCTCTACATGCTGCGCCACTTTGTGGATCGCGGGTTCATACAGCCGCCCTATTTCATCCAGTTCGTATTCGGGGTGCTGGGGGGCATGGGGCCGGATCCTGAAAACCTGTCGCATATGGTGCGTATCTCGGACAAGCTGTTCGGGGATGATTATTTGTTCTCGGTGCTTGCTGCGGGGCGTTACCAGATGCCATTGATTTCCATTGCGGCGGCGATGGGCGGGCACGTTCGCGTGGGGCTGGAAGACAGCCTGACCATCGCGCGCGGCCAGCTTGCATGCTCCAATGCCGAGCAAGTGGAGAAGATACGCGAGATCGTGGAGCGACTGGGTCGCGTTGTCATGACCCCGCATCAGGTTCGCGCCACGCTGGGGCTGAAGGGTGCGAGGAATATTAATGCGTGACACTGAGTTTCGCAACGTCACGAGTGTGGGTGATCTGGAACGGCTGGAGAATGCCTTGCGCGCACTGAGTGCAGAGATCGCTGAGGATTACGCCACAGACAAGGCAGCGCTCGCGGAGGCGGTTCTGGGCGCGCAACCTGCCGCACATGGGCTGTTGGCGCTGGTCAGCGGGCAAACACTTGGCGCGGCGCTTTACAGCCCATTGTTTTCAACTGTGCGCGGCGCGGCAGGGGTGTATGTGTCCGACCTTTGGGTGAATGCTGATGCGCGTGGGCAGGGGCTTGGCGCACACCTTCTGGCACAGGTCATGCGCGCTGGAGCGGCGCGCTGGCAAGCAACATGGCTCAAGCTTGCGGTTTATGACCACAGTCGCGACTCACAGCAGTTTTACAAGCGCTTGGGTTTTGAGCCCGCGTGCGGGATGCAGGAGATGAGCCTCGGCCCGCAGGGCGTGGGCGCGTTGATAAAGAGGAACTCATGAAAGCCATATTCGACGACCGGCAGCGCCTGCATGACCCGCAGCATTTTATGGCCAATGGCAAGACCTATCCCAGCCCGGAATCTCCCGAACGCATCGTCCGGCTGAAGGCGGGTGCGCAGGCGGCCGGCTGTCGGTTTGAGCCCCCCCAGGATGCCGGGCTCGCCCCTTTAGCCGCAGTTCACAGCGCGGAATATCTGCGTTTCCTGCAAAACATCCATACTCGTTGGCAGCGTATCCCCGATGCAGGGACGGAGGTGATCCCGAATATCCATCCCGCCAACCGAAGGGATAATTACCCCAAATCGGCGCTCGGGCAGGCGGGTTATCATCAGACCGACACATCCTGCCCGATCGGGGCGCATACATGGGAGTCGGCCTATTGGTCTGCGCAATCAGCGATTGCCGGGGCTGATCTAATATTTGCAGGTGAGAGGGCGGTCTATGTGCTTTCACGTCCGCCTGGACACCATGCCTTCACGGATCTGGCGGGCGGATTTTGTTTTTTGAACAACTCCGCCATTGCCGCCGAGCGGTTGCGCAAGAGGGGGCTGCGGCCCGCGATCCTTGATGTTGATGTGCATCACGGAAATGGCACGCAAGGCATATTCTATGAGCGCGATGATGTGCTGACAGTTTCGCTTCATGCTGACCCCGACCGCTTCTATCCGTTCTTCTGGGGCGGCGCGCAGGAACGCGGCGAAGGGCGCGGGATGGGGTATAACCTGAACCTACCCCTGCCACGCGGCACAGATGACGCTGGCTATCTGGCCGCTCTGGACACCGCACTAGCACGCATCGAGGCGTTTGGCGCAGATGCGGTGGTCGTGGCGCTGGGACTGGATGCGCATATAGATGACCCGTTCAAGGGGCTGGCAATTACCACGCAGGGCTTTCAGGCAATGGCACAGGCAATTGCAGGGCTCGGCCTGCCGCAGGTGTTGGTGCAGGAGGGTGGCTATGTAAGCGATGCGCTGGCGGATAATTTGACAGCGTTTCTGGATGGGGTTTCATGAAGATTGAATTTCACGAGCGCTATCTGAAGAAGCGCTTTCCGTTGCGGATCTCGCGCGGTGAGATACGCGGCGGTGAAAACCTGTTCATTTCGGTGAGCGAGGGCATGCTGACCGGATGGGGCGAAATGGCCCCCGGTGCCAGTGAAGGCGCGGCAGATGTTGCTGAAGGCCGCGCGCAGCTTGAGCGCTTTTGCGCGCAGGGGCTGGATGGCGCGATTCACGACATCTGGGCGCGTGCCCATTCGGCAGGTGTTGGCGCATGTGCGTTGGCGGCACTGGATATCGCGCTGTGGGATCTTCGCGCCAAACAGGCGGGGATGCCGCTCTACCGCCTTCTGGGTCTGGCGCGGCGTGGGGTAGTTTCATCGCTGACTGTGGGGATCAACCCGCCTGAGGTGGTGCGCGAGCGTGTACCGCTTTTGCTGGACCGGGGGGCCAAGGCACTTAAGATCAAACTGGGCAGTGCTGAAGGGATCGAGGCTGACAAAACCATGTTTGCAGCCGTGCACGAAGCAGCGACAGGCAGTGACGCTGTCTTGCGCGTTGATGCGAATGGTGGATGGACCTTGGCGGATGCGCGCCATATGCTAGCCTGGCTCGCTGATCGGGGCGTGGAATATGTAGAGCAACCCCTTGTTGAAGGGGCAGAAGAGCAGTTGCCTGAGTTGTTCAGCGGGAGAGCCTTGCCGATATTCGTCGATGAATCCTGCCGTTTGTCTACTGACATTCCGGGCTTTGCCGATTGCGTGGATGGAGTGAACCTGAAATTGATGAAATGCGGCGGCATTACAGAAGCGCTGCGCATCGTTGCCACGGCCCGCGCGCATGGTTTGAAGACCATGATTGGATGTATGGGCGAAAGCTCGGTGGCGATTGCAGCAGGGGCCAGCCTTTCAGCGCTGTTCGATTATATTGACCTCGATTCCCATCTTAACCTTGACCCGGATCCAGCGACAGGCGCACCATTTGAGCATGGTATCACCCTGCCCGCTGATCAGCCCGGCCACGGAGGCAGCCTTTATGCTTGAGCCGTCCCAACCCATTGCTCTGTTTGCCGAGGCCACAATGGGCAGCCTGAATGCAAAGATGGCGGAAGGGATCCTGCGCTATGGCAGCAATCCCGTGGTTGCCGTGATCGACAGCACGCAGACAGGTAAGCGCGTTCGCGACTTATGCACAATAGACAGCGATGTGCCCATCGTGGGATCGCTTGCAAAGGCACAGGCGCTCGGCGCACAGGTTCTGGTTCTGGGCACCGCGCCCTCGGGCGGTCGACTGCCGCAAGAATGGGTATCGGTTCTGGAACAAGCCGTGGCGGAGGGCATGTCACTCGTTAACGGTATGCATGACCGCTTGCACCCAATGTTCGAAAGCAGGCTGCGCGCAGGGCAATGGGTATGGGATCTGCGCGTGCCTCAGGGCGACGCACCACGCATTGGTATGGCGCGTGCCGCAGGCTTGAATAATACACGCGTCTTGATGGTGGGCACGGACATGGCCATCGGCAAGATGACCGCCGGGCTGGAACTGACCCGCAGTTTGCAGCTCTTGGGGCGCAATGCAGCATTTCTGGCCACAGGCCAAACCGGCATTGCAATCACCGGGCGTGGCATTCCGCTTGACGCAATTCGTGTCGATCATGCAGGGGGCGCGGTCGAGCGTATGGTGCTGGAAGCCGCCGAGCACGAGATTGTGGTGGTTGAAGGGCAAGGCTCTCTGTTGCATCCGGGCAGCACTGCAACCCTGCCGCTGATGCGCGGCAGCGCCTGTACGCATATGATTCTGTGTCACCGCGCTGGTATGCAGACACTGGATGAATTGGACAGCGTGCGCATTCCACCACTGCGCGATGTTATTGCCCTCAATGAGATCGTAGCACGCGCAGCAGGTGCATTGACTCCTGCTAAAGTCGTGGCAATTGCCCTGAATACGGCGCGGTTGACACAGGCAGAGGCTGAGGTCGCCTTGAGAGCGATCGAGGATGACACAGGCTTAGCCGCAGCGGATCCGGTCCGGCAGGGGGCAGAAAAACTGGCAAAGGCAGTGTTGGAATAAGGAAGACCCACAAAGGCCAGCTTCAAACGCGCCACTGAGCGAAATTAGCAGCGCAGGTGGAATTGTCATGACTAAAAGGTAAGCTGACGTTGCTGAGTAACTAATCTGCATGGGATATGTGCGCAGGTTTATCATCCGTATTCCGCGAGGTCGTCCTGCTTTTTCGACCAGCTTGCAGCACAATTAAGGTGGATTAGGGTTTTCTCATGAAGTCCATAAGATCAATTATTTCGTATGGTCGTCAGAGCGTTAACCCATACTATTGGAATCACGCCGATATCGATTGCCAGTGTCATTCCACTGTTCGCAACTTGCATGCGCTCCGATATGGCAAGGCTTCGGCTGTTTGCCTGCCCCACACATATCGAGTACAGAGAAGTTGATATCATTCTTGAAGCGGTAGCAAGGCGGAAGAAACTCAACCTGATCGACCCCAACCCTGGCTCATAAGATAGTATTGCGCTTGGGCGGTTGTGAGCCGATAGGCATCGTCATGACCTATTGCAGCACTGCGCGTGCATAGTCCCTGTCGTTTGATCCGGACGCAGGTCAGGCGAGGGGAGGCGTGAGATCGGTCGTTTTCGGGTGCGGCTTTTATATGAAGCAAGTCGTCAGAGTGGGGAGATTTAGGGATCCATGAGAGTAGTCCAGCGTGAGCCGCATCCTTCGCCAACAGATTTCAGACATCAAAAATGAAGATCAACCGGAATTCAAAATTGGCCGTTGCGCCGATGATGGATTGGACTGACCGGCATTGTCGGTTTTTCCATCGCCAGCTCTCCGCGCATGCACAGCTTTACACCGAGATGGTGACAGCGCCTGCGCTCGTGCGGGGCGGCGCGCTTCACCTTCTGGAGCATGATCCTACGGAACATCCTGTGGTGCTTCAGCTTGGCGGCTCTGATCCTGCTGAATTGGCAGCGGCAACTCGTATTGGCTGGACGGCGGGCTATGGTGAGATCAATCTCAATTGCGGCTGCCCTTCGGATCGCGTGCAATCCGGCTGCTTTGGTGCAGTGCTGATGACACAACCTGGTCTCGTGAGCGATATCTGCATTGCAATGCGCGAGGCAAGTCCTGCTGAGATTACGGTGAAATGTCGGATTGGCGTGGATGAGCAGAACCCGCAAGAAGTTCTGCCCGCGTTTCTGGAAACTCTAAACAATGCCGGGATAAGCCATGTGATCATTCATGCCCGAAAGGCGTGGCTTCAAGGCCTTTCTCCGAAAGAGAATCGTGACATACCTCCGTTGGATTATGACCTCGTTCTTGAAATGAAATCCGCGTTTCCGAATTTGCGGATAAGTGTTAACGGAGGCATCAGCAGCCTTGCACAAGCGCGCGAATTTCTTGAACAGGGTATAGACGGCGTAATGATTGGCCGCGCAGCCTATCAGCGACCGGGAGATATTCTTGCGATGGCGGATCGTGTGATTTTCGGCGACACAAAGACAGTTTCGGCCTTTGAGGTGATAGAAAATATGCGGCCATACATCGAACGCGAACTCGCGAAGGGTGTGCGTCTTGCCGCTATGACACGCCATATGCTCGGGCTTTTCGCTGGGCTGCCCGGTGCGCGACATTGGCGCCAGATCCTGTCACAGAAAGCTCATGTCCCAGGGGCAGGCTTTGAGGTGCTTGATGAAGCAAAGGACGCGGTCCTCAAAGCTGTATCCGAAGCAGCTTGATAAAAAATAAACTATAAATGATAAAGTAATTTTGATATGAACTTCTAAATATTGTGCATGACCATTCTGATCGTGAGAAAGCCTTACTGATGTCTGCTCCTCTCGCTGGCCCGCGGCCGGTTTCTCAGCCCCTGCATCGTCAGTTGCGGGATCTCATGATGGCGCGCATCGAGGCCGGAGAATGGTCGCCCGGTACATATCTGCCGCCGGAAACGCGGCTCGCAGAGGAGTATGGTGTAGCCGTTGGAACTTTGCGCAAAGCCCTTCTGGATATGGCATCAGAGGGGGTTGTCGTCCGGCGACAGGGTAAAGGGACAGTTGTTGCAACGCATGACAGTGACGCTGTGCTGTTTCGTTTTTTCAATCTCCGCAGGCCTGATGGCTCGACATTGAGGCCAGAAAGCCGCGTTCTTTCGCGCATAAAGCGTGCTGCGAATGCAGATGAACGGTCTGCTCTCGCACTTGAGCCGGAAGCCG
The DNA here is from genome assembly GCA_007125005.1 of Natronohydrobacter sp. Classification (GTDB taxonomy): domain Bacteria; phylum Pseudomonadota; class Alphaproteobacteria; order Rhodobacterales; family Rhodobacteraceae; genus Roseinatronobacter. The sequence continues at coordinate 23,229 of SLDY01000001.1, forward strand.
AAGTCATCTGCATTACCCGCATTCGCGACGGCGATGGAGCGCCGATTATCTTCGAGCATATCCTTCTTGATGCCAATAGGTTTGGAGCCTTGGCGCATCAACCTCCATCTCTACCCAATACATTATATCAGTTATATCAGACCGAATACGCGGCAACTGTTCATCGGGCGCGTGAGCGTGTTACCGCAGCTGCGGCTACTGGAGCCTGCGCCGAGGCACTCGGCGTCTCTGAAGGCGTGCCGCTCCTGCATATCATGCGCCAGGCGCTTGACTACAATGCTAGCCCCATTGAGCTACGGTTATCCTGGGTTAATACCTCGGAATTGTTTTATCAGGCAGAGGTTTGAAGCATGGTTTCTGAGGCCGGCTGTTTTTCGCGCATTTTTCACTGTGTATCAACTGCAACGACATGACAAAGTTGCACAAGCCTTGAGCCTTGAGGCGCTTGCCGTTACCAGTTGCGGATGGGGTTCCGGTCAGTCTGGTCGGGTGCCGTTTTGAAATACGAAAGAGAGAGAATGCCAAGTATAACAAAAGCCGTATTCCCGGTTGCCGGTCTTGGCACAAGATTTCTCCCCGCCACCAAGGCCATGCCCAAGGAATTGCTGCCCATCATCGACAAGCCCATCGTTCAATATGCTGTCGAGGAGGCAGTTGCTGCCGGGATCACTGAGCTGATCTTTGTTACTGGGCGCAATAAGCGGGCTGTAGGCGATCATTTTGATGCCAATCTGGAGCTCGAAAATCAGTTGCTGAGCAAAGGCAAGACCGAATTACGCGATATGGTGCGCAATATCGTGCCCGAAGGCGTGTCGTGTATTTTCGTACGCCAGCCAGAGCCTTTGGGCCTAGGCCATGCCGTGCTTTGCGCAGCGCCGGCTGTGGGGGACAATCCCTTCGCTGTTCTGCTGGCCGATGATCTGATGCAGGGCCAAACCTTGCCGACCGCTGCGCTGGTTGCGGCTTTTGAGAAAAAAGCGCAAGCATTGCTCTCGGTCTCGGAGGTGCCACATACGCAAGTCTCGAAATATGGCATCCTGCGGCCTGGCGCGACAGGTGCAGACGGTTTCATCGCTGTTGAAGGTCTGATCGAAAAGCCTGATCCAGATGATGCACCCTCCAATATGGCTTCTTTCGGCCGCTATGTGTTCACTTCAGAGATTTTCGGTATTCTGCGCAGCCTGCCGCCGGGTGCTGGAGGCGAGATCCAGCTGGCAGATGCGATTGACCTCTTGGCTGCGCGGGGCAAGGTGTCTGCAATCGTAAACCCAGCGCGGCGTTATGATTGCGGTGACAAGTTCGGTTATCTGAGCGCGATTGTCGATTTTGCGCTTGAGGCCCCCGAGTATCGGGATGATTTCATTGCGCTGCTACGATCACGCCTGGCAGATTTTGATGTGAGGTGACAGTATGCCCAAGGAGGCGCGGCCCGTCATTCTTGTTACAGGGGGCGCGGGCTATATCGGGTCACATGCCTGCAAGGTTTTGGCACAAAATGGGTATTTTCCCGTTACCTATGACAATCTCTCGACAGGCTGGGCGGAAGCGGTGAAATTCGGCCCACTTGTCATAGGAGATCTCCTGGACACAGCTGCGTTGGATGCGGTTTTTGCAGAATACCAGCCACGCGGGGTAATGCATTTCGCGGCCCTCAGTCAGGTGGGTGAGGCGACGCGTGATCCCGGTCTTTACTGGCGCAACAATCTTGGCGGCTCGCTCAATCTGGTCGAGGCGATGCTAAAAGCCGGATGTCGTGACATCGTGTTTTCTTCCACCTGTGCAACCTATGGAGATCAGGATGGGGTTGTTCTGACCGAAGAGAGTGCACAGCGCCCGCTTAATGCCTATGGTGCCTCGAAACTCGCTGTCGAAGGGGTCTTGCGGGATTTCGGGCGCAGCGATGGGCTCAATGCAGTCATCTTTCGGTATTTCAATGTAGCAGGGGCCGATCCGGACGCTGAGATTGGTGAATGGCACCAGCCAGAGACACATCTCATCCCCGCGATGATCGAGGCCGTTGCGGGCGCGCGCGAGGCGCTGGTAATACATGGCAAAGACTATCCCACCCATGATGGCACCTGCATCCGGGATTATGTGCATGTAATGGATCTGGTTGATGCCCATCTGCGCGGATTGCGCTGGCTTGAAGATGGACGCGGCAGCCGTGTCTTTAACTTGGGAACGGGTGTCGGTTTCTCAGTTGAAGAAGTGATCCGCAACTGCCGAGCGGGCACAGGCCGGCGCGTGCCGCATGAATTCGGACCGCGCAGGGCAGGGGATGCAGCCTCGCTGGTCTCCGGCAGCCAGCGCGCGCAGGATGAACTGGGGTGGATTGCGCAGCGATCCTCGCTCAAGGTTATGATCGAGGATGCATGGCGCTGGTATCAAACGGGTGGTTATTTGAAACAGCTTTCAGAGCGTAAGGCAGAAGGATGATGCGGCCGCCTATGCTCAGATTTGCTTTTCCGGCATGTGGACAACCAGACCATCCAGCGCATCCGAGACCTTGAGCTGACAGGTCAGGCGTGACCGCTCAGGATCGGGCTGATAGGCGAAATCGAGCATATCTTCTTCCATAGGATCTTTCTGTGGGAGTTTACCAACCCAATCCTGTGCGACATAAACATGGCAGGTGGAGCATGCACAGGCTCCGCCACAATCGGCTTCGATGCCCGGGATGCCGTTGTCGCGGGCACCTTCCATAACGGTAAGCCCGTCTGCAACTTCAACAACATGCTCGGTACCGTTGAACTCAACATAAGTGATCTTTGCCATGAAACCCTCTTGGTAATGCTGCTCGCATCGTTCAGATAAGTCAGCCGACCGGATTTGACCAGCCGAATTTGTACATGAAAGAACCGGCGTATCGTCAAGATGGGGCCGCGTTTTTGCCCGAATCGAAGAGCAGTTTTGTACCGATTATGGAAACGGTCGAAACGGGCAGACGCAAATGTCGAAGACAATACTGCACAGAGTAGCCATCCCGCTGGGGCTGGTCTGTATCCTGTCAGCCGGCACGGCGATGGCAGAACAGGTCGGTGCGAGTCGTGCCAAGGTCGAAGTGGCAAGTATTTCATTACCTGCGAATGCGCCACGGTCCTGTTGGGCACGTTATAGTGTTGGCAGTGGAGATGCACGCAATGGTAAAATTGAGGAGGTGGCATTCAGGGTTCCATGCCCTGAATTGATGACATCCGGCTTCATCGAGACATTGCAGCGCGCACTCGCCGCGCGGAACCATTACCAGGGCCCCATCACTGGGCGCCCAGATAATGCAACGCGAATGGCAGTTCAGAGTTTCCAGCGCGCAAACGGATTCAACAGCCCAATCCTGACGCTTGAAACAGCACAACGCCTTGGCCTTGTGCCAATTGAGATCACTCGGAACTGACCGATGATTTCAACAAAAAACGCGCGCCTCGAAAGGCGCGCGTTTTGCGTTTTTGGGTCGCGTTCAGTTATCCAGACTTAACGCAACGAAGCGAGGATCACCGTCACGACGCAGCAAGATAAGCAACGATCGACGCCCGGCCTCGCGTGCTTCATCTGCGCGATTCTGCAGATCCTCCACTGATGTGATGGGCTGCTGGTTGGCCTCGGTTATCAGGTCACCGGTCTGGATGCCCTTTTGTGCTGCATCGCTATCAGGGTCTACCTCGCGTACAATCAAGCCAGTGGCCGTGGAGGGCAAATTCAGCTCCGCGCGCAGGCCATCATCAAGCGATTGGAGCATCATGCCAAGATAGCCCGAGGGCTCTGCTGGCGTTTCTGGATCAGCTTCTGCGCGCCGCGCAGCAGCCTCGAACAATTCGCGCTGTCCAAGCGTGACGGTCAATGTGAGCTCTTCACCGTTACGGAAAACGACCACATCTACATCACGCCCTACGCCAGCGTCACCCACTCGGCGCACAAGCATCCGTGTATCGCGCACAGCGCCATCGTCAAATCGCAAGATGACATCACCCGCGAGCATACCCGCGTCCTTGGACGGACCGTCCATCACATCTGTGACCATTGCTCCTTGTGCCCGTTCCAGACCGATTGCATCGGCCATTTCATCCGTGACATCTTGAATCCGTACACCGAGCCAACCACGTCGTGTTGTGCCAAATTCCAGAAGCTGATCAATGACATTGGTCGCAACCGTCGAGGACATGGCAAACCCGATCCCGATCGATCCGCCCGTCGGTGACAGGATTGCAGTGTTCACACCGATTACTTCGCCATCCATATTGAACAGCGGACCACCCGAATTTCCGCGGTTGATTGCCGCATCGGTCTGAATGTAGTCGTCGAAATTGCCTTGGAGCGCTCGCCCGCGGGCCGAGATGATCCCGGCACTGACAGAAAAACCCTGTCCAAGCGGATTGCCGACGGCGATCACCCAGTCGCCAACTCGCGCCGCTTCTGCATCACCCCACGGCACATGGGGCAGAGGCTCGTCATGTTCCACTTTCAGCAATGCGATATCAGTCGCGGGATCGGTGCCAACAAGTTCAGCTTCCAGTTCAAGCCCGGAGAAGAACTCGATGCGGATCTCGTCAGCTCCTTCAATCACATGGTTGTTTGTGACGATAAACCCGTCTTCAGAAATCACGAAACCCGACCCGAGCGCCTGATTGCGGCGTGGACGTTCCGGGCGCTCGCGCGGCCCGTCGAAGAAATCTCGGAAGAAATCCTCGAAGGGTGAGCCCTCGGGAAGGCGTGGTGAGCCATCGAGCCGGGCTGCAACTGTCGAGCTGGTGGTGATATTCACAACTGCGGGGCTGACGCGCTCGGCCAAATCGGCGAAACTTTCCGGGCGCGCCTGCTGTGCTGCAGCGGCCGAAATCTGGGCAAGGCCGATAATCAATGCAAGCGTCAGCAGCCAGAGCCCCTGTACGATGCCAGGCCGGCGCGACCCTGATGAGACGGCATGTAACATCCTGAAATTCTCCTGTAGATTTGTGTGGCCTGCGGGTCAGGGCCAACTCTTGTAGGCAGTAATCTAAGTCATGCTCCCCGAAACGCAATTTGCGTTTGTCGCTTTCAACCAGTCGTGAAATGTTGTCAGTGGCTCAGTTGCCGGCAATCATACTCGAAAGGGTAACAAGAACCGCGCCGATCGAAAGCGCGACCAGCCCGATCATGCGCCGCGCCTCAACAGGCAATGCGGCGAGAATACGCAGGAATTCCTCAATGCGCCGAGGGGCCAGTGCAAAGACCAGCCCCTCGAATATAAGCACCAACCCGATGGCCAGAACCAGTGTCTGAACGCTCATAAAGGCGTCCTCAGTTGCCGATGATCGCCTCGAGCTCGCGCACGGCATCCGGCTCGGATGGGTCGGCCTCCGGCGCGCGCTGCTGGATCATATCGGGTTCCTCTGCAAGGCGTTGTGCTGCTTCCTGCACAGCAGCAAGCACATCATCACCAATCCCGTCGGAGCGTAGAAAAGCAAAGAATTCGCTATCGGGACGCAGCACCATGCTGGCATTGTCGCCGCGTAGGGCGCGCTCGTAACTCTGCATGGAGCGTGTGAAGGCAAAGAACTCAGGGTCGAGATTGAACGCTTCAGCATAGATCCTGTTGCGCTCGGCATCCGCTTCACCCCGTACGATCTCTGCCTCGCGTCGCGCGGCAGAAACAAGTTCCACCACAGTCCGGTCGGCAAGTGCGCGTACGCGCTGTGCAGCCTCGTTCCCGCGGGCGCGTTCATCTGCAGCCTCGCGTTCGCGTTCGGCACGCATCCGGGCAAAAGTCGCCTCAAGGTTCTCGCGCGGTAGGTCGGTCCGCGTCAGCCGCACGTCGATCACTTCAATCCCAAGGGTCTGAGCTTCGCGCCGCGCAAGATCGCGGATGCGGTTCATAAGCGCTGTACGGTCTTCAGAGAGAACCGCGTTGGAGGGGACGGACCCGAGTACTTCGCGGATCGCAGCGTTCATGATGCGGTCCATCCGGCCTTGCGCCGCGCGCACCCCATCTACACCGACAGCCTCGCGGAAGCGGCGGACATCAGTCAGACGCCAGCGCAAGAAGGCATCAACCACCAGTCGGCGGTCATCAAGTGGTGTGACTTCAAGTGGCTGCGTCTGAAGCCCCAGTATCCGCGCGTCATAGCGCACCACTTCCTGAATGAAGGGAATCTTGACGCCAAGCCCCGGCTCGGTGATTTCCTGTTTGACCTGCCCGAATTGCAGAACAAGAACATTTTCGCGTTCGTCCACAACGAATAACGCCGAAAAGGCCGTAACGATCGCTACCACCAGAACGGGCAGTAAGAAGCCAGCTTTTTTCATCAGTTTGCGCTCCTCTGGCGTTGCAGCTGATCAAGCGGCAGGAAGGGCAGAACGCCGCTGCTGCCACCCTCACCGGTTGCGGTGACATTATCGAGAATGGTCAGATTCATATCGCCCAGCACTCGCTCCATTGTTTCGAGGTACATCCGGCGCCTGGTGACCTCGGGTGCATTGACATATTCCGAATAGACCGACACGAAGCGGGCCGCCTCACCCTGCGCGTTGTTAATTACCTCTGCGCGGTAGGCTTCTGACTCTTCCATAAGCTGTGCGGCCTGACCACGCGCTTGTGCGAGAACCCGGTTGGCGTAGGCGTCGGCCTCGCGCTCAAGACGGTCGCGTTCCTGACGCGCTGTCTGCACATCGCGGAAGGCGTTGATCACTTGCTCGGGCGGGTCGGCTTTATCAAAGTTCACGCGGATGACCGAGATACCGGAATCGTAGCTATCAAGCAATTCCTGTACTGCCGCGCGCAGATCGGCTGCAATCGCGCCGCGGTCGCGGTTGAGAATCGGCGAAAGCTCAGAGCGTGCGATGATGTCACGCATCGCTGATTCCGACGCCGCGCGTACTGTCTCGCGTGGATCGGCAAGGTTAAACAGGAAACGCGCTGGATCTGTCACATTCCAGACCATTTGGAATTCGATATCGACCACTGCTTCGTCGCGCGTCAGCATCAGGCCAGTATCGAGCTGGCTGCGCCCCGTGCCCACTTCGGTCACGCGTTCGGTCGTCACCTGTACAACCTCGTGTGACACCACCGGCCATGGTGCGAAATTCAGACCAGGATTGCCTGTGCGGTAGTATTGGCCGAACAGCAACTCGACCGAACGCTCTTCCGGCCGCACTGTGTAGAATGAAGCAAAAGCCCACATCACGACCAGCGCCACAAGGCCGAGGAGCACTCCGCGTTTTGAAAAACCCGGACCACCCATTCCGCGACCACCTTTGCCGCCGCCGCCGCCACCCATGAGCACGCGCAGTTGCTCTTGGCCTTTCTTTACGATCTCATCAATCTCGGGGATCGGTTGTTGGCCGTCACCGCCACGGCCACCACCGCCGCCGCCGCTACTACCGCGGTTACCGCCGCGGTTGCCGCCGCCTCCCCAAGGTCCACCACTGTTTCCAGACATCCGGACTCCATTCCTGCTATTGGTTTCAATTTTGCATGAAAGTGGGCTTAGCCACCTCTAATTCAACCCTCAGTCGCTGTGGCTGCGCGTCGCAGCTCGCATCGTGACCAATTCTTCGGCCATCGTTGGATGCACGGCCAATGTTCGGTCAAAATCTGCCTTGGTTGCGCCCATGCCGATAGCCACTCCTGCAAGCTGGATCATCTCGCCAGCATGATCTGCAACGATGTGGCACCCTAGCACCTTGTCGGTTTGGCGGCAAACGATGAGCTTCATCATCGCGCGATTGTCACGTCCTGCAAAGAGGCTATGCATCGGGCGGAACGCAGCGGAGAAGATATCTACCGGGCCTTGTGCGCGTGCCTCCTCTTCCGTTAGCCCGACTGTGCCGTATTCCGGTTGTGTGAAAATCGCCGTCGGGATCAATCCGTGATCGAAATAGCTTGGCTTGCCGCCAAAGACAGTGTCGGCAAAGGCATGGCCTTCGCGGATAGCCACAGGTGTGAGATTCGCTCGATCCGTGACATCCCCTACAGCATAGATCGAAGGGATTCTGGACTGGCTGTAACGATCCACAGGGATCGCTCCATTGGCCTCCAGCTCCAGACCCAGCGCCTCCAGACCGAGCCCTGCCGTATTGGGCCTCCGCCCTGTTGCGAAGAGGACAGTGTCAAAACATCCATCATGGCCAGTGGTTGACTTGACCCATGTCTTGCCATCTCGGGCTTCCATTTCGAGGATATCCGTTCCGAGTTGCAAATTGATGCCCGCATCGTCCATTTCACCCGCTATATGCCCGCGCGCTTCTTCATCGAACCCGCGCAGGATTTGCGCGCCGCGATAGAATTGTGTGGTCCTGACCCCAAGGCCGTTGAAGATACAAGCGAACTCGCTGGCGATATAACCACCGCCCACGATCAGGATTGATTTGGGCAGCGACTCCATAAGAAACACCTCATTCGAGGTCATGCAGCCCATGCCTTGCCATTTCTCCGGCACCACCGGCTGTCCACCTGTCGCAATCAGGATATGCTTGGCAGTGACCTCGCGCCCGTCGCCAAGCACTACCTCATGCGGCCCGGCCAGCGTCGCACGACAATCATGAACGGTCACATCGGCGCGTTCGAGATTGGCACGGTATATTCCTTCTAGTCGGCTCAATTCGTTATCGAGTTGCGCCTTGAACGTTGTCCAGTCAAACGCTTTGATCCCAGCGTCCCAGCCATAAGCGCGTGCGTCGGATACAGCCTGCGGAAAGCCTGATGCAAAGACCATCAATTTCTTGGGCACGCAACCGCGAATGACGCAGGTGCCACCCATGCGATACTCTTCTGCGAGCGCCACTCTTGCGCCATAGCCGGCTGCGATGCGTGCCGCGCGCACCCCGCCAGAGCCGCCGCCTATAACAAATAGATCGTAGTCGAATGCCATTATCCTGCCTCTAAAGATCAGAGAAGATGTTGCGAGCCTCGCCCAGATCGACCCTGCGCTCGCTCATTTCGGCAACGCCTGTGCTCAGGTCGCGCAACTCGCATGTGCCATCGGCATGGCCTATAATCACGATATCCGCGATATCGACGAACAGACCGTTTTCGACCACGCCCGGTACCTGATTGAGCACGAGCGAGAGTTGGCGCGGATTGCCAATCCGCCCGAGCGCAAGATCAAGGATGTAATTACCTTCATCGGTCACAAAGGGCTGTGTGCCATTCATGCGCAAGCTTGACTGCCGGCCCATTACATCGACAGATGCAAGTAATTCCTCAACCAGTGCCTTGGTGGCTCTCCATCCGAAGGGCACAACCTCTATCGGTAATGGGAAGGAACCCAAGGTTTTCACCTCCTTGGCGGCATCAGTAATGACGATCATTTGATCGGATGCTGTTGCCACAATCTTTTCTTGTAACAATGCGCCACCACCGCCCTTGATCAGCGTCAGTTCCGCGTCAAACTCGTCGGCACCGTCTATGGTCAAGTCAAGCCAGCGCGCCTCGTCGAGTGATACCACATTGATGCCCACATCGCGGGCAAGCTGTGCTGTGCGTGTCGAGGTCGGCACGGCTATGATGCGCAGTCCTTCCTGTTTCACCCGCGCGCCAAGTCTGCGCACCATCCATGCGGCGGTAGAGCCTGTGCCGAGCCCTACGCGCATACCATCCTGCACAAAATCGGCAGCGCAATGGGCGCTCGCGTATTTCGCACGGTCGATTGGGGTCAACTGGTCGGTCATCATCAAGCCCTTTCTTCGGTCGCGGGCTTTATAGGCGCTTTCGCGGCAGGGGGAAAAGCAGATTCGGCACTCCGAAACCCGCAAACGCTTCAGCGCTGGATGGTGCGTAGATAAGCGTCGAGTGCGATGATCGGTTCTGGCAACAGACGCGAGAGACCGCGGTCGGTTTCTACGCGTGTGAGCCGCCCTGTCAGCAGATCGCCGAAATTCGGCATCTCAACGCCCTCATAGATCACCGCGCCGCGCGCATAGCCATCGAGCTTGTCTAGCACCATGCGCTGAGGGTAGCGTCCGCCCGCGCGCGCTGCAAGCGCCGTCAGATCGGGGATATGCGCGCCACCGCGCCCGTCTGCGCCGTGGCAGGAGACACAATTCTGCATGTAGATGTTGCGTCCGGCTTGTGGGCTGGTCCAAGGCGAGCAGGCGCCAAGGACGACGAGGATTGCACTAAGCGTCAGGAATGCAGTCGATTTGCTCATAGCGGCAGACTGACGCAAATTCGGCGCGCTGCCAAGAGGACAATCGCCGCCGCATGTCTGCTTTCTTGGGGCCAATGTCGTTTTACAGCCAGTATATAGATTGGGGTTTGGTTAGACGGATGTTCTGCAATACAAAAAGAGGTGGGCATGTTTCTGTCGGTTTTTGATATGTTCAAGATCGGGATCGGTCCGTCCTCGTCGCATACGATGGGGCCGATGGTGGCGGCTGCACGCTTTCTTTCCCATCTGCGGGGCCTGTCCTTCAGCGTTGCTGGGGTGCGCGCTAGCCTGCATGGCTCGCTGGCCTTCACCGGTGTTGGCCATGCCACCGATCGCGCCGTGATCCTCGGGCTAGCAGGGTTCACGCCCGATGCCTATGATGCGGATCGCGCAGAGAAAGCGCTGGCGCAAATCCACGAGAGTGGTGAGATCGAAGCAGAGGGGCTGGGGCGGCTGCACTTCCTGCCGAAGTCCGATCTTATCTTCGATTACGGCCCGCCGCTCCCGGGCCATGCCAATGGTCTGCGCCTGATGGCAACGGATGCGCAGGGCGATGTGATCGCACAGGAAACATATTACTCGATCGGGGGCGGTTTCGTTGTGAGCGAGGCGGAGCTTGGCGCGGCACATCCGAAACCCGCTGAAGAGATTCCCTTTCCCTTTGAGACGGCGGCGCAGATGCTCGCAATGGCAAGGGCCTCAGGCAAGAGTATAGCGCAGATGAAGCGCGCTAATGAGCTTGCGTTTATGGGGCCTGCCCGGCTCGACGACGGGTTGCGTCGCATCTGGGATGTGATGAATGATTGCATCGACCGTGGTCTGACCAGTGAGGGTACGCTTCCAGGCGGTCTGAACGTTCGCCGCCGCGCCAAGGCGATCCGCGAGGCGCTGGAGCGCGAGCGCGGCCTTAACCTGACTGCACCGCATGTCATCAATGACTGGATCAGCACCTATGCGATGGCCGTTAATGAAGAAAACGCTGCCGGTGGGCAGGTGGTAACAGCGCCTACAAATGGTGCAGCCGGCGTCGTACCCGCGACGATCCGCTATTGGCTGGCGCATGTGCCGGGCGCGTCCGAGGCGCGGGTGGGGGAGTTTCTGCTAACAGCTGCCGCGATCGGGGGGTTGGTAAAGCATAATGCTTCGATCTCGGGGGCGGAATGCGGCTGTCAGGCTGAGGTCGGCTCGGCCGCTGCAATGGCAGCGGCGGGGCTGGCCGCAGTTCTTGGCGGCACCCCCGAACAGGTAGAAAATGCGGCAGAAATTGCTCTTGAGCATCATTTGGGCATGACCTGCGATCCGGTGAAAGGGCTTGTCCAGGTGCCCTGCATCGAGCGCAATGGCCTCGGCGCGATCAAGGCGATCTCTGCAGCAAGTCTTGCTTTGCGCGGTGATGGAACGCATTTCATGCCGCTTGATAATTGCATCGAGGCCATGCGCCAGACAGGTGCGGATATGTCAGAGAAATACAAGGAAACGGCCCTTGGGGGGCTCGCGGTGAATATCCCCAATTGCTGACTCACGACAGTGAGTTTGCGCCAGATCATGGTTGTATATCGGGTTTGCCCACAGATTGAGTTGCATGAACGGAACCACGGAGGCCGAAATGCAGCTTTATGAGGTCGAAGTCACTTGTCCTGACAAGGACAGTGCGCGCGAGATTGCGCACGCCTGCCTGCGGGCGCGGCTCATTGCCTGCGCCAATCTTCTGCCGAAGGTCGAGAGTTTCTTCTGCTGGCAGGGTCAGATCGATTCCGAGAGTGAGGTGCTTTTACGGATGAAAACACCGGCAGAGCATTTTGATGCTGTCTGCAAGAAAATCCGCGCAAGCCACCCGTTCCAACTGCCAGCAATTATTGCCCTGCCGGTCCAGGCAATGGGGCCGGGCGTCGAGGATTGGGTGTTGAGCGAGACTCAGGCCGCGAAAATCTGCGACTGATCGGCAAAGCCCTTCACCTCGATCGGATTGCCAGATGGGTCGCGGAAAAACATCGTCCATTGCTCTCCGGGCTGACCTTCAAAGCGCAACGTGGGCGGAATGACGAAATTCACGCCAGCTTCTTCAACTCGCGCGGCCAGAGCTTTGAAGCGCGGTTCATCGAGCACCAGCCCGAAATGCGGCATCGGCACCATATGGTCGCCAACCTTGCCTGTGGTCTCATTGCTGAACGGTGTGCCAAGATGCAGGCTGATCTGGTGACCGAAGAAATCAAAATCGACCCAGGTCTCGGTGCTGCGGCCTTCCTTGCAACCAAGTATCCCGCCATAAAAGGCGCGCGCTGCATCCAGATCATGGACGTGATAGGCGAAATGAAATGGCATCAGCATGGCAACACTCCTTTTGCTTCGGTTGATCGGCGCTTCATTAACGACCGTTAAAACGCCACCGAGTCCCGCTTTGCCTCGGAACATACAAGCATACAAGAGAGCGGGTTTCACTCGGTCTAGCTGACAGTTCATATGCGCCTTGCTACTGGACGCGCAAGACCAGCGCTCCTATAAGGCGGCGCATGTCATGCGTCATGATCATTCGGCGAATTAGCGGCCCGGCACTCTGATGCGCCCGGAGTGCCGGGCCAGCCTTGGCGCTCGCCTTATCCAAACACCGCATGAGTGACCGAACCATGACCGACACGATCGACTACAAAGATACGCTTTTTCTGCCTGAAACCGAGTTCCCGATGCGCGCGGGACTGCCTGCCCGCGAACCTGAATGGCTTGCGCGCTGGGAGCGTCTGGGCATTTATGATCGCCTGCGCACGAAGGCCGAGGGGCGCAAACCCTTCATCCTCCATGATGGCCCGCCCTATGCGAATGGCCACCTGCATATCGGCCATGCGCTCAACAAGGTGCTTAAGGATTTCATCACGCGCAGCCAGCAGATGCTGGGGCGCGATGCGCGCTATGTGCCGGGCTGGGATTGCCACGGCCTGCCCATCGAGTGGAAGATCGAAGAACAATACCGCGCCAAAGGGCTCGACAAGGACAAGGTCAATATTGTCGATTTCCGACAGGAATGCCGTCGCTTCGCCGAAGGTTGGATCGAGGTGCAGCGCGAGGAATTCAAGCGGCTGGGCATCACTGGCAAATGGGACCGGCCTTACCTCACGATGGATTACCACGCCGAAGCCGTCATCGCCGATGAGTTCATGAAACTCCTGATGAACGGCGCGCTCTATCAGGGCTCCAAACCCGTGATGTGGTCGCCGGTGGAGAAGACCGCTTTGGCCGAGGCAGAGGTCGAGTATCATGACCATACCAGCCATACGATCTGGGTGAAGTTTCCCGTGACGGATTTCGGGGATGCGGCCGAGGAATTGAGTATTTTTGGCAAGATGAAACCTGTGTCGGTTGTCATCTGGACCACGACACCATGGACCATCCCGCAAAACCGCGCAGTGTGTTTTGGGCCCGAGATTGCCTATGGGCTGTATGAAGTATCTGAGGCGCTGGAGGGCAGCAAGGAAGAACCGGGCGCGCTGGTTCTGCTGGCCGATGCGCTGGCCGAAGGCGCGTTTTCTGCTGCCAAGGTCAAGGCCGAACGCAAGCGCGATGTCAGTGCGGCGGAACTTGCCGCGCTCACTCTTGCTCACCCGTTCCGCGCCGTGGACGGGGCAGGCGGCGAATGGGATTTCGACGTCCCAATGCTCCCCGGCGATCACGTCACCGATGACGCGGGCACCGGCTTTGTTCACACGGCCCCCAGCCACGGCGATGATGACTATCAGATCGGCCTGAAGCACGGTCTGCCGATGACCTATAATGTGCTGGAAGATGGCAGCTACCGCCCCGATCTGCCGCTCTTCGGGGGTGAGGTGATCATCAAACCCGATGGCAAGGAAGGCGGCGCGAATGTCGCGGTGATCAAGCAACTCGCCTATGCAGGCGCGCTTTTCGCCAAGGGCAAGATGCGCCATTCCTACCCGCATAGCTGGCGCTCCAAAGCGCCGCTGATCTACCGCAACACTGCGCAATGGTTCGCCGCCATCGACAAACCGCTCGAGGACGGGTTGGGCCAGCACGGGCAGACCATACGCGCCCGCGCGCTGGAATCCATCGACAAGCTGGTGAAGTGGACCCCTCAGACCGGCCGCAACCGGCTCTATTCGATGATCGAGGCGCGGCCCGACTGGGTGCTCTCGCGCCAACGGGCATGGGGCGTGCCGCTCACATGTTTCGTCAAGAAAGGTGTCAAGCCTGACGCACCCAATTTTCTGCTGCGCGACGCTGACGTGAATGCACGCATCGTGGCGGCCTTTGAAGCCGAAGGCGCTGATGTCTGGTATGTGCCGGGCTTCAAGGAGAGGGTGTTGGGCGGGCTGCATGACCCCGAGGCATATGAGCAGGTGTTTGACATTCTCGATGTGTGGTTCGACTCTGGCTCGACCCATGCTTTCGTGTTGCGTGACCGCGAAGATGGCAGTGCGGACGGGATTGCCGACCTCTATCTGGAAGGGACCGACCAGCATCGCGGCTGGTTCCACTCCTCAATGCTGCAAGCCTGCGCCACCAAAGGCCGCGCGCCTTATCATGGCGTGCTGACCCATGGCTTCACGCTCGATGAAAAGGGCATGAAAATGTCCAAATCTCTGGGCAACACTGTCGCGCCGCAAGAAGTGATTGACGAATATGGGGCCGATATTCTTCGGCTCTGGGTCGCGCAATCCGATTACACGGTCGATCTGCGCATCGGCAAGGAAATCCTCAAGGGCGTCGCCGACAGCTACCGGCGGCTGCGCAACACGATGCGTTTCATGCTGGGCAACCTCGCGGGTTTTACGGAAGAGGAGCGCGTGGCACCTGCGGATATGCCAGAGCTGGAACAATGGGTTCTGCACCGACTGGCGCAGCTCGATGTGCAGGTACGCAAGGGCTATGCGTCCTATGATTTTCAGGGTGTGTTTCGCGAGTTGTTTGCCTTTGCGACATCCGATCTGTCGGCTTTTTACTTCGATATCCGCAAGGATGCGCTTTATTGCGACGCCGCTTCATCGCTGCGCCGAAGGGCCGCACGGACTGTGCTGGATATCCTGTTCCAGCGCCTGACAACATGGCTTGCGCCCGTTCTGGTCTTCACGATGGAAGATGTCTGGCTCTCGCGCTATCCGGGCGAGCAATCCTCGGTGCACTTGCGGGATTTCCCTGAAACGTCTGCGGATTGGCTCAATGAACCGCTTGCGCAGAAATGGGCAGGCATACGGCAGGCGCGCCGCGTTGTGACCGCAGCGCTTGAAATCCAGCGCCGTGACAAGGTTATCGGTGCTTCGCTGGAGGCCGCGCCTGTGGTCCATGTGCGCGAGCTCACGATCATGACTGCGCTGAAATCGGTCGATTTTGCAGATATCTGTATCACATCGGGCATCGCTCTGACAGCTGATCCAGTTCCGGCTGAAGCCTTCCGCTTGCCGGAGGTCCAGGGCATTGGTGTGGTGTTCGAGCGCGCCGAAGGGCAGAAATGCCAACGCTGCTGGAAGATCAGCACAGATGTGGGAAGCCACGCGCATAGCGGTACCTGCGGGCGCTGCAATGAGGCGCTGGGGTGAAGCTGAGGATACTTACCGGTCTATTGATGGGCACGATGATGTCGGTTGTTATTTCCGGCATCATCACCTTCATCAACACTGGAATGGATGCAGGTTTTCCGGTCCGTTGGGTGCGGGCATGGTTTGTTGCGTGGTGCATTGCTGTGCCGATGGCCATCTTGCTCACACCGATTGCGCGCGCATGGGCCGAGCGCCTGACGACACCGAAATAAGAGCGGAGCTTATTGCAGTGGCGGTGGCGCGCGGGGCAAGCAAGAGCTTCTGCCCCCCTGATGTGGCGCGGAGGTTCGGTCCGCACTGGCGCTTATTAATGCCCGAGATAAGGCGTGTCGCGGCGGGTGTGCAAGCTGAAGGCGTGCTGTTCGTTACACAGAAAGGCCGCCCCGTGAAAATAAGACATGCGAGAGGGCCGATCCGTCCTGCGCTCTCCTCTGGACAGACCGCGCCGCGCCGCTAGCTCTCAACTCACAGGGAGGAGAGCTTATGAAACGAGCATTGGTGATCGGATCGTCTGGTGGAATCGGGCAGGCTTTGCGCATGGCTTTGGGCGATCAGGGCTGGCATGTCACAGGGCTTTCGCGAAGTGAATATGGGCTTGATGTGACAGACGAAGCATCGGTGGCTGAACACCTTGAAGCTCTGTCTGGTTCCTTTCAGCGCATTCTGATCGCAACGGGTGCACTTGAGATCAACGGGCATGTGCCCGAGAAGGCATTCAAACATATCTCTTCCGATGCGATGGCCGCACAATTTGCAGTGAACGCAATCGGCCCTGCACTGGTCATAAAACACGCGCTCCGTCTTCTGCCGCGTGACGAGGCATCGGCCATGGCGGTGCTCTCGGCGCGTGTGGGATCAATCGGCGATAACAGGGCAGGGGGATGGCACAGTTACAGGGCCTCGAAAGCGGCGCTTAACCAGATCATTCGCGGCGCTGCCATCGAATTGGGGCGGACACATCGGGCGGCCGTCTGTGTGGCGCTACATCCCGGAACAGTCGCAACAAGGTTCACAGAAAAATACCTTGGGCGTCATCCGGCCGTACCACCCGGAGAGGCGGCTAAAAACCTGTTGCGGGTGATCGACGCACTGACACCCGAACAAAGCGGCGCGTTCTTTGATTGGGCCGGGAAACCAGTGCCATGGTAAAGCTTGTGCTGGTCTTGGGCGATCAGTTGAGCGATGACATCGCGGCGCTGAAAGCGGCAGATAAGCAGGCAGATGTGGTTGTCATGGCCGAAGTCGCAGCGGAAGCCGAATATGTTTCGCATCATCCGAAGAAAATTGCGTTTCTTTTTACCGCGATGCGGAAATTCGCTGCGCAACTGCGCGAGAAAGGTTGGGAGGTCGCCTATACTGCGCTCGATGATCCAGAAAATTCCGGATCCATCCCCGGTGAATTGCTCCGGCGCGCTGAAGAATTCGAAGTATCATCAGTGCTGGCCACCGAGCCAGGCGAATGGCGTTGTATCCTCGCCCTTCAGGACACGTCCCTTGATGTGAAGCTTCTACCCGATGACAGGTTCCTGTGTTCGCATGACGAATTTGCAGACTGGGCAAGGGATCGCAAGTCCCTACGTATGGAGTACTTCTATCGTGAGATGCGGCGCAAGACCGGGCTGTTGATGAACGGTGACAAGCCTGTCGGGGGGAAATGGAATTTCGACCATGAGAATCGCAAGCCTGCCAAGGAGGATCTGTTTCGCAAGGGACCGCTCAAGGCACAAGCGGATGCTGTGTGCGATGAGGTTCTGGAGCTTGTGGAAGAGCGTTTCCCGAACAATTTTGGTAAGTTGCGTCCGTTCTATTTCCAGACTGACAGGGCAGGGGCATTGCTTGCGCTTGATCATTTCATAGAACACGCTCTGCCGGATTTCGGAGCCTACCAAGACGCGATGCTAGAGGGCGATCCATATCTCTATCACGCTGTAATCGGACTCTATCTGAACATTGGATTGCTGGGGCCGCTCGAAACCTGCCAGAAAGCCGAAGCTGCCTATCATTCTGGTCATGCACCACTCAATTCTGTGGAAGGTTTTATCCGCCAGATCATTGGCTGGCGTGAATTCGTTCGCGGTATTTATTTTCTGGAGGGTCCGGATTATCCGCGCCGCAATGCGCTCAACCACCAACGCAAGCTGCCTGCATTTTACTGGGGCGAGAAAACGCGCATGAACTGTATCGCCCAAGCCGTCAGGCAGACATGCGATCTGGCTTATGCGCATCATATCCAGAGGTTGATGGTAACTGGCAACTTCGCTCTGCTGGCCGGGATAAACCCTGCTGAGGTGCATGAATGGTATCTCGCTGTTTATGCCGATGCTTATGAATGGGTTGAGGCCCCGAATACGGTAGGCATGTCGCAATTCGCTGATGGTGGGATTCTTAGCTCGAAGCCCTACGTGAGTTCAGGAGCCTATATCGATCGTATGTCTGATTACTGCAAATCCTGCCACTACAAGGTCAAGGATAAGACGGGGGAGAAAGCCTGCCCGTTCAACCTGCTCTACTGGCACTTCCTGATACGCCATCGCGAGAGGTTTGAAGGAAATCCACGCATGGCGCAGATGTATCGAACCTTTGATAGGATGGATGAGTCGCGACGCGAAACAGTGCTTGCTGAGGCCGAGGCTTTTCTGGAACGTTTGTCAAAAGGAGAACTGGTCTGAATTGTGGCTCTTGCCCCGCGCTATCGGCTCGCCTATCCATTGAGCATGAGCTCACCGCGCTACACAGACCTTGTTGCAAGCCTGCCCGCCACAACCCCGTTTGTTGGCCCGGAGGCGCATATGCGTGCCTCCGGGCGGGCTTTCCGGGCCCGGTTGGGTGCGAATGAGAGTGTCTTTGGCCCATCACCGAATGCCATTGCAGCAATGCAGAGCGCTGCGGCGGATCTGTGGATGTATGGCGACTCCGAAGCCCATGATCTGCGCGTCGCTTTGGCAGATCATCACGGTATCGCGCCCGAGAACATAATCATCGGCGAAGGGATTGATGGGCTGCTCGGAAATCTTGTGCGGTTGCTCGTGGGGCCCGAAGATCCGGTCGTCACATCCGATGGGGCCTATCCCACCTTCAATTATCATGTTGCCGGATTTGGTGGCGCTTTGCTCAAAGTGCCCTATCGCGAAGATCACGAGGATCCAGCAGCTTTGCTCGAGCGTGCCGAAGCCGCCAATGCCAAGATCCTCTATTTCTGCAATCCTGATAATCCGATGGGCAGTTGGCATCCGGCGCGCATCGTTCAGCGAATGATTGATGCAGTTCCTGAAGGCACGCTTCTTGTGATAGATGAAGCCTATATAGATGCGGCACCCGAGGGCACAGCACCGCCCATTGATCCCATCAATCCACAAGTCATCAGAATGCGTACCTTTTCCAAGCTTTATGGGCTGGCAGGGCTGCGCATCGGTTATGCAATTGGCGCAGCGCCGCTGATCGCGAAGTTTGACCGGGTGCGAAATCACTTCGGGGTGGGCAGGCTTTCCCAGATTGGCGCGCTTGCAGCCTTGCAGGATCAGGAATGGTTGCAACAGGTGCGCGCGGCTGTGATCGAGGCGCGCTACGAACTAGGGCGGATTGCGACTGATAATGGCCTCCACGCCCTGCCATCGGGAACGAATTTCGTTACCATCGATTGTGGCCGCGACGGAGCCTTTGCGCGCCGCTTGGTTGCGGAATTGATGGCACGCGATGTCTTTGTGCGGATGCCGTTCATTGCGCCCCATGATCGCTGCATCCGTGTCAGCGCGGGACGTGCTGCTGAACGTGAGATTTTCGCTTATGCACTAAGGGACGCACTCAAAGAGATTGGCTGAAACACTGACGAAATCACGCAAATGCGCAGGCGGGTTTTGAAGAGATTCGGCAGTCCCACCCTTGCGCCTCATGCTACGCAGACTGTCGGGCTGTCTCTTTTGCGGCGAGGTGATGTTTTCGCTGTCCACAGGCGACCCGTCGCCAGCGGCTCGCGCCATTTGCACCAGCCACAAGACCGAATTGTGACGGAAATGGCTGGGGTGGTAGGATTC
>SLDY01000039.1 GCA_007125005.1 Natronohydrobacter sp.
GCGGTGGCGGTGGCGGTGGCGGTGGCGGCGGGTTTGATCGCGATGAAGGATATGCGTCAAGCTATGGCAAATCGACCCCTGCAGGCCCAAGCGATATGGATGACGAGATCCCCTTCTGAACAGGTGCTTGACGGAATACGCGGCGCAGGCTATGCGCAGAGCGTCGCGGGTGTAGCTCAATGGTAGAGCAGCAGCTTCCCAAGCTGACGACGAGGGTTCGATTCCCTTCACCCGCTCCAGCTTTTGCGTTTATGCCTCAGTTTTGCAGCACGCGCGGCCAGTGTTAGCGCTATAGAAACGATTACTTCCAGAAAAACACATTGTTTTGCCACATTGCAGAGATTAACCCTGCTCCAAAATCGCAACAGGACAGGAGCAGCCCATGCGTGCAACCCGTATCGTTCAGAAGATCCTCGCCCAGTATGAGGGCGACACGCCCGGTGTGAAAGCAAATCTCTGCCGGATGCTGATGCATGGCAAGCTCGGCGGCACAGGCAAGATGATCATCCTGCCCGTTGATCAGGGGTTCGAGCATGGCCCGGCCCGGACTTTCGCCGCGAACCCCGCCGCCTATGATCCGCACTATCACTACCAGCTTGCCATCGATGCAGGGCTGAACGCCTACGCAGCCCCTCTCGGAATGATTGAGGCCGGTGCAGACACTTATGCAGGCCAGATCCCCACGATCCTGAAGGTGAATTCGGCCAATTCGCTGATGTCGGGCACAGCGGGCAAGAATCAGGCGGTTACTGCATCAGTGGATGACGCGTTGCGCCTCGGGTGTTCGGCCATTGGCTTCACGATCTATCCCGGCAGCGATTGCGCGCTTGATATGTTCGAGGAAATCTCGGCCATGCGCGAAGAGGCCGCAGCAAAGGGCGTCGCGACTGTGATCTGGTCCTATCCCCGCGGGGAGGCTGTTACCAAGGATGGCGAAACTGCCATCGATGTGGCTGCCTATGCCGCGCAGATAGCAGCACTTCTGGGCGCGCACATCATCAAGATCAAGCTCTCGACCGATCACCTGATGCTGCCGGAGGCGAAGAAGGTTTACGAAGAGCAGCGGATCGATATCGCCACCCAGACCGCACGCGTCAAACACTGCATGGAGGCGAGCTTCAACGGACGCCGGATCGTGGTGTTTTCCGGCGGTGCCAAGAAAGGGGCCGATTCGGTATATGATGACGCCCGCGCAATCCGCGACGGTGGCGGCAATGGATCGATCATCGGGCGTAACAGTTTTCAGCGGGATCGCGAAGATGCCTTGGCAATGCTCTCCAAACTGGTTGATATCTACAAGGGCAAGGCCTGATTGCTCTCGTAATACGGGCTCACGAAGGGCAGATGCGTTTTCGGCTCAGGCTCATCGCCTCAACCGCGCCAGCAGGTCTGCGTTGATATAGCCATCTGGCGGCAGGCCATTGGCCTGCTGCCATCGCTGCACGGCAGCAATGGTCGCAGGTCCATGCCGGCCATCAATCCCTGCTGTATCATAGCCAAGTGCGACCAGCCTGCGCTGCACCTCCTTGCGCTCTGCAAGTGTCAAAGCGCGATCCCCGCGGGGCCATTGCGCCCGCAATGGCCCCGCCCCGCGCAGCCGGTCAGACAGATGCCCGAGCGCAAGGACATAGGCATCTGAGATATTATATTCCTTGAGCACGTCATAATTGCCGTAGGCCAGAAATGCAGGGCCGCGTGCCCCGCCTGGCAGGATCAGCCGTGCCTGACCACTTGGAATGGCCCCTCCGCTTGCAGGACGCAATCCCGCCTGCACCCAGGCAGATGTGCTTTGCCACTGTCCGGTCAGACCGAGATCGAGGCCGGAGGGCAGGATCACTTCAATCGCCCATGGCTGACCACGCGTCCATCTGTGTTGTGCAAGGTAATTCGCCGCCGAGGCGAGCGCATCACTGGGATCACTTCCCCAGACATCGCGTTTGCCATTGCCGGTGAAATCAACTGCATAGATCAGATAGCTGGAGGGCATGAATTGCGTATGCCCGAACGCCCCGGCCCATGAGCCGATCATGTTATCGGCACGGATCTCGCCTGATTGCACGATCCTCAAGGCATCGATCAACTGCGTTTCAAAGAACGCTCCACGCCGACCATCCTTGGCAAGCGTCGCCAAAGTCGCGAGCAACGGAACGCGCCCGCGATTTGCACCATAAGATGTTTCAATCCCCCAGATAGCGACCACAATTTCAGGCGGCACGCCGTAGCGCTGCTCGATACGGGACAGAAGACCAGCGTGCTGCCGCAAAAGCCCCTGCCCTTGCCCGATCCGCCCTGCGGTCACAGCGCCATCCATATACTCCCAGATCCGTGCGCCGAATTCACTCTGGCGTTGATCCAGCCGAATCGACTCTGGCAGGTACCGCATATGAGGGCGTGCCTGTGTGACTGTAGCGCGCGAGATACCCTGTGCCTGAGCACGTTCGGCGAACTTATCAAGCCAGACACTGAAATCCGACGGGGCGACCGAGGACGGGCGCATTTCCGGGCGCGGCGAATGTGGAACATTCGCCGCAAGACAGCCGGGCAGCAAAAGGCAAAAAAGCATCGGCAAAAGGCGCAAGATCATCACTCCCCGGAAGGCCTTCCCACATTAAACGCGCCGCAGATACAAACCAAGCCACATCACGACGAAGATACCGCATCTGTCTTAACACGGAGTGAACATTCCGGTAATCTGTCAGATAATCAAGAAAACGAGGCAAGCAGTGTCATGTATATTCCCCGTCGTTCCTGCCTGTTTGGGCTTATGTCCCTGTCACTTGCTGGCTGCATGGCAGGCGGTGCACCCATGAGCATGCCTTCGGCGCGCCCTGCCCCGATGCGCCCCGAACCCAATCCCGCTTTCGATGCGTGGAAAGCTCAGTTCCGTAACCGCGCACTCGGCGCGGGGGTGGCACAGAATATCGTCGATTCTGCCCTGAACGATGCGGGGTTTCTGCCAGATGTGATCGCGCGGGATCGCAGACAAACCGAATTCACGCGCACATTCGAAGATTACATCAATGCAATCGCGGTAACAGAGGAGCGGATCGTCGCGGGACGTGCTGCACTCTCACGCCATGGCGCCACGCTGCGTGCAATCGAGGCGCGCTATGGGGTTGAAGCGGAGATCATCACAGCAATTTGGGGGCTGGAATCGCGCTATGGGGCAGAACGCGGCGATATTCCCGTGATCTCGGCCTTGGCGACTTTGGCTTTTGATGGCCGACGCGGAGCGTTCTTTGAAAGCCAGCTTATTGCCGCTCTTCGTATCCTGCAGCGTGGTGATACAAGCATTTCCAATCTGCGCGGTTCCTGGGCCGGGGCAATGGGGCATACACAGTTCATCCCGACCACATTCGAGGAATATGCTGTTGATTATACAGGCAATGGGCGGCGCGATATCTGGGGAGAAGACCCGGGCGATGCCCTCGCCTCGGCGGCGAATTACCTTTCCCGGATGGGGTGGCGGCGCGGCCAACCCTGGGGCGTGGAAGTGCGCCTGCCCGATGGATTTAACACCGGTCTTGCTGGCCGCGGCACAACGCGCTCTGTAACTGACTGGACGGCCTTGGGGATCCGCGACATCAATGGAAGAGCGGTGGCGGATCATGGGCCGGCATCTCTTTTGTTGCCCGATGGGCCGCGCGGCCCTGCCTTCGTGATTTTTCGCAATTTCACCACCTTGTTGCGCTATAACAATTCCGAATTCTATGTCATCGGCATCGGGCATCTTGCCGACAGATTTCGCGGTGGTGGTCCGATCCGCGGCAGTTTTCAGCCCGACCGTTTTGGCCTTCGTCTGGGCGACAGGCAGGAGATGCAGCGTCTGCTCACGCGCGCGGGTTTCGACACACAAGGGGTTGATGGCGTGATCGGCCCGAATACCGAAGCCGCGATCCGTGCCTATCAGCAAGCAAGCGGACAGCCCGTAACGGGCCAGCCTTCGCGCGGCTTGCTTGAGCAACTGCGCAGAACCATCTGACTATAAAGAGGATATTTTGAGCGGGGAGCATCTGAGAGCCCCGCTGAAAATGGCGGAGGGGTTGGTCACTAAAGCTCAGTCTGGTGCCGGGCTCAATAGCTGCGAGATTGTCTTTCCGTCAGATCCCAGTCTCGGCGGCGTATTGCAGACCCATGTCTTTTTCACGCGCCCGCAAGCTGGTGGCCCTGTGCTTTAATAGCAGTGTGCGCTCCCCGGATTCAGGGCACGCTTAGCAGGGCGCACGATTGTATCGCCGCTTGCCAGGATTCATTCGCGGCCTTTCTCCGGACCTTTGCGCTCATGCCGTTGCAATGCAATCCCGAGGCGCAGAAATGGCTGAGCACAGCCAGCATGGAGGCGCGCGGCTAACATCTGCTGATGTAAACTGTGCGCAAAGTCCATCTCTGCAAAACTGGCGCACCCGAACGGGCAAGGGGTCGCGTGCCACCAGGCTCGAAAAGACTGCGCGGCACGCTGTGGACAAGCCGCGCGCCGATGGCTGGCGGCATTATCGCGCCGCGATCCTGAAAAGCCAGGGCGCCAAATCTAAGGCAGCGCATGCTTGACGGCTCCAGCTATCACACGACGGCAGCGCAGGTGTTGCCTCAAGCGAAAGCGCGATTGCCTTGTGCAAGCGGGTGGCATAGCGTAACGCGCAACCAAAGAGACCGAGGAGATTGCCATGACCGAGAAGAGCCCAGCTTTCGAGACGCTTCAGATCCATGCGGGCGCTCGCCCGGATCCGGCAACCGGCGCACGGCAAGTGCCGATTTATCAATCCACAGCGTTCGTATTTCGCGATGCCGATCATGCGGCCGCGCTCTTCAACCTGCAGGAGCTTGGCTATATTTATTCGCGCCTGACCAATCCGACAGTGGCCGCATTGCAGGAACGTATGGCCACGCTTGAGGGTGGCGCGGGCGCAGTATGCTGCTCGTCAGGCCATGCAGCGCAGATCATGGCACTTTTTCCGCTGATGGGGCCGGGGTTGAATATCGTCGCCTCGAACCGGCTATATGGCGGCACAGTCACACAGTTCAGCCAGACAATCCGGCGTTTCGGATGGTCGGCGAAATTCGTGGATTTTGATGATCTCGATGCCCTTGAAGCCGCGATTGACGACAATACGCGCGCCGTTTTCTGTGAATCGATCGCAAATCCCGGCGGGTATATCACCGATCTTGACGCGATCTCCGCTGTTACTGATCGCGCGGGCGTGCCCCTGATCGTGGATAACACCACGGCCACGCCGTATCTCTGCCGCCCGATCGAGCATGGCGCAACGCTGGTTGTGCATTCGCTGACAAAATATCTCACAGGCAATGGCACAGTCACTGGCGGGGCGATCATCGATTCGGGCAAGTTCAACTGGTCTAACGGTAAATTCCCCTCGCTTTCGGAACCTGAGCCCGCCTATCACGGGTTAAAATTCCACGAAACCTTTGGCCCGCTCGCCTTTACCTTCAACGCCATCGCCATCGGGTTGCGCGATCTCGGGATGACGCTGAACCCGCAGGCGGCGCATTACACGCTGATGGGGATCGAGACACTTTCGCTGCGCATGGAGAAGCATTGCGCCAATGCTGTGAAAGTGGCCGAGTGGCTGGAGCGTGACCCGCGCGTGGCATATGTCACTTATGCCGGGCTGCCATCTTCGCCTTATTACCCACGCATGGCGCGCATCTGCCCCAAGGGAGCGTCCTCGCTTTTCACCTTCTCGCTCAAGGCGGGCTATGAGGCTTGCGTGAAGATGATCGATTCAGTCAATCTTTTCAGCCATGTAGCAAATCTTGGCGATACGCGCTCGCTTATCATCCATTCTGCCTCGACCACGCACCGGCAGTTGACAGAAGCCCAGCAGATCGCCGCTGGCGCTGCGCCCGATGTCGTGCGCCTCTCGATCGGGCTGGAAGACGCTGATGATCTGATCGCTGATCTAGATCAGGCGCTGGCTTCGGCCTGCAGCTAAAGATGCGCTTGAGATTGCCCATGCCGCAAGGGCATGGGCGAATTTTCGCGCTATCTTCTGAAGGTCAGGGGAAAGTGACTCCCGGAAGCTTCAAAGTTTGTGCTAAAGCCATCTCATGACACCAAATTTCGCACTGGGCCTGACCGAAGACGGGATAACCCTCTGGCATCGAGATGCCAGCGGGTGGCTACGCGTTGGCGCCGTCGCAACTGACAGTCCTACGCTTGATAGTGAGATGCGCGCTCTGGCCGAGGCTGCTGAGCGTCTTGCACCTGAAAAGATCATAACCAAGATCGTGGTCCCGGAAGATCAGGTCCTCTATTGCGATCTTGATCCTGGCTCCGGCACAACCGCGCAGCAGGACCAGCGGCTTCGCGCTCAACTTGCCGGTCGTACACCTTACCCGGTTGAAGAGCTTGAATTCGACTGGCTGGAGGATGGCGGCAATGCGCGCCTTGCGGTGGTCGCGCGCGAAACAATTCTTGAGGCCGAAGAATTTGCACGCGGCTACGGATTCAATCCTGTTTGTGCCGTTGCTGCACCCTCCAAGGCCAGATACCCGCTGGAGCCCATTTTCTGTACGACCCGCACTGCACGCGAGCTGTTCGAGGATCCCTCAGTTTGCGTCAAAAGCCGCGACCTTGTGCGCGAAATCGGTGTTGTGGCAGAAAAAACTCTGTCGGACACTGAGGCACCGGAAACGAAAACAGCAGAGGATTTGAACGGGGAGAACACGCTACCGGCGGAAAATGCAACCGCGTCAACTGAGACTGATCCCAAATCAGGACCCGAGCCTGCGCCAAGTGAGACGGCACCAGAAACTGAGCCAAAAGCAGCGAGTCCCAAACCCGCTGCAGCGAAACAGAAGAAGGCGCGCACAGACGCCAGCGAAAGCGCAGCGCAACTGCGAAAAAACGCATTGCTGGCACGGCTGACCGCAGCCAGAGGAAAATCCGCACTTCCTTCGTTAACGCAAGTGACCGAGGGACAGGCGCAAACTGATCAGCCTGCTGCCCCCGCCTCCCCGCCCACTGGCGCCGAGGCAGATAAGACACCTGCAACTTTTCGTTCGCGCAGGGCACAGCCGGAGCAAGCAGAGCCTACACCTGCCCTGGCAGATGCGAAGTCTGACAGAGCACGCACCAATCCTCTGAAGGCACTGCTTGCGAAAGTAAGAGGAACATCGGCACGGCCTGCGACAAACCTTTACAAGAATGCGAAAGCGCTGTCGGAAAAAACCCTTCCGCGCTCCACGGAACAAACCGTCAAGGATCAAACCGTCAAGGATGCAGAACGGGACCTGCCCAAGGCCGATGGCGCATCTACTCCTCCGGCGCACGCCAAAAAACCTTCTTCTGCGCCAGCTCACTCCCCCGCCCCCGCCCACTCCTCCGCCGATGCTGCACCGCGCAAAGACCCGCTGACGAGGCTGCGCGAGCACGGAACGCGCGATGCAGATCGCAGCGAGGCAGAGCGTCTGACCATATTCGGGGCGAGAAATCAGGATGATTTTTTCGGCGCCGGGCGCAATCGCGCTTTGTTGGTTCTCGGTGGCGTGGCAATGCTGCTGGTGGCAGTTGGAATCTGGGCCGCATATTTCTTCGCGACACAGCCTGCGCCCGAGCAAATCGCTGCAGAGAGTATCCCATCCGAAGAGACTGTGGCTGCCGCGCCGGAACCTGCTGGACTTGAACAGACGGAAACATCCTCGGACGCGATCGAGGCTGCTTTGGGGATTGAAGACGCAGCCCAGCAACCGCCGCTTGCTGCCTCCGATGCCGAACCTGCGCTTGCAGAGCCTGCAGAGCAACCAAGCACAGACGCCCCGACAACGACTGCTTTGGATGCAGATGCAGGTCGTCTCGCGGCGCTGCGCTCGGTCGCCTTGATCCCGCCTGTAGAGGCCGTGCCACTGCCATCTGTGCCGCAAGCGCCTGCCGCTTTCGGAGCTGATCCGCTGCCGCCAACACGCTCCGAACTTGCTGCATTGGCCGAAACGCCTGAACCCGTCGATCCGGCCGCAGACCAAGACATAGCCGCAGAGCCTTCTGATTTGCCCGAGGGTGAGGCTGCGCTTGAGATTGCTGTCACGCAGGGCGCTCCCGCTGCAGTGCCGCCGCAACGCCCCGATGGTCTGGTCTCCGAAGCAGAGTTAATAGCCCTGCAAGCAGCAGCAGCGGCCGCTGAACCAGAACAGCCCGAACCTCTGCCTGAAGCGGTCGCGCCCGAAGCAGAACCCCTTGATCTTGATCCGTTTGACGAATCCGCGCTGGCCATAGAAGTAATCAGCGGCACGCCTGCAGCGACCCCTCCTCAACGACCGGAAGCACTGGCTCCAGAGCCGGTACAACTCCCTGCTCAGACCCTCGAGGAGGATAGCCTTCCCGATGCGGCGTCTGAACCACCATCATTGGAAAGCACCGATGAAGAGGAACAGGCCAGCTTGACAACACCACCTCCGGGTGGTCTTGCCTTATCGGCCCTGCGCCCTGCAACGCGCCCCGCGGCACTCGCAGAGGCGGCCGCGCAAGCCGCCGAAGCCGACGACCAGGCTTTTGCGGATGCGTCTGATCTTGCGGTGCCAGCCTCACTTCGGCCGGGCACACGCCCAAGCCAGTTTGCCGCAGTGGTCCAGCGCACATTGAGCGCCGCACAAAGATCGCAAACTCCTGCTGCAGCGGCCGCACCTGAGCCGGTGCAGACTGCGCGCGCCGCAGTTACTTCGGCAGCCCCAGCGATACCGACTTCGGCCTCCGTCGCCCGCGAAGCAACGCAAGCACGCGCAATCAACTTGCGTCAGATCAACCTGATCGGTGTGATGGGCACATCGTCCAATCGTCGAGCATTGGTGCGGCTCTCAAATGGGCGGGTGGTCACTGTCCGGGTGGGCGAGAGCCTTGATGGCGGACAAGTTACCGCAATTGGAGATTCCGAACTGCGATACACGCGACGTGGGCGTGATGTGGTGTTGCGTCTTGCGTCCTGAAACAGGATAACGGCGCTGCCCGTCGCAACTTACGCAAGGAATTGATATGTCGGAGAAGCAGGTTTCCCCCGCGGTCAAGATCGGATTGGAACTTGGCCCCGTTTTGCTGTTTTTTCTGGGCTATATCAGCACCCGTGGGCAAAGTTATCAGATCGGCGAAACCGAATATGACGCTTTCATCCTGCTCACGGCGGCTTTCATCCCGTTGATGGCCCTTGCGACATTCGTGCTCTGGAAGCTCTCGGGCCGCCTGAGCCGTTTGCAACTTGTGACGCTGGTCATGGTGATCCTGTTTGGCGGGCTGACTGTCTGGCTCAATGATGAGCGTTTCTTCAAGATGAAGCCAACGGCAGTCTATTCGATCTTTGCAACACTGCTTTTCATCGGTCTCGCGCGCGGGCAAAGCTGGCTGGAACTCGTTATGGAAGGTGCGCTGCCGCTTACGCATGAAGGCTGGATCGTGCTCACGCGGCGACTTGCGCTGATGTTTGCAGCCATGGCGCTGGCCAATGAGTTTGTCTGGCGCACCATGTCAACCGATGCTTGGGTGAATTTCCGCACCTTCGTGCTGCCTCTTGCGCTTTTCGGGTTCTTCATTGCGCAGGGGAAATTGTTCGAACGCTATAGCACTGCTTCGGACAAGCAGTAGCTTTGTAAAGGGCGGGCTCGACCCCGCCCTTTTGTTGTCAATCGCGCTTACCGAAGAGCACCTTTTGTGCTGCGCGATCCTTCTGCACATCCGAGCGTTTTTCAGCCCCCAGGGCCCGTCCGCGCTGCACCGCCTCACGCGCGCCGACAATATCCAGCCAACGCGCCAGATTGGGCTTGTCGTCAAGCGTCTGCTCCTGCCCTTCCCAAAGCGTCGCCCAAGGCCAGATCGCCATATCGGCGATGGAGTAGAAATCCCCCGCGACATATTCATTCTGCGCAAGCTGTCGGTCCAGCACCCCAAGCAACCGCGCTGTCTCGTTACGGTAGCGATCCTTGGCATAGGGCAGGTCCTGCGGCGGATCCATCGAAGGTGCATATTTCAGGAAATGATGCGCCTGCCCTGCCATTGGCCCCAGACCGCCCATCTGCCACATAAGCCACTGATCGACGCCGACGCGATCACGCTCTGTCGGGCCACCAAACTTGCCGGTCTTGCGGGCAAGATATTGCAGAATTGCACCCGATTCGAAAATCGAGATCGGCGCTCCGTCCGGGCCATCTGGATCGACAATCGCGGGCATGCGATTATTAGGCGCGATTTTCAGGAACGCGGGCTCGAACTGATCGCCTGCACCAATATTGACGTAATGCACCGAGTAAGGCAGCCCCATCTCCTCAAGCGCGATGGATACCTTCCAGCCATTGGGCGTGGGCCAGTAATGCAGATCGATGGTCATGAAGCCTCCTGTGAGCGTGATTTGCTGCACAAGCTAAGCATCATGCGTCCGAATCCAAGCAGGAAATGAAAAAGAGGGCCGCACTGGCCCTCCTTGAGTTTGCTTAAGGGCCGTATCAGCTTGCTGAACGCACTGCACGCTGGGTCATGACCTTGATGAGATTGGCACGGTATTCGGGCGAACCATGCAAATCTGAGATCATTCCTTCCGCCGAATGCGAGAGTTCCGCGATGGCCTCTGCGTCGAAACTCGATGACAGTGCTGCCTCGGCTTCGGCCCAGCGGAACACTCCCCCCTCAGACGCCCCTGTCACGGCAACGCGCACACCTGAGGCATATTTCGCCACAAACACACCAGTGAGCGCGAAACGCGATGCTGGTTGCAAGAACTTCGCATAGGCCGATTTCTCCGGGATGGGGAAACGGACCGACGTGATGATCTCGCCCTCCTCCAAGGCAGTTGTGAACATGCCTTGAAAGAAGTCATCAGCTGCAATTTCCCGCGCATTGGTGACGATGGTCGCACCTGTGCCGAGCACCGCCGCCGGGTAACAGGCGGAGGGGTCGTTATTTGCCAGACTGCCGCCGATGGTGCCGCGATTGCGCACGGCCGGATCCCCGATCTGGCCGGCCAAGGCGGCCAGACCGGGGAAATGGCTGGCGGCCTCTGCGGCCACTGCCGCGTGGGTGCTGGCCGCACCAATGACAAGGCTGCCGCCATCGCGACTGAGCCCTTTCAACTCGGCAATACCGGTCAGGCTGACCAGTATCTCTGGTGCGTTAAGTCGCGCCTTCATCGATGGGATCAACGTCTGGCCGCCCGAGAGCGGTTGCGCTTCGCCATTTTCAAGTGCGGCCACAGCATCGGCGACGCTAGAGGGTTTCACGAACTCGAAATTATGCATCTCTTTTTCTCCCTCAGCTGTTCATTGCTGTCCAGACGCGCGAGGGCGTCACGGGCATATCGATATGGCTCACATGGCTGTATCCACCGCGATGCAGCGCATCGATCACAGCATTGACCACGGCGGGCGGCGCCCCGATCGCCCCGGCCTCGCCGCAACCTTTAGCCCCGAGCGGGTTATGCGTGCAGGGTGTGACGCAGCTATTATCCACCTTGAAAGAAGGCAGATCATCTGCGCGCGGCATGGTGTAGTCCATGAATGAGCCTGACAGGAGCTGCCCATTTTCGTCATAGACGCAGTTTTCGGTCAGCGCCTGCCCGATACCCTGAGCCAGGCCGCCATGCACCTGCCCTTCCACGATCATCGGGTTGATCACCACCCCGAAATCATCCGCTGCCGAGAAGGCAACGATATCGACCTTGCCGGTTTCCGGGTCCACCTCAACCTCGCAGCCATAGCAGCCCGAGGGGAAGGTGAAGTTGTTGGGGTCATAGAAGGCAGTCTCTTCCAGCCCCGGCTCCAGATCCTCCAGCGGATAGTTATGCGGGACATAAGCTGCCAGCGTGACCCCCGACCAGTCCACCGATTTGTCAGTGCCTGCCACCGAGAACTTGCCGTCCTTCAACTCGATATCCTCGGGCGCGGCCTCGAGCAGATGCGCGGCGATCTTCTTGGCCTTGTCGATGATCTTGTTGGTGGCCTTTACCAGCGCCGAACCACCTACCGCAATCGAGCGCGAACCATAGGTGCCCATGCCCATCGGGGTATTGGCAGTATCGCCATGTACCAGATCGATCTGATCCGCGCTGATCCCGATCATATCGGCAATGATCTGCGGGAAGGAGGTTTCATGCCCCTGACCATGGCTGTGACAGCCGGTCAGCACCGAAATCGACCCGGTCGCATTCACTCGCACAGTTGCCGTCTCGTAAAGGCCTGCACGCGCGCCAAGCTGGCCCACGAGGTTGGAGGGCGCGATGCCGCAGGCCTCGATATATTGCGAGATCCCGAAGCCGCGCAGCTTGCCGCGGGCCTTGCTCTCCTCGATACGCTTACCGAGATTGGCGTAATCGGAGATTTCGAGCATCTTTTCCATCGTGGCGTGGAAATTCCCGCTGTCATATTCCAAGGCAACTGGTGTCTGATAGGGGAACTGGTCAGGCTTGATGAAGTTCTTGCGGCGCAATTCGATCCCATCAACCCCAAGCTCACGCGCTGCCTTGTCGATCACGCGCTCAAGCTGGAAGGTTGCCTCGGGACGACCGGCCCCGCGATAGGCATCGACTGCAACTGTGTTGGTAAAGACAGCACGGACATTCACATAGACCAGAGGGGTCTTGTAGGGGCCTGCCATCAGCGTCCCGTGCAACCATGTCGGGATCGAGGGCGCGAAGGTCGAGAGGTAAGCGCCCATATTGGCGAGAGTGGTGGAGCGGATCGCGAGGAAGTTGTGATCTGCATCGAGCGCCAGTTCGATCTTGGAGATATGATCGCGCGCATGGGCATCCGACAGGAAGGCTTCGGAGCGCGAGGATGTCCATTTGACTGGACGCTTTAGAATCTTTGCCGCCTGGGTGCAGAAGGCTTCTTCCGCGTAGTGATAGATCTTGGAGCCAAACCCGCCGCCCACATCTGGCGCGACCACACGCAGCCGATGCTCCGGGATCGAAAGCACGAAGGCCCCCATCAGAAGCCGGATCACATGTGGGTTCTGGCTGGTGGTATAGAGCGTGTGCATATCGCCCCAAGGATCGTAATCGCCAATCGCGACGCGCGTTTCCAGAGGGTTGGCACATAGCCGGTTATTGACAAGATCGCAGCTAACAACGTGAGCGGCGCTGGCGAAGGCCGCATCAACCGCCTCCTTGTTTTCCTCGACAAACCCCCAGTCGTAGCAGAGGTTCGAGCTTAGATCGTCATGCACTTTGGTTGCGCCCTCTTCGAGCGCCTTGGCCATATCGATGACTGGCTCAAGCTCTTCGATATCGACATCGATAGCCTCGGCGGCGTCGCGCGCCTGCTCATAGGTCTCGGCCACAACCGCGGCGATGGGATCGCCTACATGGCGCACCTTGCCTTCGGCGAGGATCGGGTGCTTGGGCTCCTGCATCGGCTGACCGTGCTTGTCAGTGACCTGCCAGCCGCAGGGCAGCCCGCCCGCGCTCGCGAAATCCGCCGATGTGAAGATCCTGAGCACTCCGGGCATGGCCTCGGCAGTGGCGGTATCGATCCCGTTGATACGCCCATGCGCTATATCCGAGCGCAGGAAATGCACATATGCCTGACCGCGCAGATTGATGTCATCGGTATATTTGCCGTTCCCGGTCAGGAAGCGGGTATCCTCGCGGCGCTTTACGCTTGCGCCAATGCCGTCATCTTTTGGCATGAATTCCTCCTAAAATCATGTGGCTCAGTGGGCGTGCCCACAAGACAAGCTCATTCAGCGGCCAGCGCGCTCGCATCCTGCCCCGACGCGGTCATCACTGCGCGCACGATGTTGTGGTAGCCGGTGCAGCGGCAGATATTGCCTTCGAGATAGTGGCGCACCTCTTCCTCGCTGGGCTTGGGATTCTCTGCAAGCAGCGCAGCGGTGGACATAACCATCCCCGGCGTACAGAAGCCGCATTGCAATCCGTGGCAATCCTTGAACGCCTGCTGGATCGTGCCAAGGCTGCCATCAGGATTGGCCATGCCCTCGACCGTTGTTATCTCGGCGCCTTCCAGATCAGCCGCAAAGGCCGTGCAGGATTTTACAGCCTTGCCGTCTACCAGAACAACGCAAGCACCACATTGGCTGGTATCGCAGCCGACATGTGTGCCAGTCAGCCCGAGGCCCTCGCGCAGATAGCTTGACAGCAATGTGCGCCCCTCCGCCTCGGCGCTGACTTCGCGCCCGTTCACCTTCATTTTAACCTGTGTCATCAAGTCCTCCCTAGACGTAATATTCGCGCAGTTGAGCACGGATTTTCCGATCCGTCCATGCGGCTTTTGCTTCACTCCCCATCGGTCTCTCCGCGTTCGCCTTGGCGGCGCGGTCGAGGCCGTGTCGGGATTTCCTTCAAGAGCCCTCCTACCCCCATCGACATGATATCAGACGCACTTACTTCAAGGCCACAGATAATGCGTTCCATCACCCAATCGGCCCCGTTGAGTGCAGGGCTTTTCGCGCAGCCCGGCAAGCCAATGACCGGTCGCGCCCCAAGACGCCCCACGAACAACAGATTGCCGGGATCAACAGGCATCCCGAAATGCACGACCTCGCCGCCGGCTGTGCGCAACGCAGCAGGCGCCGTGTCCTCAGGATCTGAGGTCGCAGATCCTGTCAGGATCATTATCAAGTCACCTTTGGCCGTTTCTATCGCCTGCACCAGCGACGCCTCATCATGGGCCACGATACATAGCGGATCAAGCGATACTCCCAGCCGTTCCAGCCGGGCAGCTGTTACAGCGTGACCTTTTGCTCCGCTTTCGTGGTCATGGACCCTTGTTTGGATAAGGGTCGCATGGCGCATCACTGGCGATAGCAGGCGCAAAGCCCCTCTCCCTGCGGCGCAGGCTGCCTCCACTTTTGTTTGACCAACACCGTAGGTAATAATCTTGACCGTCGCGACCATCGCGCCCGGCTCTACCCGCATCAGATCGGGCAAAGTTGCGAGTGTGATCGCACCATCTACACGGTTGAGTGCATGGATCCGGGCGCTCTCCAACCCAACCAGCCCCGGCCCCGAAGCAACGATATTCACGCGACCAGTCCCGACAGGCTTGAGCGCAAGCCGAGCTGCTTGCGGGTCTGGCACAAGCGCCTGAGCAATGGCAATGGCGGCTGCGTCTTCGTCAAGATCCTCTGCATCTAACCTTGCGAGTGTCAGACTGTGATGCCCTGCCTCGGCCAGAAGGGTTAAATCCGCCGCTGCCAGCTTTCGTCCCTTGCGCAAGCGCCCCTTCGCAGTTGCGACCGAGTGCGCAAGAATACCACCCTCCGCCTCTGCGAGCGGCACGCGCCCGAATCTCATCGCGCGCCCCTGAGTGCCAGCGTGATCTGCGCGAGGGTGGCCAGCGCAATTTCGGCCGGTGTGCGAGCGCCGAGGTTGAGCCCGACAGGGGCATGAATGCGCGCAAGCTGATCCTCCGAGAGCCCAGCCGCGCGCAAACGTTCGACCCTTTTGGCATGGGTGCGCGTTGAGCCAAGGCAACCGAGATAGAACACGTCAGAGGCGAGAGCAGCAATGATCGCCGGATCATCGAGCTTCGGATCATGGGTCAAGGTTACAACTGCGCTGCGCGAATCGAGGCCGATTTGCGCTAATGCCTCATCGGGCCAGTCATGCAGCAGTGTTTCATCAGGAAATCGCGCAGGCGATGCGAATGCCTCGCGCGGATCAACGAGGACGGGCGCATAGCCTGCAAGCCGCGCCATCGGCAGCAGCGCCTGCGCGATATGTACTGCACCCACGACGACAAGCCGCAATGGCGGATTATGGAGCATTACCATCCTGTCCCGCGCATCGCGGCCCGAACGATCGAGACGGAACGCCTCTGCCATGTCGGGCGCTTCGGGACCAACAAGCTGGCGTTCCCAGCTTTCCAGATCCGTGATGCAGGCGACAGGCCGACGCGCGGCGCGGGTCGCGACGAGATCGCGCAGCATTTGCGGACTCAGAGCCGAAGCCGTATCACCCACGGGCTCTACCAGAATCTCGATCAGACCACCGCAAGCCAGCCCGACCTCGAAGGCAGCTTCATCCGCCACGCCGAATCGCAGCAAACGCGGTTTGCCTTCGGCAAGTGCATCCAGTGCCTCGACGACAACCGCGCCTTCAACGCAACCGCCCGATACCGAGCCCATGATCTCGCCCGCGCCTGAAACGGCCAGCTGGCTGCCTGCCTGACGTGGCGCGGATCCCCATGTCTGCACGACAGTGGCGAGCACTGCGCCGCGACCGGCATCATGCCATGCCAACGCTATCTCGGGTATCTGGTCGAAGCCGCCTTCCATGGCGCGCGCCTCTCTCCGCTAGCTGACTTGGCGGAAGATGGCAGTTTGTGAAGCACTTGGCAAATATGACTTTTGGCCATTCGCGCTGGATTAGAGAAAATGTCTTTGTTCTAACTGTGTCAGGACGACAGTTCCCGGACCATAACCTTCACCGGGCGCACGCGGTAACGCCAAAGAGCATCCTGATCCGATTTCACGATTTGTATGGACCTGACGGCGAGGCTCTGTATGAGACTTTCGCGCGCCTCTGTGACGCGACAAGGTCGGCGAGGCCCTCTTCTGTCGGGATTATGCCCGGTGTCTTTCATGCTGAGCTCCTCCTGTTGGTGGCCCGAGAATGACACCGGTTTTTCGTGCCGGTGATGATTCAGATCAAAGAAACGTGACAAAATTGGCAGGCGTCACTCCCATACATTCCTGCGCTCTCGACACCAATCAGAAAACGGGGATGATGTAGCCATGCGTAATTCATCTCAGCATCCGTTACTGACTGCCCCCGGCGCAATAGCGATTGCCCATAGGGGCGGTGCAGAAGAAAACGAAGAGAACACCCTGTCCGCCTTCAGACATGCACTGGCCTTGGGCTATACCCATGTTGAACTCGATGTTCATGCAACGCGCGACAATGTCGTTGTCATCCATCATGACCCCGACCTGATGCGACTATGTGAAAACCCGAAACGGATTGCGGATCTGGATTATGAAGAGTTACGCGACATACGCACAAAGGGCGGGAATGAAATCCTCACTATGGAAAGGCTGTTGCAAGCCTATCCCGAGCTTTATGTCACGATCGAAGCCAAAAGCCGCGCGGTTATCAAGCCGCTTTGCGATCTGATCGCGCGGATGGGCGTGCTCGAGCGAGTATGTATCGGCTCATTTGATCCGCTCTGCACGCAGGCAGCAGTGGAGCATCTGGGAGAGCGGCTTTTATGGTCGCCTGCGCATGCGCAGGTTGCGCGCCTCTGGGCGCGGGGATGGGGCTTGCCGCTTCGGCTGGCTTGCTTTGGTGTCGTGCAGATCCCCGCACACTGGAAAGGCATCCCAGTCGTGACCCCAAGGCTGATAAAGGCCGCAAGTGAAGTGGGTATCGCAGTTCAGGTCTGGACAGTGAATGAAGCAGCCGAAATGAACCGATTGCTTGACATGGGGGTTAGTGGATTGATGACAGACCGCCCGACGCTTTTGCGCAAAATCCTGATGAACCGTGGTGCATGGCCGTCACGTGGCGAAGACTAGCACCATCACTGCCGCGTAGAACAAAAAGCTCGCGACAAGCACGAAGATATGCCAGATCGCGAAATGATATGGCAGTCGCGACCAGAGATAGAACACCACGCCACTGGTATATACGAGACCGCCAAGGACCATGAGAATGAGCGTTGCCTGAGGCAAGGTCTGTGCAAGTTCCGGCAGGATGAGCACACCCACCCAGCCCATGCCCAGATACAGCGCCAGCGCAAGAAAACGAAACCGCACCGGTGAGAAAATCTTGAGCGCCACGCCCAAGGCGGCAGCCCCCCAAAGCCCCGCCAGAAGCCACAGCCCTTGCCCGGTAATGAGCGTAAATGGCGTGTAGGTGCCTGCTATCTTGAGATAGATCGCTGCATGATCGAGCCGTTGGAACAGCCAATCGAGGGACGGTCGCAAACCAAGGTTATAGAGCGCTGAGGCACCGATCATGGCTGCAAAACTTGCCCCGTAGATGGTGACAGCGAGCAAGAAATCGACCGAACCTTCCGAGAAGCTGCGCATCAGCGCGGCACCGATCAGGAGCGGCACAGCCAGAATCGCTGCGCCAAGCCCGAAGACATGAATAGCCGCATCAAGCCGTCGCTCGGCAGGACTGTAAATGATACGCGGTGCAAATGTCTGCGGCATACCTCATCTCCGATCCTCTCAGAGTAACTCAGCAGCCTATCGTCGCAAAGCCTTACCCAGCGTAAAAGCTTGGTCCGGCACACCGGCAAGGTTCTTGATTTTCCGACCCATAAAGCCTAGCCCACATCCAAAGGCTGCACAGACCGAGGCTGCAATGACCATTCACCTATACGTCGATGATCTGCCGGATGGGCTCGATCTTGGTCCCACCGTTGCGATTGATTGCGAATCCATGGGGCTGAACCCGCATCGCGACCGGCTCTGCCTCGTGCAACTGTCCAGTGGCGACGGCATAGCGCATCTTGTACAAGTTGCGCGCGATATGCAGCCCGCACCTAATCTCACGCGCTTGCTGAGCAATCCGAATGTGCTGAAGCTGTTTCACTTTGGTCGTTTTGATATTGCCCTTTTGCGCCACGCCTACGGCGTGACGACCGCACCGGTTTATTGCACCAAAATCGCCTCAAAACTGGTGCGCACTTATACCGACAGGCACGGGCTGAAATACCTGCTATCTGAACTTCTGGGCGTGGATATCTCGAAACAGCAGCAGAGTTCGGACTGGGGCGCAGACATCCTGAGTGAGGCACAACAGGCCTATGCTGCCTCAGATGTGCTGCATCTGCACAAATTGCGCGCCGAACTCGATGATATGCTGATACGCGAAGGGCGCAGAGATCTTGCGCAGCGATGTTTCGAGTTTCTGCCGACCCGCGCAGAGCTGGACCTTTTGGGCTGGCCCGAGACGGATATCTTTTCGCACTGAGACACAAGATGGCGCTGCCTTCCTACACCTCCGGGACAAGTTTCCAGATATCGCGGATTGTGCGCCTAGTATTGCCGCTTGGCGCATTGGCATTGCTTTCAACTGTTTTTCTGTTCTCGCAGAATATCGATCCGCAGCGCGCGGTCGAGTTGTCAGACCTTGATATTGAGGAGCTGACCCGAGAACCGCGCGTTGGCACAGCGCGTTTTGCAGGTGTAACAAGCGATGACACCTCAATGACGATCATGGCAAAATCCGTGCGCTCAGCCGCGGAGTTGACTGAGGGCGCGCCTATCCTGCTCAGGCTTGAGGCACCGCAGGGCAATCTCGAATTCCCCTCTGGTCGGATCGCAGCGTTCAGGGGCGACGAGGGGCAAATTGATCAGGCAGCCGATGTCATGCTATTGCGCGGCGATGTGGTGCTTGAAACTTCGGACGGATATCTGGCACGCATGCCCGAGTTGCGCGCGGCTCTGGAGAGTACACTTGTGCAAGGCTTT
The DNA here is from genome assembly GCA_007125005.1 of Natronohydrobacter sp. GTDB lineage: Bacteria > Pseudomonadota > Alphaproteobacteria > Rhodobacterales > Rhodobacteraceae > Roseinatronobacter. The sequence continues at coordinate 19,373 of SLDY01000039.1, forward strand.
GGCGGGATCGAAGCCGAGGGTCCGGCAGGTGAACTCACTGCTGACAGCCTGGAAATACGACGGGTGCCGGGTGACGCGGGTGGATATTTGCTTGCCTTCAAGGGCAATGTAAGGCTGATATACGTTCCAGATGACTGAGGGGGCCTATCTGTTGCGGAAAGCAGCCATATTCACGGCAATGCTCGCGCTTCTATTGCTGATCGCGGGGCAAGGTGCAGCACAAGGCATGAGCCTGTCCTTTAGCGGTTTGCAATCCGTGCGCGGCCTTCCTGTAGAGATTCGCTCTGATGAGTTGCAGGTGGACAATACGACCGGCGAAACGGTGTTCTTGGGCAATGCCGTCATCGGGCAAGGGGATCTTCGGATAGCAGCGCCTTTAATCCGTATCTTCTATGCTGCAGGTGGTGACGGGCGCATCCAGCGGATGGAAGCTTCCGGAGGCGTAACTCTGGTAACGGGCGACGAAGCCGCAGAGGCACAGAACGCCGTCTATGAGGTGATCGCGGAGACGGTCATGATGCGTGGCTCTGTGATCCTGACGCAGGGTGCGAATGTGGTGTCAGGCGACCGGCTCGATTTCAACTTGCGCACGGGACGGGGCAGCATGGAGGGTAATGTGCGCACGATCATTCAGACTAACCCCTGAGCACATGCAAGATCGCTCCATTTTGTCAGAGCATACCGCTCTTGAAGTTGCACATCTTCAGAAAAGATATGGACAGCGCGTCATCATCCGTGATGTTTCGCTTGTGCTGCATCCCGGCGAGGTGGTGGCGCTGCTCGGGCCCAATGGCTGCGGCAAAACCACCTGCTTTTATTGCATAGCCGGAATTGTGCGCCACGAGGGCGGGAGCGTACAGATCGACGGAGCAGATGCTACTGGCTTGCCGCTCTACCGACGCGCACGCCTCGGGCTGGGCTACCTGCCACAGGAGATGTCTATCTTCCGGGGCCTGACGGTAGCTCAGAATATCATGGCCGTGCTCGAACTTTCGGAATCGGATCGCGCGCAGCGTGCACACAAGCTGCGCGACCTTTTGCAAGAATTCTCGATAGAGCATTTGCGCGACTCTCCAGCGCTGGCATTATCGGGCGGCGAGCGGCGGCGGGTAGAGATTGCACGCGCACTCGCGGCCAATCCGCGCTATGTCTTGCTTGACGAGCCCTTCGCCGGGGTCGATCCGATAGCTGTGGGCGAGATTCGCGGGCTTGTCGCAGACCTCAAGACGCGGGGTCTGGGCGTGCTGATCACCGATCACAATGTCCGAGAGACACTCGCCATCGTGGACCGGGCGTATATCCTTCATGATGGCAGTGTCCTGAAGGAAGGAAATCCCGCCGAGGTTGTGGCAGATCCAGAGGTTCGCAGGGTCTATCTCGGAGCGGATTTCCGACTGGATTAGATTTTTCAGCGCCGGGTGGATTATGTCGGAAAGCATTGACTTCTTCGTGCAATCCGTTGCCAAATATAGTCTGGAGGCAGGCCCGGACGCCAGATGGGGATCATGAAATCCTCAACGTCTCGGCAAGTAGCGCACCGATACCCGGCAGGAAAAAACCTGCCCAGACAGCAAGGAGAAGCGCATGCGTTATCAGATCAGCGGCAAACAGATCGACATTGGCGAAGCTTTACAGACCCATGTGAAGTCAGAACTCGGGGAGGTGGTTGAGAAATACCAGCAGCGCCCGACCGACGCCGTGGTGATCTTTTCGCGTGACGCTCATAACCACGTCTGTGAAGCTACCCTTCATCTGTCAACAGGGCTAACGGCAGCAGCGCGAGCACATGCGTCAGAAATTTACGCTGCGTTTGAGGCTTGCCGCGAAAAACTCGACAAACAGTTACGCCGCTACAAGCGGCGGCTGAAAGACCATCACCGCGAACGCGCGAAGCCGGTTGAGTTTGCTGACGCTTCATCCTATATCCTCGCATCTGATGAAGCCGAGGCTACGGATGAGCCTGACTCACTGCAGCCGATTATCATTGCAGAGATGGAAACACGCATTCCATCCCTCAGCGCAGGAGAGGCCGTAATGCAGATGGAACTCGCCCATTCCCCGGTTCTGGTTTTCCGCAATGAGCGCCATGGCGGGCTTAATGTGGTCTATCGTCGCGATGACGGCAATATCGGCTGGATTGATCCGCAATAACTCACGCCTTCCGCCAACCCACCCTTGAGCAAACGCCCAAGGGTGGTTTTTCTGTTTCAGCAGCTGGAGATTGCCTAGATGGAAATGTCGTCGCTTCTCAATGCTAAGGCCGTACGCTATGTCGCTTCCGCAACCAGCAAGAAACGTCTGTTCCAGAATATAGCTGAGACAGCGCAGAGCGTTTACGGACTCGACACTGAAGCGGTCATCGGGGCACTTCAGGAACGCGAAACACTGGGACCAACCGGGGTCGGGCATGGTGTCGCTGTCCCCCATGCGCGGCTCGATACCATTGATAATGTCTTGGGTGTTTTTTTTCGCCTCGAAAAACCACTCGATTACGGATCGGTGGATAAAGCGCCTGTCGATCTGGTATTCGCCCTTTTTGCCCCGCGCGAAGCCGGAGTCGAGCATCTTAAGGCACTTGCCTTTATTTCGCGCACCCTTCGCAATCCGCAAACCTGCGAGAAATTGCGCGCCAATGAAGAACCGGCCAAGATATTTGCGATCTTGAGCAGTAGCGAAGCCAGCAAGGCCGCCTGATCATTCACCCGACCAATCGGCAAATCCAAGCAATTCGTAATCCCTGATATACGCCTTGCGACAAGCGCGTTCCAAATCCGTGTCATAGATCGTTGCGAGCTCCAGCTTTGCGCGCGGTTTTCTGGATGGATCGTAGTCAGGGAATGCCAGCCCAAGCCCCTGCCCCAAAGCGGGCAAGTCCCGAACCAGATCTTCTTCGCGCAACAAACGATGCAAGGGGCATTGGCTTGTAATCGCCTCTATCAGGCGCGCTTGACTGGCCCATATCGCACGGATTTGCAAAGAAGTCTGGCCATTCAGATTAGCCTTTACGAAATCCAGATATCCCAGAAATGCGCTGCGATGCGCTGTTAACGGCCAATTATTCAATTCTGCCTCTTCGCGCGGCAATTCAAGACCGCAGCTACGTTCGATAAAATCACGAACATTCACGCGCTTACCAAGCAGGACTTGCTCGACAAAGACATCATGAGCGCGTTGTAAAGGATGGCGTAACACTGAGAATGTCATGCGCTTTGGGTTATCATGCAACCATGCGCGCCATGTCTGCGGCGTGAAATCCGAACGCAAATCCCGCTGCCCGCTTCCATCGATTGCGGCCATCCATTTAAAGATCGCCCGCTCCGGGCTGCCCGGCAGGGGCGCATAGACCAAAGGCACGTTCCGGCAGGCTTGAAACGCCCATACCATCGACGCATGGCGTGGCTCGAAACTGGGCGTGCGCGTGAGGTTGAAGCGGTCGATTCGCGCCAGCCCATCGGCCACAGCCTCCGGATTTACCAGCTTGTCCTCCAGCGGCTCAGGGTTCTGCCGCTTGAGCCGACGTGGAAGCGCATCGATCCGGCTCTCAAGCCCCAGCCAATCAACAAGCCCGTTGAGCACATTCAGATCCAGAATATCCTCATATGAGAGGTAAAAACCTGTCTGCCCCGTGCTTTGCAGCAGCTTTTGAACCTGTAGTTGAAAGTCCTGCAACAGATTCACATGCTCCGCAAATTCAGCAGGATCAAATACGACTTTCGCGGTCTTGCGCTGCGTTACGTCACCAAGGCGCCATTGCTGGGTCTCTCGTGCGATCTGAAGCGAGACATAGGATTCAAGCGGGTTGCGTGTAAGAATGATCTTGGCACATGACCGATCGCGCATGAAGGGCTCGAAAACCCGCGGGTCATGGTCATGAAAGAAACGAAATCCCGCCAGTTCGGGCTGGTGGCTGAAACTTTCGAGCACTGCAATCGGATCAGCGTCACGAGCAGCTTTGTCAAAACCGAACAATTCCTCGGCTTTGGGATAGGCAAGAAAATGTGGGTTAAACACCTCGCCATGGCATGAAATACCGTCGAAACTGTTCAGGCAGGTTTCGAGCAGGTTTGAGCCTGTACGCATTTCTGCAAGGACCACAAAACTGCGGAACGCATGGGGATTCGACATGTATGAGCCTTCGCCTTAAACTTGGAATTCCTTGATGAATTGCGATGACATACCGCGATTGCGCAGAACCACAAGATAGTGTTCCAAGTCTTCGAGCGGGCGCAATTGCGGCAGCGCATGCGCGTTGAGCGCTGCAGAGTCGGTGCTGTCTTCTACTGCTTTCAGCAAGGCCCGTTCCGGGGCTTGCAAGACATCACCAACGCTCCAGACATTGACCCGCGCAAGCGTCCAGCGCGAACGTAGTATTTCGAGCCAAGCCTCTTCGCGTTTTTGCAAGCGGCTGATCTTGGCAATCACTTCATCGCTGACAGTCCCGCGTTGCGCCATCGGCAAAAGCCATGCACCGCGGATAAGAGCAATTGAGGCATTTGCATCAGTTGCCATGAACCAATTGACCTCATGCTCCATTACATCTTCTGCACCATAAGAAAAACACTGACGCTCACCGCGTGTGGCCCAGAGAAGATTTGTGAGAAACATGCGTGGATTATAGTCACGAATCGCAGCAGAGTCGCTTATCGCACCATGCCACAGTCTGGCGCCACCGTGGAACTCCGCACGCTCTGGCGCGTACAGATGTCCATGCGGTCTGGTTCCTGTCACCTGCCCGAGCCAATGCTCAAAATTCTTAAACACATGATCAAAGCCTGAAAACACGGAATATGGGCCTGCGGTCTTGTCGGCACCGCTGTCATCGCGCGGAAAGCGGCTTTGCATGTAAAGCCCTGCACGGCCTTCGATACGCTGCCGCTCGGCAAGTGCAAAATAGCGATCAATCTTGGCAGGTTCTGCCGCAACGGGCGGCAGTTTTCTAGGCTGATCAGAGAGGAAGAACTGATAGAGCTTTTCGGCTTCAGGCCAGATCTTTCGTGCCATGAAACAATCAGAGCGGCGCAAAAGCTGCAGATGATCATCATAGAAAAGATTGGGGCGACCATTGCGGTCGAATTTGACCAGAGTGAGGGACCGGCTCTCGATCTGCCGGGCATGTAATCGCGCCAAGGTCTGGAAATAGGATTCATCCGGGATCCAGTTGCGCTTGAAAAACCGCTCATACCGCTTGCGCTTGGGATCGGACAGGATCGCCTGCAAGGTCTCGCGCGTGAGGCACCACCATTGCGAACCCATATGTGGGCGGAGTGGACGGGGTATCGTGCGCCGGATACGCAACTTCCTCTGTAACAAGACAAACTGATCAAAAGCCCATCTCTGGCGATGCCAGTTGAATGGGAAAAACAAGGTAAATCGCTCAAGCGACAAACCACCCGTAATCCAGTTTGCGTGCTCGATCGTTACTGATTCGATGAAATCCGTCTCTGGATGCTGTGCCAGATAAGCCTGCATTTCCGCTGGCGGACGCAAGGGCAAACAGGCCCCCGAAGTAAGCAGGACATGGCCAATCTGAGGAAAATCGCGCAGCAGTAAGTCCGCCGCATCCTGTGTAGCCTCTACAAGCCGCCATGAGCCCCAATCACAACGATGGCGCGGCCCGAAACGCAAAAGCGGATGCGGTCCAAGATCGGCCTGCATTGCCTTCAACTCGGTATCCGAGACAGCGCGATCCACATGCACGACAACCGGACACCCGGCCTCCAGCCAGAAGCGCACCACTTGCGCAGAGCGGCGCAGCGCTGTGTGGCAAAGCATTATGATGCCCAGAGTCCCAGAGGCCGCACTCATGCCCAATCTCCTTTCGACATCAGGCCGAGGATCTCCAGTTGCCGCCAGTTGATATACTCAGTGGACCACTCGCACCACAGATCTTCAGCCCGCGCAAGGCTTGCATCATAAGCTCGGTATTCACGGCTGCCAGCATAATGCTCACCGCGCTCAAGCTCTTCGCGGGTCTTATCCAGAATGGTATCGAGAAATTTCGCATGCAACAGCACCCCGGAGGCGAATTCGCCACCGGAATCGTCATAGACCTTGTTCAAACCCCGCGGCAAAATCGTGTGGGTTGAGCTCTTGTAAGCATTCTTCCGCGCCCAGCGAACCAAAGGTATCTTATTGAGCGCAGGTGCCTTCTGAGGTGTTTCCGCCATGATAACGCGCTGGCGCACCCCGCCTTGTATCCAGAGATTCTGGTATCGAGCATTGCGCCGGATGAAATAATTTCCGCTGTCGAACCAGCGAGCAATATCGAATGGGTTCTGGCCGGACTGATATGGTTGCGCAGAAATCGGCCCCTTTGGATACATGTCCAACAGCATCGCGCCAAAGGAGCGTCGCCCCTGACTGTCAAGCCAATCGGTCAGCGCGCGTAAAGGCCGTGTGTCGCAGAATGGATATACGAGGAACTCATCCACATCGAGCACCAGCACCCAATGACCTGCCCCATAGAGCCAAAGCAGGTGATTGATCCAGTCAACCCCATAACTTGCGCTTTTATAACTGGCGGTCGTTGTCCAGAGCGAGACATCGCGCTGCGCTTCCAGATATTCTGTTGATCCATCTGTAGAGCCATTATCGACAATCAGAAAATGACGCACCCCCTGCGCACGATAATAGTCGAGGAAGTAAGGCAACCTAACCAGCTCGTTGCGCAATGTGATAAAAGCGAGGATATCATCAGACCGGATCAAATCCGTCCTTTTGTTCCGAGTTTTCAGCGCGGCACTCTTTCGCAAGCAGCGAAAAAGTTTGATGTGACGCTCTGCTCGCAGTCGAAATTGACCGAGCACACTCATGATCCTGCCACCTTCGAACAGCGATTTTCTGCCAACCCGGCTTTATCGCGTTATTTCTTTATGAAGCGTTTATTTCTCGACACTCTTATCTCAAGTCTTTTGTGCCTAAGCGTAGCAAGGAATGCAACACTCAAGCATATCAAGCACCATTCATGATATGATGTGAACAATCGGTAATTTGGAAGTGGTGCCGCTGAAGGGACTCGAACCCCCGACCCCATCATTACGAATGACGTGCTCTACCAACTGAGCTACAGCGGCCTTCCAAATTGAACTGGCTGCATCGCCAGTCACTCTCGCCAGACGAAAGAACTCCGTAACGCCTGACGGTTGCATGTCGCGTTCGGTCAGACGACCTGCCACCAATCTGGAAGCGGCACAATCTTACAAACCTTCATGCGCCGCGGTATTTAGCACTGGATTTTTTCGCCTACCAGCCCCTTCAGGCAGAATTTTTGCCGTTTGTGCCGGTTTCATCAAGATCGCCCTCGAGCACATCGGCGTCGGCATCCGCTCTGTCGTCGGCAGGTTTCGGCAGGCTGCCAACGATGAGCGGCAAAAGCTCTGTTTGGGTTGCTGAAGGCCCGGAGCTGTCAGGAGCCTCACGCCATTCCAGCGTGTCGAAAGCGCCGCAATTATCGCAAATTGCAAGCCAGGATGCATGCACATGCTGACAGTTCGCGCAGACCCATTGCGGCCCGCGTTTTGCCGTCAAAGCGCGCGCCAGCCAACCACGAACGACAGCATCGTCGGCACCTTCGCCGCGCTCGATAGCGGCCATGATCGTCAGAGCCCGGACAGTCGGGTTGCGATCGCACATGTCCCCAAGCGCTCGGCGCGCATCGGGAAAGTCTTCGGCGGCGATCAGCAGTTCAGCGCGCAGTAGCTTGGTCTCATCCGCATCAGGATGCATGCGCAGGATCTTTTCAAATCGCGCACGACGCTGCGTCGGGGTTTCGTCTGGCTCGATGGCTGCAAAAGCGGCTGCAAGCTCCGGGTGAGGCTGAGATTTCCACGCTTTCTTGATCACTTTCGTCGCATAACTTCCCTTGCCCTGCGCGACCAGCGCCTGCGCGGCGGCCACGGCTGCGGGGATAAGATCGGGTGAGAGACGATTCGCTTCTATGGAAGCTTCGCGGGCGCGGTTTAATTCGCCCGTCGCAGCAAGCTTGTCGGCATCTTGCAGCGCCAGCAAGGCATCGCGCCTGCGCCAGACATCGCGGGGTAAATGACCCGAGGATTTCTTGGTGAGCAGCGTCTTGCGCGCACCGCTCCAATCTTCGGCTTCAGTCTGTAATTGCAACAAGGTGTTCTGAGTGATCTCATGTGCCGGCTGCATCTCCAGTGCCTTGGCCGCGAGCGCACGCGCCTTGTCCTTGTCGCCCGCCTCCAGCCTGCCGCGCATCAACCCTTGCACGGCCACGAAGCGGCTACGATTATCGCTTAGAAGTGCCTTGTAGCTTTCTTCGGCGAGCGTGCGATTGCCTTTCATCTCGGCGGCTTGGGCAACGAGCAGCTTCGTCATCAACGGGCGGTTGAGCAACTTGTCGGCCTTCTCCGCCTTTACAATCGCCAATTTGCCGTCTCCCTCCGCCTGCGCAATCATCGCTGACAGAAGCGCATCCAGACCCCGCTTCTCGCGATTGCGCATGAAAAAGCGTCGCACGGCAGTTTCGTCACCATTCATGAAGCGCAACACGGCCACTGCGAGGCCAATGAGTTTAAGCGCAAGCCACAGCGCAAAGATGAAGACGCCAAGCGCTATGAGTGCCTGAATGGGACCAAGCACGAATTCCATGTCGAGGATTTGCAGACCAACAGTCTGGTTACTATCCATCAGCATGCCTGCGCCATAGGCTAGGCCAAGGACAATCGCCACGAAGAGCAGGATCTTGATAAGTGTCCAGAACATATATGCTTCCTTACTCAGTCGTGATGGCGGTGGTCAGGTCTTGCAGACTGTCTCGTGCAGCGATACGGGCTCTGGCCTGCGCAATCCAGTCTGCCATGGCCGCTTGTGCACCTTCTGGCAACAACGCGATTTCCGACAAGGCCGCCTCCAGATCGCCTGCTTCAACAGCAGCCGATGCACGCGAAAGCACCGCATCGGGGTCATCTCCCTCGCGCGGCGCGATTGAGCGCGCACCAACCTGTGCGCGGAAGAAATTACCCAGCCGATCGGTAGTGCTTTCTGCAGGCGCATCCTGTAATGCGACTCTGAGCGCAGCGCGTGCAGCCTGATCAAAGCTTTCCTGTAACTGCTCTACAGTCGCGATGCCTGTACTGGCGGACGCTGCCAATGTTTGAGGCACCTCAATCCCTGCATCCTGTATTCTGGAAACCGCATCTGCATAGGCAGCGCCTGTTTCAAGCGCAGCGCGTAATGAATCAAGACCAGACTGCGCGCGAGCTGCGTCAATAGCGGCTTCAGCCTCTGCGACGCGGCGCTCCGCAAGATCGCGCAGATCAGCAAGCTCAGCATCAAGCGCTGCGAAGCGCTCCTCGGTCTGCGCCATCTGGTCCGTATTGAGCTGGATCGCCTCTTCTGCCCGTGCCATCGTCTGCTGCTGCGATTCCAGCACGCCTGCCACGTCTTCGAGCCGCGCCTCCAATGGCGACAGATCAACACCTTCAGTGCGTGCAAACTCTTCCCGAAGCAGCTCAACAGCAGCGTTGAGATCAGCACTCTCAACCACAGTTTCGGGCAGCGTTATCTCGGACAGTTGCGCGCGCAACTGTCCCAATTCGGCTTCAAGCACCTCTGTATCGACTGCGGGAACTGCGCCGAGTGCGGTGCGCAATTCGGCAATCTCACTGCGCAGCGCCTCTACCTCTGCGCTTTCGGCGGCAGGTTGATCAGTCAGAAAATGCGCGCCATAGCCAATACCGCCTGCTACCAGGCCGCCCAGAAGCAGCGGCAGGAAACCACCTTTTTGTTCTGCTGGCCCTGTCTGGCTGGCAGGTGGAACAGATGCCGGCGTTGCCGTGGACATCGGTTCTGATTGTGCTTCTCGCGATGCCCCTTGCGGCGCAACACTCGTTGCGTCTTGTGCCTCATCACCCGTGGCTGGGTCTTGCTGGGAACCAGTCCTCTCCGGTTCGGCGGCCGATGCATCCGCAGGCGTCATCACGATCATTTCTTCCGGCGCTTCTGTTTTCTGCGCCTCCGTTTCCTCTTCAACAGCGCTGTCTGACGCGTCAGCAGGCTCGGAATGGGCCTTGCCGGTCTTTGAGCTCGACACTGTGTCGACATCGGTATCGGCAGAGCTCATCACAGTATCTGTGCTGCCAGCGGCGGTCTTTGGCTCAGCATCGCCAGAGATACGCGCATCTGACTGCTCTGAAGTTGCTTCGGTCGCCAAAACGCTCTCGTCACGCGGCTCAGAAATTGCAGCATCCGATTGAGAAGCACTCGCTGCAGTGGAACTCATATCGGAAGCCAAGCTATCAGAAACCTCCGAAACTCCCGTTTCGATTGTCTCAGCTTCGGAACCAGTCAGTGCGGCATGGTCTACCGCAGGGTCATCTTTCGAAGAGTCGGTTTTATCTGGTAGATTTTCCGGCGCATCCGGGATGTCAGCAGCCGTAAATCCCGCTTTGCTCGACACTGCCTGAGACAATTTCTCTTCAGATTTGCCCGCAGAGGAGACCTGTTTGCCAGCGCTGGTTCGAGCTTTGCCTGCTTCAGGCTTGCTGCGTGTGGTTTTCCGCGCCAAATTCCTCTCCCCATTTCGCTGTGCTGCGTCGCAGCAGAAATTCTAATTCGTGCCAGTCTATCGCGGCTTTTCTCTAGGCTCAAGCGCCGCCTGTGTCGCATCAATCGCAGCAAGCATCGCTTCTGCATCAGGGCGCGCGGCAATCCGACACTGCGCATTGCTCAAAGACTTGAGTGGTTCAGCCGCTGCCGCGCTGATCGCAACAACATGAAACGTTGAGTGATCTATTGAGTTCTGGGTCAATGCATTGGCTAACAAAGACGCGGATCTTGGAGAAAATGCTGTCAGGACAACATGGTCACTGCGCTTGATGTGCGCGATCGCAGTGTCGTCCAGAGCCCGGTCGCGTTGAGAATACACGATATGAGAAAACGCATCATGCCCATTCGCACGCAAGACCTGTGCGATATCCGAGGCTGCATGCTGCCCGCGCAGATGCAGGATAGGCTCAGGCGGGGGCGTGGCGGCAAGTGCCTGCAGCAAAGACACAGCATCACCACCAGCGGCATGCACATCCGAAAACCCTGCCGCACGTGCGGCGTCCGCAGTGCGCGATCCCACAGCCCAGACTACGAGATCTCGCTTAAGCGGCAGGTCCGCCACAGCTTCAACACCGTGTTGAGACGTAAACACCAGTGATTGCTCCCCGCCAAGCTGGCTTGGCTCGGGAGGGTGAAGGACGATTTCCATAAGCGGCGCAACTACGATATCGCCACGCCAACCCGCACGTCTTGCCGCCTTGGCGAACCGCTCTGAATCAGCTCGCGGACGCGTCAGAAGCAGGCAAATGCGCAGGGGCATCATCTATCCCTTGTGGCAGCGGAAATATGCAGGCGGGATTGTTCCTCGCCGGTGCCAGTGGTAGCTGCAAAGCGATCCTGTTTGCAACCAGAGCAGCCCATGACCACGTTGCGGAAAGACCCTGCAAAAGCCCTGACCGTTCTCGGAATTGAAAGCTCCTGCGATGATACGGCGAGCTCTGTCATTCGTCACGCCCCCCAAGAGCGCCCCGAGATATTGTCGAATGTGGTGTGGGGACAGACTGCGCTGCATGCCGATTTCGGCGGTGTCGTGCCCGAAATCGCCGCGCGCGCCCATGCCGAGAAGCTCGATCTGGCGGTCGAGGCCGCGCTTGCGCAAGCGGGATGCGAACTCGCCGATCTTGACGCGATTGCCGTCACTGCAGGCCCTGGGCTGATAGGTGGAGTGCTTTCAGGCGTGATGCTGGCGCGCGGAATCGCTGCTGCAAAGAGATTGCCGCTGATAGGCGTGAACCATCTGGCGGGTCATGCACTCACCCCACGATTGACCGATGCAATCGCTTTTCCTTATCTGATGCTGCTCGTTTCAGGCGGACATTGCCAGTTTCTACTGGTCTCGGGCCCGGATCGTTTCTCCCGCTTGGGCGGCACGATAGATGACGCACCCGGCGAGGCTTTTGACAAGGTGGCAAAGCTCCTCGCTCTCGCCCAGCCTGGTGGTCCATCGGTCGAAGCGGAAGCGCAGCAAGGCAATCCCAAACGCTTTGCCCTTCCACGTCCGCTTCTGGACCGGCCGGGATGCGATATGTCTTTTTCGGGCCTCAAGACTGCCGTTCTTCGCTGCCGTGACGCGCTCATCGCAGAGCATGGCGGGTTGCGCAGAGCCGATCGTGCGGATCTCTGTGCAAGCTTTCAGGCCGCTGTTGCAGAGCTTCTGGCTGAAAAAACACGGCGGGCTCTCGAGGTTTATCGCAAACGCAGCCAACCCGAGGCACCTGTCATCGCCGTTGCAGGGGGTGTGGCCGCGAATCAAACCTTGCGCAATGCGCTGCAGGAGATCGCAAATGAAGCAAGTGTACGATTTCTTGCGCCGCCCCTCGCACTTTGCACTGATAATGCCGCAATGATTGCCTGGGCAGGGATAGAACAGTTGCGCGCTGGCATCGCACCTGTGCAGGATTTTACAGCACGGCCGCGCTGGCCGCTGGACGCAGACGCCTCCCCGCTTCTGGGGTCAGGCAAGAAAGGGGCAAAAGCATGAAGACAGCCATTCTGGGTGCTGGGGCCTTCGGCACGGCGCTCGCTTGCAGCCTTGGCAATGTCCAGCTCTGGTGCCGCGATGGCGCGCAAGCCCGCGCGATGCGCAGCCTGCGTGAGAATTCTGCCAAACTCCCCGGTGTGCCCTTGCCCGAAGGTATCGAAATCACCTCTGATATCACGCAGATCACCGCCGATATCCTGCTCATCGCCATCCCGATGCAGCAGACGCGCGGCTTTCTGGCAGAGCATAGCAACTGGCTCAAGGACCGCAAACTCGTGGCCTGTTCCAAGGGTGTGGATCTGGAATTGATGATCGGACCAGTGGGTGTGATCGGCTCGGTCCTTCCTGAGACAGGGGCCGCGCTTCTGACAGGGCCGAGCTTCGCCGAAGATATCGCGCGCGGCCTGCCGACAGCGCTGACACTCGCCTGCTCTGAAGCGGAGCTTGGACGGATGTTGCAGGAGCGCCTGTCCACGAAAACGCTGCGGCTTTACCGCAACGAGGATGTGATCGGGGCCGAATTGGGGGGCGCGCTGAAAAACGTCATCGCCATTGCTGCGGGCGTCACGATCGGTGCGTCCTTGGGCGAATCCGCGCGCGCGGCGCTGATGGCGCGGGGCTATGCCGAGATGCAACGCCTCGCACTCAGCCTTGGCGCGCAACCCGACACGCTTGCGGGGCTTTCGGGGCTTGGCGATCTGATCCTCACCTGCGGTTCGGAGAAATCGCGCAATTTCCGATACGGGCTTGCCCTTGGGCGCGGCGAGAGCTTTGATGCGGCAACCACTGTCGAGGGTGCGGCCACCGCGCGCGCTGTTGCGCGGCTGGCGCAGTCGCGCGAGATTGACATGCCGATCACCCGCATGGTGGCCGCGCTGATCGAAGGTTATCTGACCCTGCCCGAGGCGCTTTCGGCGCTTCTGGCACGCCCCCTGACTGATGAATGAAAGGTCAAATCCATGCCGCTTTACATGATGCTCTGCACTGACAAACCCGGCGCTCTGGAGTTGCGCAAAGCCACGCGCGAGGCACATCTTGCCTATGTGGCCGAGACTGGCTGCGTAGTGCAGGCCGGCCCACTTCTGGATGAGGCGGGCGAGATGGCAGGCTCGCTGATCGTGCTCGACCTTCCCGACATGGAAGCCGCCAAGGCCTGGGGCGCGCAGGATCCTTACGCTTTGGCGGGGCTTTTCGAGAGTGTGCGCTTGCAGGAATGGAAGAAGGTGATCGGTTGATGCGTTACTGGCTGATGAAATCCGAGCCGGATGCGTTTAGCTGGGACGATCTGGTTGCCAAGGCTGACGCGGGCGAGGAATGGGACGGTGTGCGCAATTATCAGGCGCGCAACATGATGCGCGAGATGACACTGGGTGATCAGGCGTTTTTCTATCACAGTCAGAAGGACAAGGCGGTGGTCGGCATCTGCGAAGTGATCGCAGAGGCCCATCCCGACAGCACGACCGACGATCCGCGCTGGGAATGCGTTGATGTAAAAGCTGTCAAACCCCTGCCCCATCCGGTCACTTTGGAGGATTGCAAGGCAGAACCACGCCTGTCGGAGATGGCACTTCTGCGCCAGGCGCGGCTTTCTGTTCAGCCCGTCACAGAAAATGAGTGGCGCATCATCTGCGAGATGGGCGGGCTTGATCCTTGAGAATGCCCTGCGGCGTGGTCTTCGAAGCGCCTTCGTCAGAGAGTAAGCTGATACCTGCTCAAGCCCGCGCCGTGAGCAACGTGGTGAGCCAGTCAGGGTCCATATGCGGGACGGAGGAGAGCAGAAGCTCGGTATAGGGTTCATGGGGCGGCGAAAATACGCGCGCTTTGGGCCCTTGCTCGATAATACGCCCATGCTGCATGACGACCACATCATCGGCGATGGCTTTGACGGTGGCCAGATCATGGGTGATGAACATATAGGCCAGCTCAAACTCACGTTGCAGCCGATCGAGCAGTTTCAGTATGCCTTCCTGCACGATCTGATCCAGCGCGCTGGTGACCTCGTCGCAGATGATCAGTTTGGGCTCCGCAGCCAGTGCGCGGGCAATCCCGATCCGCTGTTTCTGGCCACCTGACAACTCGCCGGGCAGCCGGTCGATATATTTATCCGGCTCCAGTTCGATCAGCGCCAGAAGATCGCGCACGCGCTCTTGCAAGGCGCGGCCTTTCAGCCCCAGACACATCTGCGCAGGCCGTCCGATAATCTCGCGCAGGCTCAGCTTGGGGTTCAACGCTGTGTCGGCCATCTGATAGATCATCTGGCATTGGCGTAACTGCTCGCGACTGCGCGCGCGGTAATCTGGCGGCAGGGGCTGGCCCTCATACACAACCTGCCCCGCACGCGGTGGCAACAGGCCTGTGATCACCCGCGCCACAGTCGATTTGCCGGAGCCGCTTTCACCTACCACAGCCACAGTACGGCCTGCATGGATATCGAAACTGACATCACGGAGGATATCGAGCTTTCCATAGCCGGCCGTCACATTTTGCACAGACACCAGCGGCGCTGTGCTTGCATGCGGCAGTTCGGGGCGGGTGAAACTGCGCACGGCCCACAGGCTTTTAGTATAATCTGCCTTGGGCGCGGCCAGCATGGTGCGGGTATCGGCCTCTTCGACCTGCTCGCCGCGCAAGAGTATCTTGATGCGATCCGCCATCTGCGCCACCACGGCCAGATCATGGGTGATATAGATTGCTGCTGTGTTGTATTCGCGCACGATATCGCGGATGGCGGCCAGAACTTCGATCTGGGTAGTGACATCCAGCGCCGTGGTCGGTTCGTCAAAGATGATAAGATCAGGGTGGTTAGCCATCGCCATCGCTGTCATAGCGCGCTGTAACTGCCCGCCCGAGACCTGATGCGGATAGCGAAAGCCGATCTCTTCGGGCGCGGGCAATTGCATCTTGCGATAGAGCGTTACCGCCTCGGCCTGCGTGGTCTTTCGCGACTTGCCATCCAGCACAGGCACTTCGGCATATTGGTCAATCAGCTTGTGCGCGGGGTTGAAACTTGCCGCTGCCGATTGCGCGACATAGGCGATGCGCCGCCCCCGCAAGCCACGCTTCTTTCGTTCGGAGGCTTTGCGCAGGTCGATACCGTCAAAGACAATCTCGCCGCCCGATATCCGGCAGCCATCGCGCGCAAAGCCCATCGCGGCCAGCCCTAGCGTGGATTTCCCCGCCCCGGATTCGCCGATCAACCCCAGCACCTCGCCCCGGTGCAGCGTCAGGTCAACGCCCTTGATGATGGGCAACCAGTCTTCTCCTGCGCGGCCCTCGATCTTGAGATCCTTAATGGTCAGAAGCAAGTCTGCCATCATCCCTGCTCCTTCAGGCCAGAGGCGCGGTAAAGCTGCCAATCCACCACGAAATTTACCGCGACTGTCAAAAGCGCAATCGCGCCCGCCGGCAGAAGCGGCGTCACATCGCCAAAGGTGATCAGGGTGGCATTATCGCGCACCATGCTACCCCAATCGGCCATGGGCGGCTGAATCCCGAGGCCAAGGAAGGACAGTGACGAGATGGTCAGGAACACGAAGCAGAACCGCAACCCGAATTCCGCCACCAACGGCGCCAGCGCATTGGGCAGGATCTCGCGGCGGATAAGATACCAGTTGCCTTCGCCGCGCAGGCGGGCGGCTTCAATATAGTCCATCACCACCACCCCTTGCGCGACCGAACGCGCAATCCGGTAAACACGGGTCGCATCGACAGCGGCGATCACTAAAATCAGTGTCAGAACCGAAGTGCCAAAGATGGTCAGCAGCAACAGTGAAAAGATCAGCGACGGGATCGCCATCAGTGCATCCACAAAGCGCGAAAGCCCCTGATCCAGCCAGCCCCCGCGCAACGCCGCCCAGATGCCCAGCAATGACCCCACGACAAAGGCCAGTGCTGTAGTCGCAAAGGCGATGCCCACTGTGTTGCGCGCGCCATAAATCAACCGCGAGAGCATATCACGGCCCAGCCGGTCAGTGCCAAGCAGATGTGTGCTGTCCCATGGCTGGAAGGATGTTCCCACCACCGTGCGCTCGGCATAGGGGGCCAGAAGCGGCGCGAAAGTGGCGATGAAGATATAAACCGCAATCACCAGTATACCGAAAGCGGCAGTCAACGGCATATCCCGCGCCGCAATCGCCATATCATGCGGCAATACCTGCGCCATTGCTGCGCGAAACACATATGACAGCGGGATGCTGCAGGCGATGGCAAGAACCAGAAACCACAAAACGCCCATCATTTCCTCCGCATCAAACGCGGATTGGTCAGCGTGGACAGGACGTCCGCTGTCAGATTTAGCAGCACATAGGCGGATGCAAAGATCAGCGCGATGGCCTGCACCACTGCGATGTCACGTTTGGCTACGCTATCAACCATCAACTGTCCCAGGCCCGGATAGACGAACACCACCTCGACCACGACGACGCCCGTTATCAGATAGGCCAGATTGATCGCAATCACATTGATGATCGGGGCCAGCGCATTGGGCAGAGCATGGCGCAGCACGATCCGCAGCGGTGACAGGCCCTTGAGCCGCGCCATCTCGATATAGGGGCTGGCCAGCAGATTGATGATCGCCGCGCGGGTCATGCGCATCATATGCGCTGTGACCACCAGCGTCAGCGTCAGTGCGGGCAGGAAGGTGACATAGAGCTTGTCACTCAGCTCCATATCAGGCGTAAGTCGCACCAGAGAAGGGAAAAACCCACTTTGCGACAACAGGAAAATCAGGATGTAAGCTACAAAGAATTCGGGGAAGGAAATCGCCGAGAGTGCGCCTGCATTGGCCACGCGGTCAAACAGCGAATTGCGCCACAGCGCGGCCAGGACTCCGAGGACCAGCGACAAGGGCACAGCAATCGCAGCCGCATACAGCGCCAGAAATATGGTGTTGCCCAAGCGCGCGGACAGCATATCGGCAATCGGGCGGCGGGTGGCCAGCGACACCCCGAAATCGCCCTGCAACACGCCTGTTGCCCAGTTCCAGTAGCGCACAGGGGCCGGGTCATTCAGGCCAAGCTGGGTGCGCAGTGCGGCCAGGGTCTCGGGCGTGGCGGCCTGACCCAGCAGCGCCGAGGCGAGATCTCCGGGCAACAATTCTGTGGCGCCAAAGATGACGACCGATACGACGAACAGCGTCAGAACGCCCAAGGCAAGGCGCTGCGCAATCATCACGAGGACTGCGTTCATCCGTCCCCCCCTTTGTTATTGCGCCAGAAAGGCGAAACCCCGCCCCGATCAGGGGGCGGGGTAAGTATTTATGCGAACCACCAGCGCTCGACACAGCGGAACCCGTCAAGGTTCCAATTGGCCGAGATCTGCTCGGGCGTGGCGACATTCTTCGCCGTGCCCATAACGTAGTTGTTGTTCATCGGAATGATGACCGAGCCCTCGAAGGACACGATGCGCTGCATCTCCTGGTACATCTCGCGGCGCAGATCCTCGTTGAATTCCGAGCGCGCCTTGACCAGCAATTCATTGAAGCGCTCATGCTCCCAGAAACTGTCATTCCAGGACGCGCCCGCCGCATAGCCGGTTGTGAACATATGGTCTTCAACCGCACGCCCGCCCCAGTAGCTCGCGACAAATGGTTTCTGCATCCATACATTGTCCCAATAGCCGTCATTGGGTTCACGCACGAGGTTGATATTGATGCCCGCTTGCGCCGCCGTTTCGGCAAAGAGCGCGCCTGCATCGACAGCACCGGAAAACGCCGCGTCCGCCACATGCAGATCAACGCTCAGGCTGTCCATGCCGGCCTCGCGCAGGTAGAAACGCGCGCGGTCGGGGTCAAATTCCTTCGGCTCCATATCCGCGTAGAAGTAGCGATTGGCCGGACCGATGGGATTGTCATTGGATACAGCGCCATGCCCGCCGAGGATGGTATCCACCATCTGCTGACGGTCAATCGCGTATTTCAGCGCAAGGCGCACATTATTGTCGCTGAAGGGTGCCGCGCGGCTGTCCATCGGGAAGACATAATGCGCATTGCCGGGGATCGAGAGGATATTTGCCACGCCACGCGATTCCAGCATCCCGATCGTGGCCGGGTCGATCTGATCGATCAGGTCCACCTGCCCGGTCATCAGCGCATTCAGACGTGCCGCCGAATCGAGGATCGCCAGAATCTCCACCCGATCAAAATGCCCACGATGGGATTTCCAGTAATCGGGGTTACGGTTCAGCGTGGCCTGAACGCCGGGCTCATAGCTTTCCACAATGTAAGGGCCGCAACCGTCAGATGATGTCGGGTCGATCTTGCCATCACTGCCCGGCATGATTGCCAGATGATAATCCGACATCAGATAGGGGAAATCGCCATTGGGCGCGTCGAGCGTCACGACGACACTTTGCCCATCAGCGCGGATTTCCGTCACAGGGTCGAAAAATTGCTTGATGGCCGAGGTGGCGTCATCCCCACGATGGTGGTTGAGCGAGGCGATCACATCCTCGACCGTCACATCCTTGCCGGAATGGAAGGTGACGCCCTGCCGGATATGGAACACCCAGGTCTTGCCATCATCCGATTCCCAGCTTTCGGCAATCTCGCCGATCAACTGGCCGTCAGAATCGACCTCGATCAACTGGTTATGGCGCGCAGCCGCGAAGACCTGAGCATACAGGTTGTCCCACAGGCCCGGATCGTAGCTATCGGTGGAGTTCCCATGCCCCAACCCGATGCGGAAAGTGCCGCCCTTCTTGGGTTCGGCACGCGCGTCACGATAGCTTGCAGGTAGGATAAGCCCAGCCGCCCCCAACGCTGTCGCTCCTTTGAGAAGCCCGCGCCGCGTAAGGCCATGACGATTAGAACTGTTCTTCATCTTCCCTCTCCCAGTTGTTGCGCCAACACCGCGCGCGAATTAATAGGCGCGCACAGACCTTGCGGTCCATTGGCTTGTATCATGCGTGGAGGTAACAGAATTGCAACTTCTGTTACGCGATATCGACAGATTATCGGCGCAAAATCAGGATACAAGTCATATTATTGACTGACCGATCAATCAAATCGCTTTTCAGCAGAGATCCGATCCAGCCGACTGGCTCTTCCACCGCGACGCTGCGCGTGCTTGCTCGCGCGCGCCGGCAATGCAGCCATTGTTTCGCGCCGCGCCTCGGGGGTCATGCGTGACCATTGAGTGATCTCGTCAATGCTGCGCAGGCAGCCTGCACATAACCGAGTCTCGGGATGGATCACGCAGAGCTTGACGCAAGGGCTTTCAATCTCTTGTCGAGTCCAGACCTGATCTTTCATTATACCTGCTCGTCTTGCCTGCAACTAACCTAATCACCAAACCTGCCCGCACCAGTCCAAAAGCGCCGCATTCACATATTTTCCCGCCGCATCACGGCCAATCGATCAAGCGCACCCTGCAATATGACCCCGGCGGCCACATGATCAATCACTTCGGCCCGTTTGCGGCGCGAGGTATCTGCCTCCAGAAGCGCGCGCTCTGCGGCGACGGTTGAAAGGCGTTCATCCCAGAAGCCGATGGGCAGATCCGTCAGTGCCACGAGATTACGTGCGAAAGCCCGCGTGGACTGGCAGCGCGGCCCTTCGGAGCCATCCATGTTGCGCGGCAACCCCAAGACCAACCCACCAATTTCGCGCTCGGCCACGATCCTGAGAAGTGCCTCCGCATCGAGCCCGAATTTCTTGCGCCGTATCGTTGTCAGCGGCGAGGCCACCGTGCGCATCCGATCCGAGACCGCCACACCAATGGTCTTTTCGCCCAAATCCAAACCTGCCAGTGCCTGCATCGGTCGCAGACTGGCCGCAAAGCTCTCGAATGGATCAAGCACGGCCATCAGGGTGCCGGTATACGCAGATTGGCCTCATCGGCGGCGGCATTGATCAGAGCAAGATCTTGCGCGCGCGCAGCGAAAACGGTCCGCGCCTCCTGCAGAATGGCAAGCGCATCATCTTCCCGCTCCAAAACGCCAAGCGCGCGGATAAGTTGCGCCCATTCCTCGGCTGTGCCGCCATCATTGGCCAAACGTGCCATCAAACCATCGACCATACCCGCGATCATCTCGGCGCGCTCATCCGGGGACATCGCTTCAGCGGCCTCGAAATCGATCTCGTCGGGCACCTGCACCCCTGACGGGGCCGGACGCGGCGGCAACTGGAAGCGCGGCTCGCCCGAGATGCGCGCAAGTTCCGGCAGCGCAGAGCGAATCTCACCCATCCATGGCGCATCCCCGGGGCTCAGATCATGCAGCCTGCGCCAGATGCGGAAGGTCATATCTGGCCTTCCGGTCTGAGCATAAAGACGCCCGGAATAGTAAAGCGCCACACCATTGGACGCATCGCGCCGCAATGTCTGCTCGATCACCGACTCGGCTTCAGGCGAAACAAAACCGCCTGCAGCGATGACCATCAGGTCAACCAGATAGGCGAAATCCTCACCTCTTGCCGCCTCGCCGCGCAATTCGATCACCCGTTCCTGCGCCTCGATTGCCGCGCGGAAATTGCCCAGCCGCGCCTCGTTTTGCGCAAGCAGGAAATGGCCTTGCACATCGAGCGGCCGATCAGCAAGCGCTGCGCGCAACTGCTCCACCATCGGCTCAAGTTCATCGCGCCCTTCAAAATCGAAAGGTTCCGCGAAACGCTCGGCCACCTGCGCCTCAAGCTCGGCCTGACGCGGGCGATTGCGCCGGACCTCCGCAGCGTCTGCATGGCGCTCAAGCAACGGCATGTCGCGATAGCCCGGTGCACCGATGCTCATATACAAAGCGCCACTGCCCAGCACGACCACCAAGATTACAGAAATCGCAACCATCTGCGCGGCCCTCGGCGCCGGTCCGCCCACCCGACGCGCACCACTGTCCTTGTCGAGTTCGAGGATCCGGCGCGAAATCTCAAGACGCAAGCGCTCGGCCTCGGCATCGCTGATCGTGCTGCGCGCCAGATCGCGATCCACTTCCGCCATCTGGTCGCGATAGACTTTCATTGCGCGTTCCGCGCCATCCGCCGCTGCAGCTTTCTTACCACGAGCCAGCGCGCGCATCAGGATAAACCCAACAAGGAGCGCAATCACAACAAACCCGGCTGCCTGCAAAACTATGCTCATCGAACCTCCTGAAGCTGCGTGGCTTCTCTAGCCTGTCTTGGCCAGTCGCAAAAGCCGAAAACCCCTGCAAAACGCTCACAAAGGTGCAAAGCGCGACGCCGGGTCGCAGGACAGCGCGATTTCGGTTTTGACCCTCATCATGCCGTATCTGGAAAATCGCCCTGCGCTTGTGTAAGCCACATAGCAGCCAGATCTAGACGCAGGAGCCACGCTGCCATGCCCCGCTATTCCGCCTTTGCCATAGCTCGAGAGGCCTTTCGCCAGCACAAGGGCTGGACAGAAGCCTGGAAAAGCCCAGAGCCCCGAGACCGTTATGATGTGGTGATCGTGGGCGCAGGCGGCCACGGGCTCGCCACCGCCTATTATCTGGGCCATCGCTTCGGCATCCGCAATGTGGCCGTGATCGAGAAAGGCTGGCTCGGCGGCGGCAATACCGGCCGCAACACCACCATCATCCGCTCGAATTACCTGCAAGACCCCTCTGCCGCGATCTACGAGAAATCTCGCGCGCTTTACGAGACCCTCTCGCAGCAACTCAATTACAACATCATGTTCTCGCCGCGCGGTGTGATGATGCTCGCGCAGACCGAGCATGAGAAACGCGGCTATCTGCGCACCGAACGCGCTAATGCGCTCCAAGGAGTCGATACGCGCTTCATCTCGCCTGCCGAGGTCAAGAAACTCGTCCCGATCATCAATCTCGACGGGCCGCGCTACCCGGTGCTGGGTGCGCTGTGGCAGGCGCGCGCGGGCACGGCTCGTCATGATGCGGTTGCCTGGGGCTATGCGCGGGCCTGCTCCGACATGGGCATGCATATCATTGAGCAATGCGCTGTGACCGGTGTCGAGAGCGCAGGCGGCAAGGTAACGGCCGTCAACACCACCAAAGGCACGATCGCTTGTGGCAAACTCGGCATCGTGGTCGCAGGACACTCCGGCGCACTCGCCGATATGGCGGGGTTCCGCCTGCCGGTCGAATCAGTAGCCCTTCAGGCGCTGGTTTCCGAGCCGATCAAGCCCTGCATGGATGTGGTGGTGATGGCGAACACCGTTCACGGCTACATGAGCCAGTCCGACAAGGGCGAAATGGTCATAGGCGGCGGCGCGGACGGGTTCAACAACTACACCCAGCGCGGCTCTTGGCATCATATAGAGGAAACCGTGCGCGCGCTGGTCGAGACCTTCCCGATGATCTCGCGCCTCAAGATGCTGCGCCAATGGGGCGGCATCGTGGACATGACCGGCGACCGCTCGCCCATCATCTCGAAAACCCCACTGGGCAATTGCTTTATCAATTGCGGTTGGGGCACAGGCGGGTTCAAGGCCACGCCCGGCTCTGGCTGGGCGATGGCAGAACTGATCGCCAAGGGCGAGCCGGGGCCGCTTGCTGCCGAATTCTCCCTCACCCGCTTCCGCGAAGGGCGCTTCATCGACGAAAGCGTGGCCGCAGGGGTGGCGCATTGATGGATCGGATCATGGCATCGGCCAATTATTGCTCAGACACACGCGCCCCTCTCGTGACTTTTTTGCGTAGAAGCATATCTGCGCTTGAAAATGGCACGGAGGCATCATGCGCAAGACAGTCACAATCGTCATTGCACGCGCACAGGCAAACCCCCATAAGGCCGCGGGTTTCGCCTTCGGTATATTCGTCCCTCTGGCCATCGCCGGGCTGCTATGGGCGCAGACCACTGGCGGGCTGGCCGGGCCTTGGGTGGATCCGCGTCCGCCCGCATTCACCATCCCCACAGACTGAGCGGCAGGCGCGCCCTGCC
>SLDY01000097.1 GCA_007125005.1 Natronohydrobacter sp.
GCGCACCTGCACCTGGGTAAAGATATTCTGATACTCAGCCATTGACGCCTCCTGCGATATCGCGCCACCAGGGCAGATCGAGCCACCAATCCCACCAGAACACCCACTGATCAAACCAGATGGTGCCGGAGATCACGATACAGACCGCAGACCAGAACCCGGCATTCAGTGCCAGAAGCAGGCCGAGGCGGTGAATGCCCAGCGTACCGACAGAATAGCCGATCAGATCGCGGAAGAAGGTGTCCTCATGGTCGGGCGTTTTCATCGTGTCGCCCTTTTTGGCCGGATTGGCTGCTGACAGAACCAGCGCGCCATGCAATGCCAGTGCGAGCGTCGTGGTGAAGAAGAAGGACACCGCGATCATATGCGCCGGATTATAGTGGAAGTTGCCGTAGGTGTAGCCAACATTGGACACCCAATCGAGATGCGTCCAGATGCCATAGGGGAAGGCATGCCCCCATGCGCCCATCAACACAGGCCGGATGACAACAAGCGTGACATAAGCAAAGATCGCCACGCCGAATGCAAAGGGCACATGCAGCCCCATGCCGAGCTTGCGCGCGATTTCAACCTCGCGCAGCGCCCAGGACACGAAAGCCCCGATGGCGCAGATCGTGATGATCTGCCAAAGCCCGCCTTCGAGCAGCGGTGCCGGACCCAGCCCATAGGACAGAGGCGGCGGGTTTATGGAAATCAGCCAGGGATTCCAGGTGCCTTGCAGCACTGCCCCCCAGAAGATCAGGAGCGTTCCGAGGACGGCGAAGAAGATCGTCGTGACCCCGAAGAAACCGACGTAGAACGGCCCAACCCAAAAGTCGAACAGATTCCCGCCGACCAGCGTGCCTCCGGGCACGCGGTATTTTCGTTCGAAGCTGAGCAGTGCCATGCTTCCCTCTCCAGTCTGTGGCGATCAGGCCCAAAAGCCGGGCCTGGCCGCGTTGGGAAAAACCCTTGTGAAGATCGTCGCGGGCGAAAAACCGCTTGGGCCCACCGCCCGCGACAGTGCAAAAGCGCGTGGCCTTGCTCAGCTGCCTGCAGCGCGGGCAGCCGCTGCAGCGAACCAGTTGATGCCATTGGACAGCACCACCAGGTGAATCATCGCTGCGAGCAGAAAGAGGAAGACGCCCTGTGCCACGAAGACGCGGCGGGGGTCGAAGATGAGCCAGATCTTGTAGAATTTTGACATAGCTTATCCCTCCTCAGAACCACGGACGCCAGATATAGGTCGCGATATGCGCAACCACTGCCACGCCTACGAAGAGCGTCAGACCGCTCATGTAGACTGAGTGCAGTTCCTGGGCCTGCTCATCAGTTAGACCTGTGAACGACAGATCGGTGTTTTCAGCCATAGTATCCTCCGGATCATAAGACTGACGCCGCACACCCTGCGGCCGGGATGATGAACCTGCCAGACTGGCAGACCCACCGCTCCCGCAGACCCTGGCCTACGGGAATTTCGTGCCGCAGCGCCTTAGCTGCGGAAAATGATCGGCGCGATGACGCTTGCATCCTTGAGCGCGCGGCCCACCGGGCCGAGCTTTGGCAGGCGGCCCGTGGTGAGAACGCGCCACGACCAGGTCAAAAGCCCGGTGACCAGCGCGAGCACAAAGATCACGCCGAAATAGAGATTGTATTCCCATGTCTGCGCCCGCTCATGGCGTGGGCGGGGGGCATTCACTGTGTAGTCGGCCATTGTCGCTCTCCTCTCTAGGTCACGCGCGGGTCAGACCGGGGCGAAGCGCCTCGACCAGATCGCTGTCAACTTCTTCGGCCCCGCGCTCGAGCGCGGCCTTCTCGACGGCATCGCGCAGGGTGCGCGCCGCCGAAATGCGGGTCAGGATGGGGTGTTCGGCCACGATCCGGTCAAGCTCACGCTTGGCGGCCTCGGACCATGGCAGATCGCGCCTGAGTGTGGCGGGCGTAGCCTCTGCCGCGTCCATCGCGGCACCCAGCGGCAGGATGTGGAAGAGCGCATCAAATAGCCCGTTGCAGACCTCCTGCAGCACATAAGTCGCACCGGCATAGCCCATCATCGGCGTGCCTGTGGCGCGGCGGATCGCAGCACCGGGGAAGCTCGCAGGGATGAAGGCAGGCGCAGGGCCATGGCCGGCCTTCTGCTCGGCAAGATACATCTTCTCGTTGATCGAGCCAAAGACGATCAGCGGGCGTTTCTCGCCCATCAGCGCGCGGACGCGCTCATTATCGGTCTTCGCGCCGCGCACGCGCGCGACCGCAAAGGCGCAGGGCATGCCCAGATCATTCTCGAGGAAATTGCGCAGGCCACGCGCATAGGTCTCATTCGCGACCACTGCAAAAGTGGCTGTGGCATAGAAATCCTGTGTGACCGAACGCCACAGATCCCACATTGGTTTCAGCGTCGAGTGTTTCTCGCGGGTGATAAAAGGCTCGGGGTCCAGCCCCAGCATCTCACCCAGCTTACGCAGGAAAAGCGTCGTGCTTTCCATCCCGATGGGAGCCTGCAGATAGGGTTTGCCAAGGCATTCCGCGAGACCGCGCCCGAATTCGCGATACATCACGATATTGGCGTCAGCATTGACCAGATTGCGCATCTCGGCCAGATGGGCACCGAGCGGCATCACCATATTGACCTCGGCCCCGATCCCCTCGACCAGACGCCGGATTTCGGCCAGATCGGACGGCATGTTGAAAGTGCCATACATTGGCCCGAGAATATTGACCCGGGGCTTCGCACCTTCTTCGCGCTTCTTTTCGGGAGGCATCCTGCCCTTGGTCATGCCGAATTCGGTGAAGATCCAGGTCATCGCGCGGTCGGCGGCTTCCCATTGATCCTCGTCAATCGTGCGTGGCAGGAAGCGCTGGATATTGGTGCCCATGGGGGTCACGCCACCGCCGATCATCTCGGCGATGGAGCCCGTCACCACGACAGCAGGTAAAGCAGGGTCGAGCGTCTTCCAGGCGCGTTTCATCGCCCCTTCGGTGCCGTCGCGGCCCAGTTCTTCCTCGCCCAGGCCCGTCACCACGATGGGCAATTCATGCGGCGGCAGCGCATCCGTATAATGCAGCACCGAGGTGACCGGCAGGTTCTCGCAGCCCACCGGGCCATCGATGACCACCTGCAAACCCTTGACGGCGCAGAAAGCGTAAATGGCTCCCCAATAGCCTCCCGCGCGGTCGTGATCCTGAACCAGCATCAGATCATCTCCTGCGCTTTGGCGGCGCGCGCGGCCTTGTCGAGCTTCTTCTGATGGGCCGCGCGGAATTCAGGCCGCAGATTGGGATCGCCCTCCCAGATGCCCGCCGTGTCACCCTCGCCCACGCCCTCGAAGAAGGCTTTCATCTTGTCCATGCGCTCTTTCCCGGCGATGGCGGCATTGACCACTTCGCCTAGAGAACCCGCACCTGCCGGACCCATGAGGGGTCGCGCTGAAATCAGGTTGGTGAAGTAGAGCGACGGGATCGCGCGCTCTTTCGCGTGCTGCACCACAGGCGTGGTGCCGATCACCAGATCGGGGTCCAGCCCGTCGCAGGCGGCCAGATCATCGGCCAGCGATGCGCGGAATTTCACTGCCACGCCACGCGCTTCCAGCCAGTCCTTGTCAGCCGCGTTCCAGCGCGAGCCCGCGCAGGCCGTGCCGACATAAGCCACATCGGCACCGCTCTCGATCAAAAGCCGCGCAACCAACAATTCCGAGCCTTCATAGCCCGAGAGCGTGATCCGCCCCTTGATCGGTGCGCCCGCGAGCGCACCCTTGATCGCGGGGATAAAGGCATTCTGCGCGGCGGCAATCTGCGCCGCGGGAACACCATGGGCATTACCGATCGCGGCCAGCCAGTCATGCGTGCCGTCCACGCCCACAGGCGCAGAGCCCACAATCGGACGCCCCGCCGCCTCAAACTCACGCACAGCAGCGGAATAAAACGGATGGATCGCGGCCACGACAGAGCAATCGAGCGCCGCGTAAAGCTCACGCCATTCACGCGTGGGCACTACAGGTCCGGCGGCCAGCCCCATGGGCGCCAGCATCGCGCCGATCATCATTGGATCGGCCGGGAACATCTCGCCCAGGAGCGTCACAGTCGGGCGGTCCGAGCGCCCGGCCACAGGCGCAGGCACAGGCCCCGCTGCCACTTCCTGCCGCGCATAGTTCAACATCGCACCGGCCAACACATCCTTGGCCTCGGCATGGGTCGGAATACCGAAACCCGGCACATCAATGCCAACGATCCGCACACCATTGATTTCCTTGGGCAAGAGCCGCAAAGGCACGCCCGAGGCGGTCGGCACGCACAGGTTCGTCACCACGATTGCGTCATAGCGCTCCGGGTCCGCCATATCATGGACTGCGTCGCGGATATCCTCGAAGAGCTTGCCGGTCACCAATGTCTCGGAATTGAAGGGCACATAGCCCACCGAGCGCCGCGCGCCGTAGAAATGCGACACGAAAGTCAGCCCATAGACGCAGCAGGCAGACCCGCTCAGCACGGTCGCCACGCGCCGCATCCGCAAGCCCACGCGCAAGGACCCAAAGGCCGGGCACATCGATTCGGGCTTGTCATGCGGCCCGGTCGGGTAGTCCTTGGCGAACTGGTCCAGCACCGCGCCATTGCCCGCCGCGCGCGCCTGAGCCTCCATCTGCTCGCTTGGCGCGTGGCACCCCATGCCATCGGGCTTGGGCGCATCTGCGGCAGGCGCGCGTTCGATCACCTGTTCGACCGGCGCTTCAGCAGCGGCATCGTAAACCGCTTCGCCTTTCATCTTGCCGGAAATACTCCGGGGGGAGGCCGCAGGCCGGGGGGCAGCGCCCCCCTGCTTCGTATGTCCAAAATCCTCAGGCATCGTCATAGACCACTTCCAGAGACGCCTTCACGACCGCATTCTTGCCGCGCATGTCCTGATCCGTCGCAGGCACCAGCACCACATCACCGCC
>SLDY01000010.1 GCA_007125005.1 Natronohydrobacter sp.
CGTTTACATTGCTCATATCGAGGGCACACCGATCACCGATATGGTGGCCACGGCCGTCCGCCTGCGCGCTGCGGGTATGGAGCCCATGCCACATTTCCCGGCCCGCATCATCGCAGACAAGACCGAATTGGGTGAGTGGGTCGCACGCTATCAGGGCGAGGCGGATGTGCGCGAAGCGCTCATGCTGGGCGGTGGCGTAACCACCCCGAAAGGCGCTTATGACAATTCCATGCAATTGCTTGAGTCG
The DNA here is from genome assembly GCA_007125005.1 of Natronohydrobacter sp. Classification (GTDB taxonomy): domain Bacteria; phylum Pseudomonadota; class Alphaproteobacteria; order Rhodobacterales; family Rhodobacteraceae; genus Roseinatronobacter. The sequence continues at coordinate 248 of SLDY01000010.1, forward strand.
GGGCTGTTTGACAGATTCCGTCGCTTGCATGTGGCGGGGCACCCCGAAGGCAATCGCGACATTGCGCCCGATGGTGGCAAGGAAATCATTCTTGAGGCGCTACGCTGGAAGCAGGATTTCGCACGCGCACATGGGATCGAGATGGCGATTGTCACGCAATTTGCCTTCGATGCCAAACCAATCATCACCTGGACCGAGGGCCTTCGCGAGCGAGGCATCACACTGCCCGTGCATCTTGGGATAGCCGGCCCTGCCAAGCTGCAGACGCTGATCAAATTCGCGATTGCTTGCGGGGTTGGCCCATCGCTGAAAGTGCTGCAGAAACGCGCCAAGGATGTTTCGAAACTGCTCTTGCCATTTGAGCCGACAGAGCTCGTCTCCGAGCTTGCTGCGCACAAGGCAGCAACACCCGATTTCGCTATTGAGCGGTTGCATTTCTTCCCTCTGGGCGGGATCAAGGCCAATACAGATTGGACACAAGCGCATGGCGGTGCGTCCGCGCAGCCTGCATCTAACCACTGAATTTCTGGAGAAACCATGACCCGTACTGTCATTGAATCCGCCACCAAGACTGTCGTGATCGGCTTTGACGAGCCGTTCTGCGTGATAGGCGAGCGCATTAACCCTACAGGGCGCAAAAAGCTCGCTGCCGAACTAGAGGCAGGCGATTTCACGACAGTTGAGAAAGATGCGCTCGAGCAGGTCGCTTGCGGTGCAATGGTACTCGATATCAACTCCGGGGCGGTTTTTTCTAACAAGATGGCCGAAGATCCCCGGTATGCTGACAACAATTTCGTCGAGCCGCCCTTGATGCGCGAACTTTGCGCACGCGTGCAGGCGCTGGTAGATGTGCCGCTGTGCATCGATTCCTCGGTGCCTGAGGCGCTCAAGGCAGGGCTTGAAGCTGCCAATGGGCGGCCCCTGTTGAATTCTGTGACGGGCGAGGAGGAGCGTCTGGAGGCTATCCTGCCATTGGTCAAGCAATACAATGTACCGGTTGTGGCGATCTCGAATGATGATACCGGGATTTCGGAAGATCCGGATGTACGCTTTGCCGTCGCGAAGAAGATCGTGGAGCGGGCTGCGGATTTTGGTATCCCCGCGCATGATATCGTGGTTGATCCGCTGGTAATGCCTATCGGTGCTATGGCGACTGCGGGACGTCAGGTCTTCGAACTTGTGCGGCGGCTGCGCGATGAGCTTGGCGTGAACACGACCTGCGGAGCGTCGAATATCAGCTTTGGTCTGCCCAACCGGCATGGCGTGAACGCGGCCTTTCTGCCTATGGCGATCGGCGCAGGAATGACAAGTGCAATCATGAACCCTGTGCGCTCGGTCGAGATGGAGGCTATTCGCGCGGCCAATCTGTTGATGAACCATGACTCTAATGGCGGCGCATGGATCGGACTGGCAAAGGTGCTCGAGTCGATGAAAGATGGTGCGAGTTTTGCCGAAGCGTCGCGCGCGGCGATGGAAGCCGGTGCACGGACTGGTGGGCGGCGTGGCGGGCGGCGCGCGCGCGGTTGAGCCAAGGCTGCTTCTACTGTGGTGATCAATAATAAAGCCGGGCGCAATCGCCCGGCTTTATTGATTTACTGCAGCGTAGTGCGCGGCTTGATCACAATCTGTGTGGCAATCAGCCCGCGCTCGCAGCGGTTTTCTTGGTCTCAGCGTAGATTATCAGCGGCTTCGCGTCAGACGTGACGGCCTCTTCATTCACTACGACTTCATTCACATTCTCCAGCCCTGGCAACTCGAACATCGTATCAAGCAGGATATCTTCCATGATCGAGCGCAGGCCACGGGCACCGGTCTTGCGCGCAATGGCGCGTTTCGCAATGGCGCGCAAGGCTTCGTCAGTGAAGGTAAGATCCACGCCTTCGATATCGAACAGCTTTTGATACTGCTTCACGAGCGCATTCTTCGGCTCGGTCAGGATGGTAACAAGTGCATCCTCATCAAGATCCATCAACGTAGCCACAACGGGCAGACGGCCGACAAACTCGGGTATCAGGCCAAATTTCAGCAAATCCTCAGGCTCGAGTTCCTTTAACGATTCACCGATGGTCTTGAGGCTTTCATCTTTTACCTCTGCGCCGAACCCGATGGCCGAGCCTTTGCCCCGCATGTTGATGATCCGGTCGAGCCCGGCAAAAGCACCGCCACATATGAACAGGATATTGGTCGTATCGACTTGCAGAAATTCCTGCTGCGGATGCTTGCGCCCGCCTTGCGGCGGCACGGAAGCTACCGTGCCTTCCATCAGCTTCAGCAGCGCCTGTTGCACGCCTTCGCCGGAAACATCGCGCGTGATCGAGGGATTATCGGATTTCCGAGTGATCTTGTCCACTTCGTCGATATATACAATGCCACGCTGCGCGCGCTCGACATTGTATTCCGACGCTTGCAGGAGCTTGAGGATGATGTTTTCGACATCCTCGCCGACATAGCCGGCCTCAGTCAGGGTGGTGGCATCAGCCATGGTGAACGGCACATCAAGAATGCGTGCCAGTGTCTGTGCAAGTAATGTCTTGCCGCAGCCTGTGGGGCCGATCAGCAGGATATTGGATTTAGACAATTCCACTTCACCCGACTTACCCGAGTGGTTGAGCCGCTTGTAATGGTTGTGAACCGCGACCGACAGCACGCGTTTGGCCTGTGCTTGCCCGATCACGTAATCATCGAGGACATCACAAATCTCGCGCGGCGTCGGCACCCCATCGGTTGCTTTCAGCCCTCCCGATTTTGTCTCCTCGCGAATGATATCCATGCAGAGTTCGACACATTCATCGCAGATGAAAACCGTCGGGCCAGCAATCAGTTTACGTACTTCATGTTGGCTTTTCCCACAGAATGAGCAGTAAAGCGTGTTCTTGCTGTCTGAGTCGGATGTCGGCATGTCAAACCTCTGTGGTCTTTACTGCGATAGGCGGTGCATCTTGGGACGGGCATTTATCGCCTTCTTCCTGCCAAGGGTAGGCGAGAGTAGCGGCAGGGACAATGCAAATCTGCGCAAGCCCCGCCGGTTTTCCACAAAGCGCCGCCGATGCGCCATCAAGTGCTTTCCGTCTCGGCGCGTGCAGTCACAATTTCGTCGATAATGCCCCAGTCCTTTGCGATTTCCGCGGTCATGAAATTGTCGCGTTCCAGCGCATCCTCAACTTTCTTGAGTGTCTGGCCAGTATGCTTGACGTAGATCTTGTTCAGCCGTTCTTTCAATTCAAGGATTTCGCGTGCATGGATCGAGATGTCGGTGGCCTGACCCTGAAAACCACCAGAAGGCTGGTGAACCATGATGCGCGAATTGGGAAGCGAGAAACGCATTCCCTTTTCGCCCGCGCAAAGCAGCAAAGAGCCCATTGACGCTGCCTGACCGACCACCAGCGTCGAGACTTTGGGCTTGATATATTGCATGGTGTCGTAAATCGACAACCCGCTCGTCACCACGCCGCCGGGCGAGTTGATATACATCGAGATGTCTTTCGAAGGGTTTTCGGCTTCCAGATGCAGAAGCTGTGCAACGATAAGGCTCGCCATACCGTCATGCACAGGGCCGGTGACAAAGATGATACGTTCCTTGAGAAGGCGCGAGAAGATGTCATAGGCACGCTCGCCCCGGCTGGTCTGCTCAACAACCATCGGAACAAGGTTCATGTAAGTTTCAATCGGATCGCGCATCTGCATGCCTTTGCTTCTGTGACTGCCCTGCAGTCTGGTGATACCCCAATAGTCTTTACGGAATCTTAGTGCTGCGGTTGGTCAGCCGCAAGGGGAGGTCTGGATTTTGTCCGGTGCCGGGTGTTCAGCCAAGTGCCTTGCCCAGTCGCGGTAGTTTCGCGCGTTTGAGAAGTGGGCGCAGTGGTTGCGCGCGCCCTGATGCAGCTTCCGTGGTGCTTTGCGCCATTTGCACTGCGGCTTCTACGGCAGCCGGAGTTTCCAGCCAGCGTGCCATCAGGAAATCATCGGGGCCCTGGGCCGTAACAGTTTCGGGAGCCAATGCGCGTGCCGGAAAGTCGCGCAGATTCAGCGTGACGATGCATTGTGCCGCACCGCTGATCGCAGCAGCGAGCACATGGCGGTCCGACGGATCCGGTAACCAGAGCCGCGCCTCCAGATCAGGGTCAGCGGCAATCTCGGCATTGGGCCAATTCGCGCGCAGGCGCGCGATTTCACCAGCTGCAATGGCCGCCCCCTCTGGCCCCAGCCGGTCTGCAGCGCGCTGCCATTCGGCAAGGATGCGCGCGGACCACAAAGGCGAAAAGACGCCCCGTGCCGCACAGCCGATGATGATCTCGCGTAACACGCTTGGATAAAGCACGCAGGCGTCAAGAACAGCCTTCATCCATTCAGCCGGAAGAACACGGCCTTGAGATAGCCGGTTTCGGCCAATTGCGGAAGTTGCGGGTGATCTGGTCCGGCAAAGCCTGTATGGATCAACTGCCCGCGTCGCCCTGCGCGCCCGATCCCGCGAGCGGAGGCCGCACGGAAGCTGCTCAGATCTGCCGCATGCGAGCATGAACAGAGCCCCAGATATCCCCCAGGCGCAACCAGCGGTGCCGCAAGACGCGCGACGCGCTCGTAAGCGCGCAGCCCTGCGGCAAGTGCTTCCTTGTTGGGCGCGAAGGCAGGCGGGTCGCAGACCACAAGGTCAAATTGCGCGCCCTCTGTGGCGAGCGCCTCCATCACCGCAAAGGCGTCGCCCTGCCGCGTAGTGAAGCGATCCGGCACCTGCGAGAGCACCGCGCCGTGCGTTGCAAGCTCCAGCGCCGGGGCAGAGCTGTCTACTGCGAGCGCTGATTGCGCACCGGAAGCGAGGGCGGCGAGGGAGAAGCCGCCGACATGACTGAAAATATCGAGCACGCGCGCGTCTCTGGCAAGGCTTGCGGCGAAGGCGTGGTTGGGGCGCTGATCGAAGAAAAGCCCGGTTTTTTGGCCGCCGAGCAGGTCTGCCAGATAATGCGTGCCATTCATCGGCACTGGCACTGGCCCATCGAGGCTGCCACAATGCAAAAGCGTTTCTTCTACAAGCCCCTCCAGCACGCGTGCCCGACTTGCGCCATTCTTGACGATGGTCGTAACCCCAGTGGCATCTTGCAGTGCTTCCGCCAGCAAGGCGAAATTTGTCTCAGCCCATGCGGCATTTGGCTGGATCACAGCGGCTGCGCCGAAGCGGTCGATCACGACACCTGGCAAGCCGTCGGCCTCGGCATGTACAAGGCGATAATAGGGCTGATCATAGAGGCGCTCGCGATGCGCCAGTGCATGGCGCAACCGCGCGACTATCCAGTCACGATCAATCATGGCATTCGGATTGCGATCAAGCATTCGCGCCATGATCTTCGAGACCGGATTGACTGTCACGACACCCAGCGGGCGGCGCTCGGCATCTTCCAGCCGCGCGAAACTGCCCGGTGGGATAGCCTTGGTGCGGCGGTCCGTCACCAGCTCATTGGCAAAAACCCAAGGGAAGCCGTGCCTTATAGCACGGGCTTCGGCCTTGGGTTTCAGTCGGATGACGGGGAGGTCATTCATCTCTGGCAGTCCTTGTCTGGCCTGCATGCAGCCTTATGCGAGTGGCCGACATTTGAAAAGACCGCCAGTCGTGAAAGCTCAGTTCTGAGCGTTCGGTGTTGGATTGGCTGCAAAAAGTGTGGCAATCCGGCGTGCCAAGGCGCTCAGGCCTTGTGCAACCACTTCAGCGCGCATCCGGCGGGCTTCAGCTTCGATTTGCAGCGCGTCAATGACAGGAGTTTCATTAGAGTTCAGATCATACATGGCTTGAGTGCCTCTCGTTTGCTTACGGACGTGAAATAGTTGCCGCAGCGCAGCAATAACAGGCTCAATTGCGAAGCTCCGTCATGCAGAAAATGCATGGCTCGCGGGAATTGAATTGTTAGCGCTAACTGTTTATATCTGCGCCATGCGAGTCCCGATAGCCGCGTGAAGGAGGAGCCCATGACTCTCAACCCCCGTCTTGAAGCAGTGACCGAGCGCATCCGCAAACGCTCGCAAGCGCGGCGCTCGGCCTATCTTGATCGGATGCAAAAGGCAGCGGAGGCGGGTGTGGTGCGCGCGCATCTCTCCTGTGGCAATCAGGCGCACGCCTATGCTGCGATGGGGCCGGACAAGGAAACCCTCGCAAAAGGCCGGGCACCCAATCTCGGGATCGTCACAGCTTATAACGACATGCTCTCGGCGCATCAGCCTTTCGAGACCTATCCCGAGATCATCCGCCGCGCAGCGCGTGCCGCAGGCGGAACTGCGCAAGTTGCGGGTGGTGTCCCGGCAATGTGCGATGGCGTGACACAGGGCCAACCGGGGATGGAATTGTCACTTTTCTCGCGCGATGTGATTGCGCTCTCTGCAGGCGTGGCGATGTCGCATAATTGCTTTGATGCCGCTGTCTGGCTGGGTGTGTGCGACAAGATCGTGCCCGGGCTCGTGATCGCCGCTGCCACATTCGGCCATGTCCCTGCAGTGTTTATCCCGGCTGGGCCGATGACCTCGGGCCTGCCCAATGACGAAAAGGCCAAGGTGCGCCAGCAATTCGCCAAGGGCGAGGTCGGGCGTGACGCGTTGATGGCTGCCGAAATGGCAAGCTATCACGGCCCGGGCACGTGTACCTTCTACGGTACGGCGAATACCAATCAGATGTTGATGGAATTTATGGGGCTACATCTGCCCGGGGCCTCCTTCATCAATCCCGGCACACCCTTGCGTGACGCCTTGACTGTCGCCGCCACCGAGCGCGCCCTTGCAATCACTGCGCAGGGCAATGATTATCGACCGGCCGGGCAGGTTCTGGATGAGCGGGCCTTTGTGAACGGTATTGTCGGGCTAATGGCAACAGGTGGTTCGACCAATCTTGTGCTGCATCTGCCAGCGATGGCACGCGCTGCAGGGATCGAGCTTGCGCTGGAGGATTTCGCAGATATCTCGGAACTCGTGCCGCTGATGGCCAAAGTCTATCCAAACGGCTTGGCGGATGTGAACCATTTCCACGCCGCGGGCGGGCTCGGCTACATGATCGGTGAGTTGATTGAGACGGGCCTTCTGCACGATGATGTCTGCACGATCGCCGGGGATGGTCTGAAACGCTATGCGCAAGAACCGAAACTGAAGGACGGGCGGCTGATTTGGGAAGATGGCGCGGGCGAAACTCTCAATGACCGAATTCTGCGCCCGGCCTTGGATCCGTTCCAGAAAACGGGCGGGCTGCGCCAGCTTTCAGGCAATCTGGGTCAGGGCGTGATCAAGACCTCGGCCGTGGACCCTTCGCGCCATGTCATCGAGGCGCGCGCGCGCATCTTTCACGATCAGGCGAGTGTGAAAGCAGCGTTTCAGGCGGGTGAGATTGTTGAGGACACTATTGTCGTCGTGCGGTTTCAGGGGCCCGCAGCGAACGGGATGCCGGAATTGCATTCACTGACGCCTATGTTGGCAGTACTGCAGGATCGCGGGCTGAAAGTTGCACTTGTGACAGATGGGCGCATGTCGGGTGCCAGCGGAAAGGTTCCGGCAGCCATTCATGTTGCCCCAGAGGCAGCTAAAGGCGGGCCGCTCGCGAAATTACACGACGGGGATTTGGTGCGGCTCGATGCAGTTGCCGGGCGGCTGGATGTTCTGGCAGATGGGTTTGAGGCGCGCACGGCTGTCGAGGCTGATCTTAGCGGCAATGGCTTCGGGATCGGTCGCGAATTATTTGCGGCGTTTCGGGAAAATGTCGGTGATTCAACCGAAGGTGCGGGGGTGATCGTCTGATCGCGCTGCTGGAGGGCGACAGTCCCGACGCGCCCCGCAGCCCCCTCAATGGGGGCAAGGGGCGCTTTGCCTTCATTTCTCGGGTGACAATTTCCAGCGTGCTTCGTTCGCATCAATGGCGCGAATGCGATCTTCACTCTTGGGATGGCTCAGCATCCATGCCGGTGCTCCGCCGCCTATCCCGACAAGGCGTTCGAGCTTCAAGAAAAGCGATTTTTGCGGCTCTAGCCCGATCCCGGTCTTGAGCAACAGCGCTGAGGCATAGGCATCGGCTTCATATTCATCCTCGCGGCTCAACCGCGCCATCAGCAGAGTGGTGATGAAATTCGCAATGATCACCCCAATCCCCGGCAAGAAGCGGTTGAACACCGCGGCGAGTGCCATCCGTATGGCGTTCGTTCCCTGAAAATCGATCATCCTTTTGCGTGTGTGGCCGAGAGCGACATGGCCCAGCTCATGCGCGATCACGCTCGCCATCTCCTCGGCCGAAACCTCGCCTTGCCGATATTTGTTATAAAACCCGCGCGTGATGAAGATTCGCCCATCTGGTGCCGCCAGCCCATTCACTGGCTCTATTTCGTAGATATGCACAACGATACGATCAACGCCAACAGCATCTGCCATGCGGTCAGTGAGTTGCTTGAGCCGCGCATCGGCAAGTGGCGAAGAGCGTGCGTCAAGCTCTTGCTTGGTGCGCCAGACAGAGAACCAATACATGATCAGCCCATAGGCAAGCAGGATCAGGAAGGGAGTGAGTTTCAGCATGGCTCAGATATGGGGCGGGAATGTTGCATGGGCAATGGGTTTCAACCCAAAACAAGCGTTACAGCCATCATGGCGGCGAATGCCACAGTCACCAGCACCCCGACGCTGGAGCTATCCATCCCCTCCTGCGACTCGGGCAGCAATTCCGAAAAGATCATCCACAGCATCGCCCCGGCTGCAAGCCCCAGTCCGATCGGGAGAAACGGCGTGAAGACAAGCACGAAGGCAAAGGCTGGCACTGCCAGAAGCGGTTGAGGCGCCGAGGAAAGAATCGCCCACCAAGCGGCCTTGCCGATGCTGGCGCCACGCGGGACCATTACCAGCGCGATGGCAAGCCCTTCGGGCACGTTATGCAGCGCTATCGCGATGGTGATGAAATCACCCAATTCGCGTCCAGATCCATAGGCCACGCCAACACCGACCCCTTCAGCGGCGGAATGCACAGTCATCACACCCATGATGAGCAGGATTTTCAGCGCATCCGCGCCATTGGCATTGGCCAGTGTAATGCCATCCTTGCCGTCGAAATACCGCTTTGCCAGCCATATCCCGGCAAGCCCGAGCAGCAGTCCGATAAGAGTGCGTGGCGCTGAAAACTCAAATCCCTCCACAACCAGCGAGAAAGTTGCGGCGAGCATGAGTCCTGCGGCAATTGCATTGCCGATTGCAAGTGCGCGCGGTGTTACATTGCGCATGGCCAGAAGCGGTAGCGCTCCCAGACCAGTGGCAAGTGCCGTGATCGTTGCCGCGATAAAAACGAGCAGAAGGGTCGGATCGGTCATATCGCACCAATTTAGAATGATTCTAGAATAATCTCCACGGCCATCCTGTCAAGTCGTAGGCCTGTAGCTTGTAGGCTTGTTAGAGCGGCAAGCCGGGTATTGCTGCGTTCTCGCTCTTAAGGTTGCGCGCTTGCGACGCATCACCGCTGCAATCGTTAAATTCCAATTCACCGGTGGTTGCAATTCCCGAATCGCACTGGCAACCCTAAGTCGGAGCTTGTATACCAAGTGACCTGCTCTGAGGGATGCCCCGTTGTGACTCTAAACCCCCTGCCAAGAACTTCCGATCCCCAAGCGCCCCACAGGGAGCATGGGCGTTTGACGAGTGCAGAGGGGATCCAGGTTTTCAGTGGTGATCTGACGATCCGTTCGCTCCCGGATTTGAAAGCCGTGTTCGACCGCCTTGATGGCCCAGAGGTGACATTGTCGCTGGCTGAACTGTCGCATTTCGATACTGCAGGAGCCTATGCACTTGAAACCCTGCGCCTTCGTCTGGAGCAGGGCGGTGGCAGTCTTGTCTACCGTGATGTGCAACCCGATCATCAGGCTTTGATCGAACGCGTGGCGCAAGCCATGCCCAAGCCAGAGGCGTCACAGAAGGGACAGATGAGCCTCACAGACCTTTTGGAGGTTGTCGGACGAGCTGTTGCTGGCAGCGGGCGGTTCCTGCTTGAAATCCTTGCGATGCTTGGCGTGTTTCTGGCGCGGTTATTCATGTTCCTGCGCTACCCCGGTCAGTTTCGTCTGACAGCACTTGTGCATCATTGTGACCAGGTTGGCTGGAAGGCCGTGCCGATTGTCGCCCTGATGTCGTTTCTGATCGGAGTGGTTCTGGCCTTTCAGGGATCAGTGCAGTTACGCCAGTTCGGTGCCGAGATTTTCGTGGTTGACCTTATCGCGATCTCGATTTTGCGCGAGCTTGGCATATTGCTGACCGCCATCATCGTCGCCGGGCTTACGGCTTCGAGTTTCACAGCGGCAATCGGCTCGATGAAGATGCGCGAGGAGATCGATGCCATGCAGACGCTTGCGATCGACCCGGCGACAGTGCTCTTTGTGCCGCGCATCCTCGCGCTGCTGATCACATTGCCGATCCTTGGTCTCATTGCCAATGTTGCGGGGCTCTTCGGCGGCGCCATTATGTCATGGATCGAGCTTGGCATATCGCCCGGCATGTTTCTCACCCGGCTTCTGGAGGATACCAGCCCGCGCCATGTGATGGTCGGTTTCGTCAAGGCCCCTGTTTTTGCACTGATTATCGGGATTATTGGCTGTCATGCAGGTATGGGCGTTGCGGGAAATGCCGAAAGCCTCGGGCGGCAAACCTCTTCGGCTGTCGTGCGCTCGATCTTTGCTGTGATCGTAGCCGCTGCGCTGTTTTCAGTCTTCTTTGCGCTGATGGAAATCTGATGGCCGCTGATCCTGTTATTCGCCTGCGCGGCATTCGCAACCAGTTCGGCGCTGCGGTCGTTCATGACAATCTCGACCTTGATCTCTATCGCGGCGAGGTTCTGGGCGTGGTCGGTGGCTCGGGCACGGGCAAATCGGTGCTGTTGCGCTGCATCGCCGGCCTGCGACCTCCTCAGGCTGGCCGGATCGAGATCTTCGGACAGGATGCGCTTGGCTGCTCGGAAGCCGCGCGTCGGGAGATTGATGCGCGCATGGGTGTGATGTTTCAGGACGGAGCGCTCTTTTCCAGCCTGACCGTGCGCGAGAATGTCGAAGTGCCGATGCAGAATATCAGGGGGCTTGATGCCGGATTGCGTCGCGAATTGGCCGATCTGAAGATTTCCATGTCTGGGCTGCCTTATGCTGCGGGGGATAAATACCCCTCGGAGCTTTCCGGTGGCATGCGCAAACGCGCAGGGCTCGCGCGCGCGCTCGCGCTCGACCCGGAAATCGTTTTCCTTGACGAGCCAACGGCAGGGCTCGATCCGATCGGCGCGTCTGCCTTCGATGAGTTGATCAAGGCCCTTTCCGAAACGCTGGGGCTGACTGTTTTTCTTGTTACCCATGATCTTGACACGCTGCACGCGACATGTGATCGCATCGCAGTTCTTGCGGAAAACCGTGTGATGTATACTGGAACCATGGCAGACATGCTCCATGTAGAGCACCCTTGGGTGCATGAGTATTTCCACGGGCCGCGAGCGCGCGCTGCGGTGGCTACGCGTGAAAGGACAGACTGAAGCGATGGAAACCCGCGCCAATTACGTGTTGATCGGCATATTTGCCCTCGTGGGGTTTTTCGGCTTGCTGGCCTTCTTCCTCGCATTCGGGAAGTTCCAGCTTGATCGACAATTCACCTATTATGATGTGCGCTTCGAGGCGGTCTCTGGGCTGTCGCGTTCTGCGGATGTGCGTTTCGCCGGTCTGCCGGTCGGGCAGGTGGTGGATGTACGGCTTCACCCGGATGGGGATGGAACAGTTCTTGTCCGCGTCGAAGTGGATCGCGCAACACCTGTGCGCGCAGACTCGATTGCAAGCGTCGATAGCTCGGGCATCACTGGCGTCTCCTTTGTCGCGATCACACCGGGAAGCCCGGAGGCGCCTCTGATAAACGAGCGCACCGATGTGCCGGAACTCGAAGCAGGGCGCTCAGGCATTCAGTCGCTGACCGATGGTGCGCCGCGCATCCTTGATGAAACGCTGCAGGTGCTTGAGCAGGTCAACCGGTTGCTGGGGGACGAGAACCAGACCCGCGTCGCCAATATCCTTGAAAATCTTGAAAGCTCCTCGGGCGATCTCTCCCGCGCGCTCGATAATTTCTCGGGCTTTACCGATACCATTGCCACCGCGACCGATACTTTTGCTGAATTCAGTGACAACCTCGCCCCGATCCTGTTGCAGGCGGAAAAGACTGTCGAAAGCCTGCAATTCGCGATTGACGAATTCGCATTGCTGGCAACCGAATCTCGCATCACCTTCGAAACCGGCACCGAGACCCTCCAGACAGTCGACCGCTTTGTAGATGAGGAGCTTGCGGCCATGGTCTTAGACCTGCGGCGCACGGCCGAGAGTTTTGGCCAGCAGGTCGAAAGCCTGTCGCAGGAAGCGCAGCTTGTTCTCGGTGAGTTTGCGCGCACGGGCGCTGCAGCCACGCAGCGTATAGAGGCGCTCGACCCTGCCATAGCGCGGCTCGAGCCACTTTTGGGGCGAGCGGACACGACCTTCGAGACAGTCGAGCGTATGGCCGCAAATGTCGATGCGCTGGTAGCGGGCGATGGCGCGGCCCTGGTGGCGGAGGCGCGCGAGATGGTCCAGCTTGCCCGCGATGCTGCAGGCTCCATCGCCAATGTGGCCGAGACCGATCTACCTGTCATCATGGAAGATGTGCGCATGGCGGCTGCCGATATCAGGCAGGTTGTCGCAACGGTCGGGGAGGATCTGTCGCAGGTCTCGGGTCGTGTTGAGGAATTGAGTGCAGGCGGGTTGCGCACGCTCGATCAGGTGACCGAGACATTCGCCAATGCAAATATCACTCTTGCTGCGATCAACCGCGCACTGGAGACGAGTGAAGGGGCTATTGAGGCCGCCGAACGTGCCTTCATTGGTGCAGATCGGGTAATCAACGAAGAAATCGGCCAGATCACTGAGGATCTCCGTGATGTATTGGCGCGTCTGGGCCGCGCGGTGGATGCTGTCTCTGATGATATTCCTGCAGTGACCGCGGATCTGCGCCGCACGGCGGATAGCGCTGCCCGGGCCTTCGACGATCTTGGCCGGATGGTGCGCGAAAGCTCGGGGCCGGTGCGCGAGTTCACCAGCGCTGGTCTGCCCAATATCACACAACTCGCACGCGAAACACGTGGCCTTATCTCCAATCTCGACCGGCTTACGCGCCAGATCGAACGAGATCCCGCGCGTTTCCTGCTCAACCGCCAGACACCGGAGTTCAGACAATGACCCTTTTGCGACGTGACGTGCTGATCGGCCTGGGTTCGCTCTCGATGCTTACGGGCTGCGGTGCTTTATCTGCGATTGGTGATGCCACCACTCCGCTCGATGCGTATGAACTGCGTGCACCGGTTTTACCGCAAGCGGGCAGGAGTCTGCCGCGCGCGTTGAGCATCGAGCCGCCTACAGCCTCCGGTGCGCTCGCGACAGATCGGATACTGATCCGGCCCAATCCGGTGCAATCGCTTTATCTGCCTGGTGCGCGCTGGTCGGATCAGGCCCCGTTGATGTTTCAGACAGTGATGCTGCGCGCCTTCGAGGACACTGGCGCGCTATCTTATGTCGGGCGCAGGCCGCTTGGCGGGACAGGTGATTTCGCCCTGATTTCCGAGATCACGGATTTTCAGGCCGAGCTTGCCGAGAATCGGCAGAGTGCTGTCGCACGCATTCGCCTGACCGCGCGCATGGTACGCGAGGCCGATGCTCGCGTAATGGCGCGGCGCAGCTTTCAGGCGTTGGGGGCCAGCGAGAGCACTGACACGCTGGACATCGTGCAGGCGTTCAACAGTGCCTCTGATGAGCTACTTGACGAGTTGGTGCGCTGGGGTCTTGGGGTGATCGGGTTGCGCCTGCCCGCGGCGTGACGCGCCTGCGGGCGCGGCGCGCTCTGTTGAGTATTTTTGGCAAGATGAAAGGCCAAGAGATTTGATCCGGGCGCTTTACGACTGGACCTTGTCGATGGCGCGTCATCCTTATGGGCTTTGGGCGCTGGCGATGGTCGCGTTCATTGAAAGCTCGGTTTTTCCGATTCCACCAGATGTGCTTATGGTTGCGATGATCGTGGCGCAGCCGTCACGGGCTTTTCTGATCGCCGGAGTTGCAACCATTGCCTCGGTTGCCGGGGGGCTGGCGGGGTACTGGATCGGTTACAGCGCCTTTGAGGCAATTGGTCACCCGGTTCTGGAATTCTATGGCAAGGAAGCCTATTTCGCAGCCTTTCAGGAACGCTATAATGAATGGGGTGCTTGGGCGGTGCTGATCGCCGGGATCACGCCTTTCCCATACAAGGTGATCACGATACTTTCCGGTGTAACAGCGCTTAATCTGGGCGTGTTTCTTGTGGCCTCAATTATCGCGCGCGGGGTGCGGTTCTTCATTGTTGCGGCGCTGCTTTGGAAATACGGCGCACCGATTCGTGATTTCATAGAGCAACGATTGGGTCTTGTGTTTTCTCTTTTCATGGCTTTGTTGCTGGGCGGATTTCTGGTGATGAGGCTTGCGTGACAAGAAGACGGGTTCAGCTACTTGCACTCACAGGCTCATTGGGCCTGCTCATTGGTGCGCTCGCATTTGAGTATATCGGGGGGCTTGCCCCTTGCGCGCTTTGTATTTGGCAGCGCTGGCCGCATGTGGTTGCACTGATTGGCGTTGGTGCGTTGGCTGTGGCGAGCCCGGTCTTTGCCCTGATAGGGGCAGTGGGGGCAGCAACATCAGGCGGGATCGGTATCTATCACACAGGCGTGGAGCGTGGTTGGTGGGATGGGCCCGCAAGTTGCAGCGCGGGGGGCAATCTTTCCGGGCTTACGCCAGAAGAATTGCTGGCGCAAATCCTTGCAGCCCCGGTGGTACGCTGCGATGAAGTGCCCTGGGAGATGCTGGGTCTTTCCATGGCGAGTTGGAATGCCGTGGCATCTTTCGGCATCGCTGCGCTCTGGTTGATCAGTCTGCGGCTGCGCGCCTAATGCAGACGCAGATCATGACGTGAGAATCTGCCCACCTCGAACTCACCCACCACATGATGCCATTCCCCGGCAGACATCTGTTTGCGATGGGTAAAGCGCACGGAATGCAGCGGCCCCTCGATCGTATCATGCCAGAATTCGATGAACTCGAACAGGCGCGGATAATCCGGGGCGATGTCATATTCCTGCCAGACGAAACTGTTGAGCACATGTGAGTGGTCGGGCATGCGATAGATCATTTCCGCGGTCGTCAGACCATAACCTTTCAGCATGAGTTCGATCGGGTGTTTATCCATGGCAACCTCTTGCAATTGACACTAATGAAAATCATGCCAGAGAGATGATAATTTTCAATTAAAACATGTTGTTATCGCTCGTGTATGTTTGCTGCCAAGGGAATGACCAAGCGGCCATTGCGCCCTATATCATGGTTCTGATAGAGTGCTGCCAACCACATCTTGAGTGGATGGGAAACCCGAGAGGATCAGGTGAGCGATAGCCCGGAAACCCCTGAAAACATGGACGAAACCCCGCCTTCGGCACCCGGTGGGCATTCTGTTTCGATCACGCAGGAGATGCGTAGCTCCTATCTCGATTACGCGATGAGCGTGATCGTGAGCCGTGCGATCCCCGATTTGCGCGACGGCTTAAAACCTGTGCATCGGCGTATTCTTTACGCAATGCATGAGGCGGGCAATACCCATGACAAGCCTTACCGCAAATCCGCTCGCGCTGTCGGCGATGTGATGGGGAAATACCACCCGCATGGGGACAGCGCTATCTATGACGCGCTGGTGCGTATGGCGCAGCCCTTCTCGATGTCGCTCAAGCTTCTTGACGGGCAGGGTAACTTTGGCTCGATGGACGGAGATAATGCTGCGGCCATGCGCTACACCGAAGTGCGCATGGATAAGGCCGCCGCAGCCCTGCTGGCAGATATCGACAAGGATACGGTTAATTTTCAGGACAATTATGATGGGCGTGACAGGGAACCAACTGTTCTGCCTGCGCGCTTTCCCAACATGCTTGTCAATGGTGCAGGTGGAATCGCGGTCGGTATGGCAACGAATATCCCGCCGCATAATCTGGGCGAGGTTATCGATGCGACGCTGGCCTTGATCGAAAATCCTGATCTGACCAGCAATGATCTCATGGGATTCGTGCCTGCGCCTGATTTTCCCACAGGTGGGCTGATCCTCGGGCGCTCCGGGGCACGCAAGGCGTATCTTGAAGGGCGCGGCTCAGTGATAATCCGCGCGAAAACCCATATCGAGGAGATCCGCAAGGACCGTTACGCCATTATCGTGGATGAAATTCCCTATCAGGTGAACAAATCCACGATGGTCGAGAAGATCGCAGATGCTGTCCGTGAGAAGAAGATCGAGGGTATTGCCTCGGTTGCCGATGAGTCAGATCGTGTAGGCGTTCGCGTGGTGGTTGAGTTGAAGCGCGATGCGACCCCTGATGTTGTGCTCAATCAGCTTTTCCGCTTCACACCGATGCAAACCTCGTTTGGCTGCAACATGCTGGCCCTAAATGGCGGGCGCCCGGAGCAACTCACATTGCGCGATTTTCTCAGTGCATTCGTGAGCTTCCGTGAGGAGGTCGTGACCCGTCGGACAGCCTTTGAACTAAACAAGGCGCGCGAACGCAGTCATGTTCTGTGCGGGCTTGCCGTCGCGGTGTCCAATGTCGATGAGGTGGTGGCCACGATCCGTGCCTCTGCCGATCCGGCAGAAGCGCGTGAGAAGCTCATGACGCGGCGATGGCCCGCTGCTGATATCGCAGCCTATATCCGACTGATCGACGACCCGAGCCATACCATGAACGAGGATGGCACTTATAACCTGTCAGAAGTGCAGGCCCGCGCGATTCTGGAGCTGCGGCTCCAGCGATTGACTGCAATGGGGGTCAAGGAAGTTACCGATGAGCTGGAGGCGCTGGCGGCCAAGATCAAGGATTATCTTGATATTTTGCGCTCGCGTGCGCGGGTGATGGAGATTATTGCCACGGAACTGTCAGAGGTGCGAGATCAATTTGCCGTTCCCCGTCGCACTGAGATCGTGGAATGGTCAGGGGATATGGAGGATGAAGACCTCATTGAGCGTGAGGATATGGTCGTCACGATCACGTCGGGAGGATATATCAAGCGCACACCCTTGGCCGATTTCCGTGCGCAGCGTCGCGGCGGCAAAGGGCTGGCTGGTATGGCCACCAAGAATGATGATGTCGTAACCCAGCTATTTGTCGCAAATACACATACGCAACTTTTGTTCTTCACCACTGACGGCATGGTCTACAAGCTGAAGACATGGCGCTTGCCCTTGGGCGGGCGGAACGCGCGCGGCAAGGCGATGGTAAATATCCTGCCGATCGCGAGCGGTGTGAGTATCGCTGCGATCATGCCTGTGGAGCGGCCTGAAGAAGAGTGGGAAAACCTGCAGATCGTTTTTGCAACTTCCGCAGGCGATGTACGCCGCAATCAGCTTTCGGATTTCGTTAATGTGAAATCCAATGGCAAGATTGCGATGAAATTGCCCGAGGGGATCTCACTAGTAAACGCACGGATCTGTGATGAAGATGACGATGTCATGTTGGTCACGGCGTCAGGTCGCGCGATACGCTTCCCGACAACAGATCTTCGTATCTTCAAAGGCCGCGATTCGACTGGCGTGCGTGGGGTTCGGCTGGGCGACGGGGATCGTGTTGTCTCGATGGCTGTGATCCGGCATTTCGAAACCACACCCGAGGAGCGCGAAGCGTTCATTCGCCAGCGGCGCTTGATCGCTGGTGTGGTGGAGGACGAGTCAGAAGAGGCCAGCGATGAGGGTGTCGAAGCTGGTCAACTCAGCCCGGAGCGCTACGCAGAAATGTCTGCTGCAGAAGACCTGCTTTTGACGATTACTGCTGGTGGGCTCGGAAAACTCACGTCAAGCCATGACTACCGCATTACGGCGCGCGGTGGTCAGGGCGTCAGTGCGACCGACAAGCTAATGCGCGGCGGGGCGCTTGTCGCGCTGTTCCCGGTCGAAATGTCGGATCAGGTAATGCTGGTCACATCCGGGGGGCAGTCGATCCGGGTACCGATCGAAGGGATTCGTTTCCTGCGACGGACTGGTGGTGGTGTCAAAGTGTTCAGCATGAATGGCTCGGGTGAGCTCGTTGTCTCTGTCGCGCGTATCGCCGAGACCGGGGAAGAGGCAGAAGAAGTCTGATTTATGTGCAGACAGCGCGCAGCGACGCAAACGCCACGCAGCTTGTCAGCCGTCAGGGGGCCTGCACAGGCCCTCCCACCCACCCTCGATTCACGCGCTGGCGCGCGTGCATCTTGCCTGTCCAGCCCCCCTGACGCGAGGGTAGGGCCGCACGCGCTATGATCCTGAGCCCTGCTGGTTAAGAGCATTGTTGAGCACAAAGACCCGGATCGCAGAGGCCAGCCCGATATCGCCGCGTTTGCCATCAATCTCGGCAGCCAGTGCGTTGACAGCTTGGCCACGCTCTCGTGCAATGCGACGGAATTCTTTCCAGAAAACATCTTCCAAAGAAACGGACGTGCGGTGCCCGCGCAGGGTCAGGGAATGCTTTATTGGCCTGCCGCTCATGTTTCGCGTTTATGTGCGTCGAGATGCAGGCGCGCTTTGTCTGCAACGAATTCGTCCGACATGCGTTCGGCTTTTGTCCGACCATGCTGGGCAGCGTTCTGCTGCGCCTGACGGCGTTTGGCTGCCCGCAGGGCCTGTTTGCGCACCATCCGGAGGTTGATTAGCTTGCTCATGGCGCGGATGATACCGCCCAGCCAAGTAACGGGCAAGTCATAGCGTCAAGCTTGCACGCCATCACGCGAGCATCGCGTGATGGCGTATTGCGCTTCTTGCCTCTGGTCAGTCTTTTGGCCCGATCATGTCTTCAGGGCGCACAACCCGATCAAAGGTTTCACCATCGACAAAGCCAAGCTTTATCGCTTCTTCGCGCAAGGTCGTGCCGTTCTTGTGTGCCGTCTTGGCAACTTTGGTGGCGTTGTCATACCCGATCGTCGGGGCCAATGCTGTCACCAGCATCAGTGATTCTGTCATCAGTTTTTCGATGCGCCCGACATTGGCTTGGGTGCCAACCACCATGTTGTCGGTGAAGGAAGAGGCCGCGTCGCCAAGAATCTGCATGCTCTGAAGCACATTATAGCTCATCATCGGGTTGTAGACATTGAGTTCAAAATGTCCCTGAGAACCTGCAAAGCCAACCGCCGCATCATTGCCCATCACATGGGCGCAAACCATCGTGAGCGCCTCGGCCTGCGTCGGATTCACCTTACCCGGCATGATCGAAGAGCCCGGCTCGTTTTCGGGCAGGATCAACTCACCCAACCCCGAGCGCGGGCCAGAACCCAGAAGGCGCATGTCATTGGCGATCTTGAACAGACTCGCAGCGACCGTTTTCAGCGCGCCTGAGAACATCACCATTGCATCATGCGCTGCCAACGCCTCGAACTTGTTGGGAGCCGTGCAGAAGGGTAGGGACGTGATTTCGGCGATATGGGCGGCAACCTTCACGTCCCAGCCTTTGCGTGTGTTCAGACCGGTGCCCACAGCCGTTCCGCCTTGGGCCAGTTCGTAGATATGCGGCAGGCACATCTCGACGCGCGCAATGCCCATCTTGACCTGATGCGCGTAGCCGCCGAATTCCTGCCCTAGTGTCAGAGGCGTGGCATCCTGCGTGTGCGTGCGACCGATCTTGATGATGTCCTTGAACTCTTCGGATTTTGCTGCCAGCGCATCATGCAGTTTCTGCAAGCCCGGCAGCAGCACATCGCGCGCCAGCATCCCGATGGCAACATGCATCGCTGTAGGAAAGGTGTCATTCGAGGATTGACCCATATTCACATGGTCATTGGGGTGGACCGGGTCTTTCGATCCCATCGTGCCGCCCAGGATCTCGATTGCGCGGTTGGAAATCACCTCATTGGCGTTCATATTCGATTGCGTGCCTGAGCCCGTCTGCCAGACAACAAGCGGGAAATTGTCGTCGAATTTGCCTTCGAAAACTTCGGTTGCTGCCTGCACCATCGCGTGGCCGCGGCGTTCGTCTAGGCTTCCCTGCTCCATATTGACCAGTGCACAGGCCCATTTTATGGCCCCCAACGCACGGATAATCGGGACAGGCTGGCGTTCCCATCCGATAGGGAAGTTCAGGATCGAGCGCTGTGTCTGCGCGCCCCAGTATTTATCGGCGGGAACTTCAAGCGGGCCAAAGCTGTCAGTCTCGGTGCGGGTGGCAGTCATGCGAAGGGCTCCTTGCAGCGATTACTCGCAGCAGTCCTTAGCCCGGTGTCAGTCAGAAATCAATCAGTATGCGACGGCATACAAAAGCTTATTTTCGAAATCTGTCCAGGCTCACGACTTCGCCGCTTTTCCCTTCGGGTTTTGCGTCTTCTTCCATTGGAGCCTCTTCAAGTTCATCGTCGTCCTCAAACTCTTCATGATGAAGCTCGAAACGCAAACCGAACTCGACTGAAGGATCAACAAAAGTCGAGATGGAGTCGAACGGGATATAGAGTGGCTCGGGTGAGTTGCCGAAATTGAGTGTGATCGCGAAGCCGTTTTCATCGACAATGAGATTGTCAAACCAATGCTGCACGACCAGCGTGATCTCTTCAGGATAGCGATCACGCAACCAGTCCGCCATCTGCATCTCTGGATGAGTCGTGTCGATCGTGATGAAAAAATGATGATCGCCTGGCAAACCCGTTTCGGAAACGCCCTCCATAACCCTGCGGATCAGTCCCCGCATGGCGTCATGCATCAGATTGCCGTAATCAATTCCGCTACCCATGAGACCTCTCGCCGCTCACTCGCAGCATAGGACTTTCATACACGATTAAAAGCCCTGTCATGTTGTGACGGCTGAAAAAATCGCTGGACAGGCATTAGCGATAACTATGTGAGCCATGCGCGCGCCGTCGAGGTAACTCTTTTGGTGAGATGACGAATAAAGCATAGTCGGCCGCGCGGGCGCGAATATGCCTTCAGGCTTATTCTTGCCCGAATTTCACGTTATGATCCTGTAAAACTAGAGCAGGCATCCTGATGCGCATGGAACAGGTGACAGAGAGCGCAGAAGAAACCCCGCCCGGTCAGACCGTCCGGCGCAGGGAAGTTTATTATATTCCGGGCTATGATCCATTTCCACCGCGCCGATATCGCGAACTCTATCGCTGCGAATCGAGCGATCAGGCCAAGATTTCCGGCTACAAGATCAGCCAGCGCCCGCGTAAGAGCGATGGTCCATATGGATGGCATGTCCGCAGCGAAGTCGAGGGACTGACCACTGAGGCCGAAGTCATGATTCTCGAATGGTCAGATATCGTGAAAGACTCGATGCAGGCCGGGATCGCAGCGACCTATCTACTGCTGGCCAAAACTGCATGGATCTATCTCTCGACCGGTGTCTTGATGCGGCTGTTCCGCCTCCGCATCGGGCCGGGGATCGCGGCCATGTATCCTGTGATCATGCTGCTGGGACAATTGGCGATTGCACTTCTTGCAGCGGGTTTGCTGGGCTGGGGCCTCTCCTTTGTTTTGCCCGTATGGCTATCCTATTTGCTCGGGCTCGCGGTAATCCCGCCGATCCTGCATGGATTTCGCAGGATAGACGGACGATTTTTTGTGCATTACCTGCTTCTGGATTTTGCCTTTACGGCCAAACACAAAGGCCGCAATCCGCCTGAACTTGAGGCCCGGCTCGACGACTTTGCCCGGCGCATCTGTGACGCCTTAAATAACCCCGAGTTGGATGAGGTGCTTGTCGTCGGGCATTCCTCTGGGGTTCATCTCGGCGTGTCTGTGCTGGCGCGTGTTATCCGTGCAGGTGCGGCGAGAGGGCATCCGAAACTCGCCTTCCTCTCGCTCGGTCACGCCGTGCCAATGCAATCCTATCTGCCACAGGCGCAGGCATTGCGTGAGGATCTGCGCTACCTCTCCACGCGCGACGAGCTTTTCTGGCTTGATGTTACCGCGCCCGGCGATGGTTGCTCCTATGCGCTATGTGATCCGGTTTCCAGCTCTGGCGCAGCGCCCGGTGAGGGAAAGCGCTGGCCCATCGTTATCTCGGCGGCCTTCAGCCAAAGCCTCAAGCCAGAGACCTACCGGAAATACAAGCGGCGCTATTTCCGATTGCATTTCCAGTATCTCTGCGCCTTCGATGCACCGCGCGATTATGACTACTTCCTGATCACGGCAGGCCCGCTCGCCCTTACGGATCGATATGCCACGCGCAAATCCTCGGCCTCCGTCAGCCATGCTTGTTTTCTTCCACAGGAACAGCGCCTGTCATGACACGGCCACCCATGCCCGCGCACCGCTCGGATCGTGTCTCGCTGCTCAAGCATCTGGCGATGTTTCGTACAGATATTCTCGCGACCCAGCCTGCGCGGCTTTATCGCGCCAAAATGGCCGAGGTGAAGCTGCCTTTTCTGCATTCGGTGATGGTAAATACCCCCGATCTGGTGCGGCTGGTCTTGCAGGACCGCCCGAAGGATTTTCCCAAATCCGACCGCGTGCGCGAAGGGTTGCGTCTGCTGCTGGGCAATTCTGTCTTTGTTACGAATGGCCCGACATGGGAACGCCAGCGCCGCATGATCGATCCGGCCTTCGAGGGTGGGCGGCTGCGCGATACATTCCCTGCCATGTGGGACGCCGCTGAAGCAACGGCTGCACGGATGCAAGCGGGGCAGGTGGAAATTGAAGCAGCGATGAGTCATGCAGCTGCCGATGTGATCTTCCGTACTCTTTTTTCCGTGCCCATAGAGGATGAAACCGCCGCGCAGGTTTATCACACCTTTCGCGCACATCAGCGAACGGCGCCGATCCTCAACCCGGCAGCACTGGTGCGCTTCCCGCGCTGGATGCCGCGCATCTTCTCCCGCGAGACTCGCGCCACAGCCGCCCGGATTCGGGCGCTGATCACGCAGATGACCGAAGCACGCATGGCGGCTATAAAAGCTGGCTCGGCGCCGGATGATCTGGCCACCAAGATCATGACCACGCGCGACCCGGTCACAGGAGACATGTTCGACACGGAAGAAATGGTCGATCAGGTCGCGATTTTTTTCCTTGCAGGACATGAGACCAGCGCTTCGGCCCTAGCATGGACGCTGTATCTCATTGCCACACACCCGGACTGGCAGGTGCTGCTTGCCACCGAGGCTGCGGCCCTGCGGCCATATCTCGAATCTGGCGCGGTGCCCGAGTTCGGGTTTTTGAAACGCTTTCCGCTGATCCGCGACACGTTCCGCGAAGCCCTGCGCCTATATCCGCCCGTTCCAATGTTGGTGCGCGAAACGGCACAGCGCGAGGTCTTCCGCAAGCGCAAGCTGGGCGTTGGTACACAAGTTATCGTCTCACCTTGGCATATGGGGCGGCATGAAGCGATCTGGCCCGATCCACATGCGTTCCGGCCTGAGCGTTGGCAGGAGCCTGCAACGCGCGAACACGCACGCGATGGCTATCTGCCCTTTTCGGCGGGGCCGCGCGTTTGCACTGGTGCGGGGTTCGCGATGGCCGAGGCTGTGCTCATCCTCGCGCGGCTGCTGCATGATTGGGAGTTATCTGCGATACCGGGCAAGGTGCCTGTACCGATCGCGCATATGACAGTGCGCGCCCGCGATGGTATCTGGCTTGAGCTGTGCCCGCGTGCAGCAAAACCGTGATGCGCGACCGGCGTTTCGAACTCACAGCTGATCAAACCCGAAACCCTCGGGGATCTCGGCGGTTCCGTTGAGGACGAGGTCTGCCATGCGCTCTGCCAGCGCCGGGGCCATGGCGAAGCCGATCTTGAAGCCGCCATTGAACACGAAATGCCCCGCGCGCGCTGGCCACGCCCCCATCAGCGGCGCACGGCTCTTTGCGCGCGGGCGCACGCCAGCCCATTGCTCGATCACAGGCGCATCGCGCAGCGTAGGGCAGGCGGCGATGGCGCGCTCAAGAAGCGCATCGCATTGGCTGTCGGTACTTTCTGGGTCTGTGAATTCGCGCTCACTGGTTGAACCTATGGCAATTGTGCCATCGCCATGCGGCACGATATGAAGGCCATCTACGAAGATTTGTGGCGCATGCGGGCAGGTATGGCGCAGCAGCAGCGACTGGCCTTTGACCCCGCCTCCGATGCTGTGCCCCAGCACCCGCGAGAGATGCTCCAACCCCTCATAGCCTGTCGCCCAGACCACCGCACCGGCTTGTCGCTCCTCACCAAATACAATCTCGCCCCCAAGCCTCTCGATCGCCCTCGCCAAGGCCAGCCCGGCCCGGCGCGGATGCAATCTTGCGCTCAAAGTGTCATGGATCACCCAGCCCGAGGGGCTTGTCAGCGGCAGGCCCGGAGCATCGTCTGAGCGCATCACTTCCCAGCTTGCAAAGCCTTGCCACAAGGCCCGCGCCCCGTCTGCCCGGGCGCGTGCAAGCTCAAGCCCGGCCTTGGCCACAGGCTGCACCCGACCGAGCCGCGCATAGCCCGGATCATGGCTCGATATCTCCGCAACAGCGCGCCAGAAACCCTCAGCCATTCGTAATGCTTCAAATTGGAAGGCTTTTTTTGCATTCCAGTTCTCCGGCACATGCGGGGCAAGCGCGCCGACCAGCCCTCCGGATGATCCTGCCCTAAGATGGCGCTTCTCAATGACGCGCACCCGCGCGCCGCGCCGCGCGCAAACATAAGCCAACGACAATCCGAAAATACCCGCGCCCATGATCGTCAGATCGGCCATTGCCATTTACCTCGCGCGTCTGCAGAAGAAGCTATACATGTGACATATCGCAGGGCGGCATGGACAACCAGCAGGCAGTGATCGACTGGCGCGATGGGACGATCCCGGTCTCAGTCCAGTTTGATGATCCCTATTACTCAATGCAAAGCGGGCTGAATGAAGCGCGCCATGTCTTTGTGCTTGGGAATAATCTGCCCTCGCGCGCGCAAGCGGGCTTTCGGATTGCAGAACTGGGCTTTGGCACCGGGTTGAACCTGCTGGCCACTCATCAAGCCCTTGGCGATGTAATCGGGCCGATCCATTACACAAGTTTTGAGGCTTATCCCATGGCTCCGCATGACATGGCACAGGCGCTTGCGGCTTTCCCCGAGATCGCGCCTGAACCGCTGCTTGATGCGATGGTGCAGGGCAAGACCCAGTTCCAGATTGGCCCGGTTCATGTCACACTCATCATAGGCGATGCGCGCGAGACTCTGCCGCGGTGGAACGGGGCTGCGGATGCGTGGTATCTTGATGGCTTCTCGCCTGCAAAAAATCCTGAGCTCTGGTCCGATCCGTTGATGGCAGAGGTTGGCCGGCACACAGCGCCTGGGGGCACATTTGCAACCTATACGGCAGCAGGCCAAGTGCGACGCGCCCTTTCCGCCGCCGGATTTGAGGTCACACGCCAGCCAGGCTTTGGGCGCAAGCGCCATATGAGCATCGGGCAAAAGCCATGACCGAGCAGAACAACACGCTCGGTATCTGGCTCATGATAGCCACAGCCTTTGTCTTTGCCATGCAGGACGGGCTTTCACGCCACCTGGCGGGCGAATACAATGTCTTCATGATCATCATGATCCGCTACTGGTTTTTCGCCAGCTTCGTGATCGTGGTGGCCGCGCGCAAGGCAGGCGGTATCCGACAGGCCGCCGCGACGAAACAGCCCTTGGTGCAAGCCTTTCGGGGTGTGCTTTTGGCGCTGGAAGTTTGCGTGATGGTCACCGCTTTCGTGGTGCTGGGGCTGGTCGAGAGCCACGCGGTTTTTGCCGTCTATCCGCTGCTGGTCGCCGCTTTATCGGGCCCGATCCTTGGCGAGAAAGTCGGGTGGCGGCGTTGGGTTGCCATCGGGATCGGCTTTCTGGGCGTGCTCATCATCCTGCAACCAGGCTATGGCGTGTTCCAGCCAGCAGCGCTCATCCCGCTGCTGGCTGCGAGCATGTTCGCGCTTTACGGTCTGCTCACGCGATATGTTGCGCGTCAGGACAGTGCTGCGGTCAGCTTCTTCTGGACCGGGGTGGTGGGTGCTGTCACCATGACGCTGATCGGCATCTGGTTCTGGGAGCCAATGCTGCCCGGCGACTGGCTCTGGATGGGGCTCTTGTGCATAACCTCAGCATTTAGCCATTTCCTGCTGATCCGCGCCTATGAGGTAGCCGAAGCGAGTGCGGTGCAACCCTTCGCTTATCTGCAGCTGCCTTTCGCAGCGGCCCTTGGCGTGCTCGTCTTTGCCGAGGCGCTGCGGCTCAATGTGCTGATCGGCGCTTGCGTTGTGGTGGGCGCGGGCCTCTTCACGCTTTGGCGCGCGCGGCAAAAATCAGCTTGATCCGGCTCAGGTGTCAAGGTTTTCCACGCTCAGCGCATTGCGCTGGATAAACTCGCGGCGCGGCTCCACGACATCGCCCATAAGCTTGGTGAAGATATCATCGGCCTCCGCCAGATCATCGATCTTGACCTGCAAAAGCGTGCGCGCCTCAGGATCGAGCGTGGTTTCCCAAAGCTGATCGGGGTTCATCTCACCAAGCCCCTTGTAGCGTTGTAGCGACAGGCCCTTTTCGCCTTCCGTCAGGATTGCATTGAGCAGATCCACTGGTCCGTAAATCTTCTGCTTTCGGTCGCGCCGCACAAGCTCCGCTGGTTGGCTATAGACCTCTTGCAGGCTTTGCGTATGTGCTGCAAGTCGCCGTGCCTCGCCCGAACGCAGCACGCCACCATCGAGCCTGCGTACTTCCTCCACCCCGCGCAACACGCGACTCAGACGCAACCCGCCGTCCTGCGTGGGCCGCCCCTGCCAGCCGCGCTCGTATTCCACGGCAATAAGATCAAGCCTTTGCGCAACGGAGTCCGCTAATTCCTGCGGATGCGCAGCCAGTGCCTCGGCGAGCAATGCGCCTGCTATGGTTGCCTGCTCCAGAATATGTTGCGGATAATGTGTGGGGAATGCCTGTAGCGAGCGGCGCACAGCGCGTGCCTCCGTCACAATCCGCGCCAAATCCTGCCCGATGATCTCCTCGCCGGTCGCCAGCCTCAGCACAGCGCCCTCGACCCCTTGTTCGATCAGGTAATCTTCAAGCGCTGGCTTGTCCTTGAGATACACCTCCGACTTGCCGCGCGCGACCTTGTAGAGCGGCGGCTCGGCGATATAGAGATGTCCCGCCTCGATCAGCTCTGGCATTTGCCTGAAGAAGAAGGTCAGCAATAGCGTGCGGATATGCGCACCATCCACATCGGCATCGGTCATGATGACGATCTTGTGGTAGCGCAGCTTGGCAATGTCAAATTCATCGCGACCGATGCCCGTGCCCAGTGCAGTGATCAGCGTGCCGATTTCCTGGCTCGAAAGCATCCGGTCAAAGCGTGCTCGCTCGACATTGAGGATCTTGCCGCGCAATGGCAACACAGCCTGATTTTGCCGCGAACGCCCCTGCTTGGCAGAGCCGCCAGCCGAGTCACCCTCGACCAGAAACAGCTCGGATTTTGCCGGATCCCGTTCCTGACAATCGGCAAGCTTGCCGGGCAGCGAGGCAACATCCAGCGCTGTCTTGCGCCGGGTCAATTCGCGCGCCTTGCGGGCGGCTTCGCGCGCGAGCGCAGCCTCGATTATCTTGCCAACAATGCCTTTGGCATGGAGTGGGTTTTCCTCAAACCACTCTGCAAGTTTTTCATTCACCAAAGATTCAACCGCTGGGCGTACTTCAGAGGATACCAGCTTATCCTTGGTCTGGCTTGAAAATTTCGGGTCGGGCACCTTGACCGAGAGCACGCAGGTCAGCCCCTCGCGTGCATCATCGCCGGTGAAGCTGACTTTTTCTTTCTTCGCGATTCCGCTCGATTGTGCATATGCATTGATCGTGCGGGTGAGCGCCCCGCGAAAACCGGCAAGATGCGTGCCGCCATCGCGCTGGGGAATATTATTGGTAAACGGCAGCACTGTCTCATGATAGCTGTCATTCCACCACATCGCGATTTCAACCCCAATGCCGTCTCGCTCCCCGTTCATATAGATGGGTTCGGGCATGACCGGGGTTTTTGAGCGGTCCAGATGGCGCACGAATTCGCGCACACCGCCCTGGTAGAACAGCTCCGAGCGCAGCATTTCGGCAGGGCGATGATCTTCCAGAATGATCCTGACACCCGAATTCAGAAATGCCAACTCGCGAAGGCGGTTCTCAAGTGTCTTGAAGTTGTATTCAAGGTTCGAGAATGTCGTGGTCGATGCCAGAAACCGCACTTCGGTGCCAGTCTTTTCCGCAGCATCGCCAACAACCTCCAGATGGCGGACAGTGTCACCGCGCTCGAACCGCGCGACATGCTCTTTCCCGCCACGCCAGATCCGCAATTCCAACCAATCCGAAAGCGCGTTCACAACAGAAACGCCAACCCCGTGAAGCCCGCCTGATACCTTGTAGCTGTTCTGGTCGAATTTCCCGCCTGCATGGAGCTGTGTCATGATCACTTCAGCGGCCGAAACACCCTCTTCGGCATGAATATCCGTAGGGATCCCGCGCCCATTATCCATGACAGATACCGAGCTGTCAGCGTGGATGGTAACCTGAACGAAATCGGCGTGCCCCGCCAGAGCCTCGTCAATGCCGTTATCGACCACTTCATAAACCATGTGATGCAGGCCGGAGCCGTCATCCGTGTCTCCGATATACATGCCGGGACGTTTGCGAACAGCGTCCAAACCCTTGAGAACCTTGATGGAATCAGCGCCGTATTCTTCGCGCTTTGCGGCTTCAGCAGACATGCAGGAAATACCCTTCTTGGACTGCCCACCTTATAGGCATCTCTGGCGGGTTTGTCACGTCCATGACACAAGATTTAGCGGTTTTGTCGGATCACATCCGAAAGCAGGGCTTCGCCAGTCGCGAATTTCATCCTTGCCCAAATATCCTCCGGGGTGAATGCGCCAAAGGCGCAGAGGGGGCTTGAAGCCCCCTCACAGACTATCGGTCGGATGATCCGTCAGCCTTCGTTTTCCAATACAATCCCCATCAGCGCATAGGTAAGTTGCGCAGCGGTAAAATCCCAGACCTCGGCCCCCTCAATCGGGGCCAGTTCGACCACATCCAGCCCGACACAGCGCCGCCCCTTCAAGGCGGAGCGCACCAGTGAGAGTGCTTGATAATAACCCAATCCCCCCGGCACAGGCGTTCCTGTGGCGGGCATGATCGCAGCGTCCAGACCGTCTACATCAAAGCTCACATAGATGTCTTCGGGGAAATCATCGGGTAGCCTAACCTCGTGAATAGCACCCGTGACCAGCTCTTCGGCATCGATATATACAACACCGTTACGCGCGCGGCACTCGGCTTCCTCTGGCGAGAGGGCGCGAACGCCAAATTGCGCAAGTCGGGTGTCTTCTTCCTCGACCAGAAGCTGCATGACTGAGGCGTGGGAATGACGGAAACCCTGATAGGCTTTGCGCAGATCGGCATGTGCGTCAATTTGCACGACCCCGACAGGGCGACCAAGCGCGCGTTGTACGCCCGTTACCGCACCCCAGGTCAGGCTATGCTCGCCACCGAGCGTCACAGGTGTCTTGCCCGCCCGAACGATTCCTTCCACGCGCGCTGAGAGCGACTCGAGTGCATGTTCCAAAGAGAGCGAACAGTCGATTGTCGGGGTGGTGCAGATACCCGCGGCGCAAGGCTCGAAGCCGCGCCACAGGCGTTCCAACTGATCTGAGGCGGCAATCAGCGCGGCAGGCCCTTGCGACGTACCCGCACCATAGGAAACGGTCTTTTCCAGGGGCATAGGCACAACGTGAAAGCGCGCCTCCGGGTTGCGTTCATCAAGGCTTAGTTCAGAATTGAGGAAGTTCACGATAGGCGTCCCTTGAAGTCCTGATAATCGAATTGGCGTATCACGCGCAGCGTGTCTGTCGCACTGTTCCAAACGGCCAATGCCGGAAGGCGTACACCGTTGAAGGTGGTGGTCTTGACCATCGAGTAATGCGCCTGATCGAGGAAGGCCACGCGCGCGCCAATCGCTGGCACGGATGAAAAGGCATAGCGTCCGATCACATCTCCTGCGAGGCAGGATGGCCCGCCCAGTCGTACCTGCACATCGCCGCTTTCGCTGAGCAATGCCGGGCGGTAGGGGGCTTCGATCACATCGGGCATGTGGCATGTGGCAGAGATATCGAGGATCGCGTTCGGGCCATCATTTTCGACTACGTCCAGCACTTCGCCCACGAGTATGCCCGCATCGAGTGCGACCGCTTCGCCGGGTTCGAGATAGCAATGCAGGCCGGTTTCAGCGGTCACGCGTTGCAGGAATTTGATCAGCCCTTCGCGGTCATAGTCAGTGCGCGTTATATGGTGGCCACCACCGAAATTGATCCATTTCAGGCTTGGAGCCAGTTCCTTGATGCGCGGTGAGATATGGTCCCAGATCGCCAGCAGCGGTTCCAGATCCTGTTCGCAGAGCGTGTGCATATGCAGCCCGTCGACACCTTCGAGCGCTTGCGCGTCGATTTGGCCGAGCGGTGTGCCAAGGCGCGATCCCGGTGCGGCGGGGTCGTATTTCGCGTCTTCGCCCATAGGCAGGCCGGGATTAAAGCGCAGGCCGACATGCACGTCCTTGCCGCTTTCGCGGATCAGGGGCAGGAAGCGGTCCTTGGCGGCGGGGGTGTTGAAGATGATGTGGTCGGACAGGCGGATGATCTCGGGCATCTCATCGACTTTGTAGCCTGCAGAATAGGTCTCGACGATCCCGCCGTAATGCTCGCGCCCCAACCGCGCCTCCCACAGACCCGAGGCGCAGACGCCGGACAGGTAGCGCGACACCAGCGGGGCGAGGTCCCACATTGAAAAGGCTTTGAGCGCGCAAAGCACCGTCGCGCCCGAACGCGCCTGGATGTCGGCCAGCACGCGCAGGTTCTGCTCCAGCCGCGCCTCGTCCACCACAAAGCAGGGCGAGGGCACGCGGGCAAGGTCGAACCGGGCAAACGCGCCCGGATCGCCCGCATGGGTCTGCATCGCCATCAGAAATCAGCCGGGGCCGAGAGTTCCGTGATGCTCCACGGCAACCCGTGCTGGTTCAGCATTTTCATGAACGGATCGGGGTCAAGCTGTTCGGTGTTGAACACGCCCGCGCCCGACCAAGTGCCATCGAGCATCAACGCCGCGCCGATGAAGGCGGGAACGCCGGTCGTGTAGCTGACCGCCTGCGAGCCCACCTCGCGGAAGCATTCCTCATGGTCGCAGATATTGTTGATGTAGAAAGTCTTCTCACCCGATCCGTCCTTGGCAGGCCCGGTGATGATATCTCCGATATTGGTCTTGCCTTTGGTCCGCTCACCCAGATCGCCGGGGTTGGGCAGCACGGCTTTGAGGAATTGCAGCGGGATGATCTGGTGGCCCTCATACTCCACAGGCTCGATCGACGTCATGCCGACATTCTGCAGGACCGTCACATGCTGGATATAAGCATCGCCAAAGGTCATCCAAAACCGCGCACGCTCAATCTCGGGGAAATGGGTCACGAGGGATTCCAGTTCCTCATGATACATCAGATACATGTTCTTGGGGCCGACCTGATCGAAGTCGAATTCGACCTTGGTGGACATGGCAGGCGAGGTCACCCAGCCGCCGTTTTCCCAGTGGCGCACTTCCGCAGTCACTTCGCGGATATTGATCTCCGGGTTGAAATTGGTCGCAAACGGGTGGCCATGATCTCCGCCATTGCAGTCCAGAATGTCGATCAGGCGAATGCCGGTCAGGTAATGCTTGCGCACATAGGCGGCGAAGATTGAGGTGACGCCGGGGTCGAATCCCACACCGAGCGCGGCCATGAGCCCGGCATCCTTGAAGCGGTCATGCAGTTGCCACTGATGGGAATACTCGAATTTCGCCTCTTCGGGCGGCTCGTAATTCGCGGTGTCGAGGTAATGCACACCCGTGCGCAGGCAGGCCTCCATCAGATCGAGATCCTGATAGGGCAGCGCTAGGTTCACCAGAAGCGCAGGCTTCACCGCCTCGATCAGCGACACGGTTGCCTCAACGTCATTCGCGTCCACCGCGTAAGTCTCGATCTCGATTCCGGTGCGGCTCTTGACCTCGCGCGCAATCGCCTCGCATTTCGCGAGCGTCCGGCTTGCAACGGCGATGCGCCCCGGAAACAGATCGCGATTCATTGCCATCTTGTGCAGCGTGACCGAGGCAACGCCGCCTGCGCCGATAACCAGAACGTCCTTGTTAGCCATTCGCATGCTCCTCATGTTCGTAATAGGTGTAGCCACTCAGCGCGTGGCGATAGGTTTCCATGAGCATCCGGCGTTGTGAGGGGTTGAGCGTTCCCTCCTGCACACCGCGCTCGACAATTCGCTTGAAGGCGTCAAGACATTGTTTGGGTTCATATTCCACATACGCCATCACTTCAGAGACTGTATCGCCCTCTACTTCATGCTGGATTTCCAGCACACCATCTTCGTTGAAATCCACTGTCACGATATTGGTATCACCAAAAAGATTGTGCAAATCTCCCAAGGTTTCCTGATACGCGCCGATCAGAAAGATCCCGATAAAATACCGCTCTTTGGTTCTTAATTCATGAATTGGCAGTGCGTTCCCGACACCATCGCCCAGAACGAATTGATCGATCTTGCCGTCACTGTCGCAGGTGATGTCCGAGAGCACCGCGCGGCGCGTTGGCGTCTCGTTCAAACGTTGCAGCGGGGTGATGGGCAATAGCTGATCAATCGCCCATACATCGGGCAGTGACTGAAACAGCGAAAAATTCGCACGATAGATGTCGCGATGGGCAGAGAGCTCTTCAAGCACTTCGGCAGGTACATCGGGTGTTTGTGCGACAAGATCCTTGATGCGTCCGATGACATAGAGGAAAATCTGTTCAGCGCGCGCAACTTCCTCGATCCCGATAACACCACGACGGAACAGGGCACGCAATTCCTCGCGGTAATATTCGGCATCATTCAGGCATTCCTGAATGCGCCGAGGGGCAAGGTAATCGACAATCGCAGCCATGTCAGAGAGCATGTGATGGTCATCTTCTTCGGTTGTGATCGGGGCAGAGCGGTCAAAATAGCTTGCCTCCAGAATGTCCGAGAGCAGCATCGAGGAATAGGCTACGATGGCACGGCCGGATTCGGTGATCAGAGTCGGATGCGGGACACCTGCTGCATCCATCTGATACTTCACGGTTTCGACGACATTCGAACAATACTCTTCCATCGTGTAATTAATGGAGTTTTCCGAAGCGCGCGCTTCGCCAGTGTAATCGATGCCCAGGCCACCCCCCAGATCGAGATATTGCAGCGGCACACCAAGCCGGCGCAATTCAGTATAGAAACGGCAGGCCTCATCCACGGCCTGACGGATATCCATGACTTGCGGAACCTGGCTGCCCAGATGCGCGTGTTGCAGAACAAGGCAATCGAGCATGTCTGCATCGCGCAGCTTGTCGATGAGATCCACAACTTCCTTTGTCGTCAGTCCGAAGGTCGATCTGTCGCCCGAGCTATCGGCCCAGTTCCCCGTTACGCGTCGGGTAAGCTTTATGCGCACCCCGAGAGCCGGCTTCTCGCCCAGGCGTTTGGCTTCGGCGATGACAGTGTCTGCCTCGCCGGGGCTTTCGATCACCAGCACGCAATTCGTGCCAGCCTTGCGGGCAAGGATACCCAGTCGGATGAATTCGGCATCCTTGATCCCGTTGCAGATCAGAAGCGCCCCTTTTGGCAGGTCGCGCGAGAGCGCGAGGATCAACTCGGGCTTGGATCCGGCTTCCAGCCCGAACTGAAAGGGGCGGCCATAGTCTACAATGCGGTCGATGACCTCGGCTTGCTGATTGACCTTGATGGGAAACACACCCCGATAGGGAGCCTGATATTCATTGGCCTCGATTGCCTTGGCGAAGGCATGGTTCAGGGCTTCGAGCTGGCGTTTGAGGAATGCGCCAACGCGCACGAGCACAGGCGTATGAATGCCGCGCGCATCAAGTTCATGCAACAGCGCGGGCAGGCTTGCCGCCGGAGCATCGGGGCGTGCCGGATTGACAAGGCCCAGATCGCCATTTGGCAGCGGCGCGAACATTCCCGTACCCCAGCGATGCACCCCGTAGCTTTGGAAAACAGTATCCGGCATGTGGTTCTCCCAGTCCTGACCCCATGACATGAAGGCGTGACATATGAAATTCGCATGACAAAGACAAGGAAAACACCGCATATTTGTTGGGAAGGAGCGATGTGCTTGTGAAATGGTTTGTGCGGTGCAGTGACCTGCTTGCGCCGCATATCCCTGCCTGCTCTGCGCAGCTGGCGTTGTGCTGTGTGACGCAAGGTTTTTTGCATCTGTCTGCTACGTCAGGGCTTGCCGATGGGGGATTTAAGCGGAATGGTCGGTCAGGAGCACCCGCAGAGGAGGCGGGACGGGAGGTCTCATGCTGAGTGATACGGGAAAGGCGCGCCCTTGGCTGGCGGCATATGGAACAGAAATCGCACCAGAACTGCCGGTGCCTGAACATCCTTCGCTGGCGCATCTGATCGCGCGGACAACCGAGCTGCAGGGTAAGCGCCGCGCTTTTACCTGTGTTGTTCCAAATGGCATGAACGGCTCCCTCAGGTATAGCGAAGTGGGGGCGATGTCGGATGCTTTTGCGTCCTTCCTGCGTCATCACTGCAAGCTGCCGCGCGGCGCGCGGGTCGCGGTGCAGTTGCCCAATGGGCTGGCTTATCCGGTCGCGGCTTTCGGTGTGTTAAAGGCTGGCGGCGTGCTGGTCAATACAAACCCCCTCTATACGCCGCCAGAGATGGTGCATCAGTTTCGTGATTCCGGTGCAGAAGTTCTCATTATCTGTGACATGTTCGCTGACAAGCTCGCAGAGGTGCTGCCGCAGACTGGTATCCGCCATGTTGTGCTCGCAGGTGTGCCCGAGTTCTTTCCTCGTATTCCAGAGAGCATCGTGCGTGGTGTCCAGAAAGTCTGGACGCGCAGTCTGCCACCCGTGCCGAAGCTTGAAGTGCCGGTTTTGCGTATCCGTGAGGCCCTGAAGATCGGTCGTGGCCTGCCCAAGGTTGACGACTGGGATCAGACTGGCCCGGAGGATCTGGCGCTTTTGCAATATACCGGGGGAACGACAGGTGTCGCGAAAGGCGCGATGCTGACCCATGGCAATATACTCGCCAATCTGGAGCAGGTGAAAGCCATGGGAGGGCGGCATATGACAGGCGAGGATTGCGTGCTCACGGCCTTGCCACTCTATCACATATTCGCCTTCACGGCGAATCTGATGACATTCTTCGCGCTGGGCGCGCGCAATATCCTTGTGCCGTCACCGCGCCCGGTGCAGAACATCCAGCGCGCGCTGGAGAATTACCCGGTCACTTGGATCACAGGCGTCAACACGCTTTTCAACGGGCTGATGAATGAGGAATGGTTCGCGGCCTATCCGCCCAAGACGCTGAAGGCCGCGATTGCAGGCGGCACGGCTTTGCATGAGGCTGTGGCGGCGCGTTGGCAAGCGATCACTGGCACGCGCGTCGCCGAAGGCTACGGGCTGACCGAAACTGCGCCGCTTGTCAGCTTCAACCCGCTTGATGAGCCTGTTCGCGTGGGTTCCATCGGTGTGCCGGTGCCGGGCACAGACGTGGTGCTGGTTGATGACAAGGCCGAGCCTGTGGACAGGGGCGCCGCGGGGGAGTTGCTGGTCAAAGGGCCACAAGTGATGCGCGGTTACTGGAACCGGCCCGAGGATACCGAAAAGACCTTGCAGAATGGCTGGGTGTTTACAGGTGATGTTGCCGTGATGGATGATGATGGGTTCTTGAAGATTGTAGACCGCAAGAAAGATTTGGTGCTCGTGTCGGGGTTCAATGTCTATCCCAATGAGGTTGAGGATTGCCTGTCCAAGCTCGACTCGGTGCTGGAAGCCGCGGTCATTGGGATCCCGGATGCCGGAACGGGCGAGGCCGTGCGCGCCTATGTGGTGCAGAACCCGGATGTCACGACGCAGATCAGCAAGGAAGAGGTGATCGCGCATTGCCGCAAGCATCTGGCGGCCTACAAGGTACCGCGCTCTGTGATTATTCGCGATGAATTGCCGAAATCGCCCATTGGGAAGATCTTGCGTAAGGATCTGAAAGCGGAAGTGCGCGAAGAATTTGCAGGGAAGGCGTGATCGATGCTCACAGAACTTGAAACCACACTACTGGGTGTGATGATGATGGTTATCATGCTGGGCATGGGTGCCTCGATGACCCCGCGCGATTTCCTGATCGCCTTTCGCAAGCCCAAGGGGATCCTTGTGGGACTTTTGAGTCAGTTCGCGGTGATGCCCTTCCTTGGCTATATGCTGGCAATCCTCCTGGGCCTGCCGCCTGCGCTGGTCGTGGGGCTGTTGCTTATCGCCTGCATGCCGGGGGGGACGACCTCGAACATCTTCGCCTATTTCTCGAAAGGCGTTCTGGCCTTGTCAATCATGATGACCACTGTTTCGACCCTTGTGGCTGTGGTGATGGTGCCGTTGCTGCTGGATTTTTATGGCGGTCTGGCCGGTGTCCCGGCAGAATCGTCCATCCCGCCTGCCAATGTTGCGCAGGTTCTGGTGGTGCTTCTTATTCCCACGATCATCGGGATGGTGCTGCGCAAGTTCAACCCAAATGTAGGCGCGACAGTCGAGTTGATCGGGTCGTTCATGGGCGTGGTGGTGATCTTGTTCCTGATTGTTACATGGGTGCCGCGTAATTATCAGCTCCTGCTGGATACCGGGATCAATATCTACGCGGCGACTATCGGGATCGGGCTGATCGGGATGCTGTTTGGCTATTGGGTTGCGCGGGCGCTCGGGCAGGACACGAACCGCTCGCGCACGATCTCGCTGGAGACCGGCATTCAGAACGGCCCGCTTGCAGTGCTGGTCATCACGCTGAGTTTTTCGGGCGCGATGCAGCAGGAGGTGCTGCTGATCCCGGTGCTCTATTCACTGTTTATCGTGCTGACCTCGACGGCGATCACGATATGGTATCGGCGCAATGCCACGCGTGAGGCGCTCGCACGCGACGCAGCCAAGCTCGGGACCTGAACCGGAGCGCGCGCCCTAGACATTGCGCGCGCCCTGGCCCAGAAGCGCGGGCATGACAGCAATCCAACTTGGTCCCTTCGTGCTCGGCTGGGAGCGTTTTGCCACGCTCGCAGCCGTGGGCGTTTTCCTGATCGCCGCTGAAATCATCGCGCGTTGGGGGCGTGTGCCAACGCTCTCGGCATGGGCGGGGCATGCGGTTCTT
This sequence comes from Natronohydrobacter sp., assembly GCA_007125005.1. Lineage (GTDB taxonomy): Bacteria > Pseudomonadota > Alphaproteobacteria > Rhodobacterales > Rhodobacteraceae > Roseinatronobacter. The sequence goes on from SLDY01000010.1 coordinate 37,454, forward strand.
TTTGGGTTCATCGGCGCAAGGCTCGGTCATGTCGTGCAATTCCCCGAGGTCTTCCTTGCGGAGCCATGGTTGATCATTGCCATCTGGCAGGGCGGGTTCTCGCCAATCGGCGCTGCGCTCGGCGCGGGGCTTGTGACACTGCATGCGCTTTATCGCGGGCTTGCGCCTGTGCCTGCCTTCGGGGCGCTCTGGCTCGGCGTCATGTTCTGGCTTGTGCTGACGCTCGATCTGGCGGATCGGCCTGCCATCGCAACCCCTGATATCAGCCTGCCCATGCTGATGGGCGGTGGCTTCGCCTTTGCCGATGTTCCAGAACAGCCCATGGTGATCAATCTGTGGGCGACTTGGTGCCCGCCCTGCCGTCGTGAATTGCCTATGCTGGCCGAGGTCGCTGAAAGCCGCCCGGATGTGACTTTCCTCCTCGCCTCGCAGGGTGAGGCCGCAGAGACTGTCCGCGCCCATCTCGACCGCACTGATATCAGCGCTGCGCATATCGCGCTTGATCCCGAAAGCCTGCTTGCGCGGCATTATGCGACCATCGGCCTGCCGGTAACACTCTTTGTGGCACGCGACGGGATGCTGGCGCATGTGCATGTCGGAGAGATCTCGCGCGCAGTGCTGTTGCGTGAAATCACCGCGCTGTTGCGCTGAGGGCCCCCGCCCGGATTGCAAGGTCGCGCACAAGCCGCTAACAGGGCGCAAATTACCGTGATCACGTGGAGTGCCCGACATGACATCCCCTTTGCGCCTTGGAATAGCAGGGCTAGGCACTGTTGGAACGGGGCTTATCCGGATCGTTCAGAGCCATGGCGACCTACTCGCGCGTCGTGCCGGACGGGGCATCGAGATCGTGGCGGTCTCGGCACGTTCGCGCACGCGCAATCGCGGCGTGGATATTTCAGGGTATGACTGGGAAGACGACCCGGTCGCGCTTGCGCGCCGTGAGGATGTGGATGTCGTGGTTGAGCTGATGGGCGGCGAGAATGGCCCAGCCAAGGCGCTGACCGAATCAGCGATTTCCATGGGCAAGCATGTTGTCACCGCCAACAAGGCGATGCTGGCGATTCATGGGCAAGCCTTGGCAGAGGCTGCGGAAGATCATGGTGTGGCACTCCGCTTCGAGGCGGCTGTTGCAGGTGGTATTCCGGTGATCAAGGCTTTGACTGAAGGTCTTGCCGGAAATCGTATCACACGCGTAAAGGGCGTGATGAACGGCACATGCAACTATATCCTGACGCGGATGGAGGATGCGGGTCTGCCCTATGAGACAGTATTTGAAGAAGCCAACCAGCTTGGCTATCTCGAAGCTGATCCCACGCTGGATGTGGGCGGCATCGACGCGGCCCACAAGCTGACGCTGCTCTCTGCGATTGCTTTTGGTGTGCGACCAGATTTCGACGCCATCGCGCTGGAAGGTATAGAGCGCATCTCTATTGAGGATATCCGCGCTGCGGCGGATCTGGGGTTGCGCATCAAGCTCCTGGGCGTTGCGCAGATGACTGGGCGCGGGCTCGAGCAATCCATGACGCCCTGCCTTGTGCCGGCAGATAGCCCGCTGGGACAACTCAAGGGCGGGACGAATATGGTGGTAATTGAGGGCGATTCGATCGAGCAGGTGATTCTGCGCGGCCCGGGTGCCGGGGAAGGGCCGACTGCCAGTGCAGTCATGGGGGATGTGATGGATATTGCCCGTGGCTTTCGGCTGCCGGTATTCGGTCAGCCTGCAACGACGCTCGAAGGCGCGGTTTCGGCGAAGGCAATGGGCTCGAAGCCGTGGTATCTGCGCATGGGCCTGCTCGATAAGCCCGGGGCGCTTGCGAAAGTGGCCGAAGCGCTGGGAAATGCTGGGGTCTCGATCAACCGGATGCGGCAATATGGTCATCAGGACACGCGCGCGCCAGTTCTGATCATTACCCACAAGACAACGCGCGATGCCATTGATCATGCAATCGCGATTTCGCTGAAGACCGGTGTTGTCATTGGCGAGCCCGTTGCGATGGCGATCGAGGAAGACTGAGTCCGATCTGCCGCGTCGGTCATTTGATTGACGGCAAAATTCCGGTTCTGCTTGTGCACCGCCGCTATAGCCCGCTAGATGTGGTGTGAAACAATCGTCGAGGGACAATCAAGATGATCACACCGCCCGAATTTCACGATCGCATGCTGTCGCTGGGCTTGGCCCGTGTCTCTGAAGCTGCAGCACTTGCTTCGGCCAAACTTGTCGGGCGCGGCGATGAGAAGGCGGCTGATCAGGCTGCCGTTGATGCGATGCGCCGTCAGTTGAATATGCTTGATATTCGTGGTGTCGTCGTGATCGGCGAGGGTGAGCGCGACGAAGCCCCGATGCTCTACATTGGTGAGGAAGTCGGGACTGGTGAGGGGCCAGAAGTGGATATTGCCCTTGATCCGCTTGAAGGCACGACGCTGACCGCCAAGGATTTCCCCAATGCGCTCACGGTTATTGCCATGGCACCACGCGGCACAATGTTGCACGCGCCGGATGTCTATATGGACAAGCTGGCCATTGGGCCCGGCTATGCTCCCGACACGGTGACAATGGAGATGTCACCTTCTGAACGTGTGCGGGCCTTGGCACAGGCCAAGGGTTGCGAGCCGTCAGATATCTCGGTCTGCGTGCTGGAACGCCCGCGACACGAAGAGATGATCGCCGATCTGCGCTCGACCGGGGCCGCGATCCGGCTCATCATGGATGGTGATGTTGCTGGTGTCATCCATTGTGCAGAGCCACATCTGACAGGGATTGACATGTATATGGGGTCAGGGGGGGCGCCTGAGGGCGTGCTGGCCGCCGCCGCGCTTAAATGCATGGGAGGGCAGATTTACGGCAAGCTTCTCTTCCGCAACGAGGATGAGATCGCGCGCGCGCGTCGGGCGGGTATCAAGGACCTTGAAAAGGTTTATACACGCGACGAAATGATCACCGGCGAAGTTATATTCGCAGCGACAGGTGTGACTGATGGATCTATCGTGCAGGGCATCAAGACAGAGCCCGGCTGGGTGACAACAGATACCCTGTTGATGCGATCGAAGACCGGCTCCGTGCGTCGGATGAGCTACCGCACCCCCTTATGAGGACTTGCCGCGCGAGATGGCCGGGTTGTTGAGGTCGCAACCTCTGTCTTTGCAGCGGCGCTTGTTGAGGATGCTGCGACCAAATGCCGGGAGTTCTCACAAAGAATGATAGGGCAGCCTTTTTGGGTGTTGAAGCCTCTGCGCTTGGACGGCGCTGGCAGGGGCCTGATCCTGCAATCTCTCGCCTTGCCGAAGCGATGGAACAGTTCACCTCCTTGCCACATGGGGTTTGCGCAGTACTGGCACGCGCAGGGGTCGCTCCAGAAGACGCAGAGCGCTACCTGACCCCGGCCTTGCGCGACTTGCTGCCTGATCCACGCAGCTTGCGCGATATGGAGGCCGCAGCGCGGCGTTGCGTGGCTGCAGTGGATGATGGCGCACGCATTGCCATCTTCGCTGACTATGATGTTGATGGTGGTGCTTCTGCAGCGCTGCTGATCTGCTGGTTGCGCGCAATGGGACATGCAGCAACGCTGTATGTGCCTGATCGGATTGATGAAGGGTATGGTCCGAATGCCCCGGCGATGGCAACGCTCGCGCAGAGTCATGATCTCATAGTCTGTGTTGATTGTGGAACGGTAAGTCATGAAGCTATCGCAGCAGCACAGGGCGCGGATGTAGTGGTGCTGGACCACCACCTTGGTGGAGAAACGCTGCCTGCGGCGCTTGCAGTGGTAAACCCCAACCGGCAAGACGAGAGTGGCGAACTGGGTCACCTTTGTGCCGCTGGTGTCGTCTTCCTGATGCTGGTCGAGGCCAATCGCCAATTGCGCGAGCAGGGTCGCCAGGGCCCGGATCTCATGGCCATGCTCGATCTTGTCGCGCTCGCGACTGTTGCGGATGTAGCTCCGCTTGTTGGTGTCAACCGTGCCTTTGTCCGGCAGGGTCTGCGCGTTATGGCGCGAAGGGAGCGCGCGGGTTTATGCGCCCTTGCCGATATTGCAAGGTTGGAAACCGCGCCTTCGGCCTATCATCTGGGCTTCGTGCTTGGACCGCGTGTGAACGCAGGAGGACGAATCGGTGCCGCTGATCTTGGGGCGCGACTTTTGGCTTGTGATGACCCTCACGAGGCCGCGGCTCTGGCTGAACGGCTCGATGCGCTTAATTCCGAGCGTCGGGAGATAGAAGCTACAGTGCGAGCAGCAGCGCTGGCGCAGGCGGAAGCGCGCGGCGATGTCGGCGCGCTGGTCTGGGCTGCAGGCGAGGGATGGCATCCCGGCGTTATCGGAATTGCAGCGTCACGCCTCAAGGAGTTCTTTGACAGGCCGGCAATCGTGATTGGCTTTGATGGGGATGAGGGCAAGGGATCTGGCCGATCCGTTCCGGGTGTAGATCTGGGCGCTGCGGTCCAGAGGCTCGTGCGAGAGGGACTTTTGCTTAAGGGCGGCGGTCACAAGATGGCTGCGGGTTTGACAGTGGCGCGCGCTCAGTTGCGAGCGGCGATGGCGCGTCTGGATGAGCTTCTGGCGCTGCAGGGTGCAGCTGATGCAGCTGTGAAAAGCCTCCGTCTGGATGGTGTCTTGATGCCCTCCGCGGTAAGCGTGGAACTGGTGGATCAGATCGAATCCGCTGGCCCCTTTGGCGCGTCGGCTCCAGCGCCCAGATTTGCATTTCCGGCAATGCGCATTCAGTCGGTGCGTCGGATGGGAGAGGCCCATATGCGCGTGCGCTTTGGTGAAGTTGGCGGCAGCATGCTTGACGCAGTCGCTTTTGGGGCATTCGAATCCGATCTAGGCCATTTCGTCTCCGCCTCTCAGGGGCAGTCGCTGCATTTGGCGGGTAGGATCGAGATCAATCACTGGCAGGGTCGGCGAAATGTCCAGCTTCGTCTTGAAGACGCTGCAAAGCCGAATGCATGATAATCTTTCTAAAGAAAAATGTGCATTACCCTCTTGCGTAAGCCTGGAGCATAAAATAATACCCGCGACAAGATGCTGGCCCGTTCGTCTATCGGTTAGGACGCCAGGTTTTCAACCTGGAAAGAGGGGTTCGATTCCCCTACGGGCTGCCA
>SLDY01000106.1 GCA_007125005.1 Natronohydrobacter sp.
AGCTCGAACGGATCCCCAGAAGGCGCAGCCTTCTCCTCTTCCTGAGGCTCTGGCGCTTCCTCAGGCGCGCTCTGAGCGCGCCTGCGAATGAGAATGTCGCCATTGGGCAAAACCTCGGGCGGGTGATATTGCGTCATCCCCCGCATCTCGTCGAGGAAACGCTGCAATTCGGGCTCAAGCGATGAAAATCCACGCTCCAATTCGCGCATTTGCGGCTCGATCTCGGTGATGAAACCGCGCAACAGACGATCAAAGAGATCCATCAGCAGAACTGGCGCTTCCTCACTCTCAGGCGTCTCCGTCTGCACCTGCGCAATGGCAGGCGCAAGACCCTGCGCCATCATCGTCATGCTCACCAGCGATGCAAATAAACCAACCCGCATACAGTGAGAGTATCCGTTCCACCCGCGCTGCGCCAGCCACCCGGCGCACCCCTCGCAGAAACGTGTCACGCCGCGCGACTTTGCTGGATATCTTCCCAAGCGCGATTCACATCGCGCAGCCGATGCTCGGCGAGTTTGATCGCCTCGGCAGGCACGCCCCGCGCAACGAGTCGGTCTGGATGGGTCTCGCGCACAGCCTGCCGATAGGCGCGCCGGATCTCGTCAAGCGGCGCATCGGGGCTGACATCCAGAACATCATAAGGGTCGGGCAAGATATCCCCCACGAATCGCGCGCGCAAACACTGAAAGCAACGCTCTGTCAGCCCGAAAATCTCTGCCAATTCGCGCAGAAACGCTTCCTCATTGGGATGAAACTCACCATCGGCCATTGCGACCTCGAAAAGCCCCTCCATCAGATCCAGCAACACCGGGTCGCGCGGCGGGAACATTGCCGCGATCTTGCGCGCATAGAGATCAAAGCCTGCCACATCCTGCCGCGCCAGATTGAAAACACGCGCCGCCGCGGGTTCATCTTCGGGTGGAATGGTAAAGATCCGCCGGAAAGTCGCGACCTCATTGCGCGTAACCTCCCCATCGGCCTTGGCGAGTTTCGCCCCAAGCGCGATCACGGCGATGGTAAAGGCCACTGTCCGCTCGGGCGGGGTGCGCAGGCGCTCAAACACCTGACTCAGAGGCTCCCCCTCACGCAGCGCGCGCAGCGCATCACTTATGCGGGTCCAGATCGACATACCGCCAACCTAACAGTCCGTCGCGCGGAATGCAGCAACGCAAATCATCCGACACCTAGGAATTTCTGCATCAGCACAAGATCATGATAGCGCTCGAATTTCCAACCGACTTCCTGCATCCGTCCGACCTCGCGATATCCCAATGCAGCATGAAAGCCGATGCTGCCCGAATTGGTCTCGGAAATCGCCGCCACCATCACATGATGCCCGGCCCGCGTTGCATGGTCTTCAAGCGCCATGAGCAACGCGCGGCCGACCCCGAGCCCACGCGCTTCGGGTGCAAGATTGATCGTGTGTTCCATCGTGCGGGCATAGCCCAAGCCAGAGCGGAATTGCGCATAAGCCCCAAAGCCAAGCACTATGCCCGCTTTCTCGGCCAACATGACAGCATGTCCGGCGGCCTGCCGCTCCGCAATCATTGCGGCGATATCCTCGGCACTGCGCAGAAGCGGATTGAAGGTGATGGCCGTGTCTCGGATGATCGGATTCCATATTGCAACAATCTCGGCCGCATCTGAAATCAAAGCATCGCGCAGCGAAAAAGCATCCATTTGGCACCGAATCGTAAAGCCCAAAGGGCAGGCGCTGCCGCAGCGCCCGCGCCCTGAATATCATGCACGCGCCATAAGTCTTCGCGCCGGCCTTATCCAGTCGCTGTTGCCAGCGACTGACGGCGATCGACCAGTTCTTCGGCCACAAGGAAGGCCAGTTCCAGAGATTGGCTCGCATTTAGGCGCGGATCGCAGGCCGTATGATAACGTTGCGAGAGGTCCTCGTCTGTCACAGCGCGCAGTCCGCCGGTGCATTCGGTAACATCCTTACCCGTCATCTCGAAATGAACGCCGCCCGGGATCGTGCCTTCGGCATTATGCACGGCAAAGAACTCGCGGACTTCACGCAGCACCTGCTCGAACGGGCGTGTCTTGTAACCTGATGATGACTTGATCGTGTTGCCATGCATCGGATCACAGGTCCAGAGCACATTGGCGCCCTCCTCCCGAACAGCCCGGATCAGGCGCGGCAGATGATCGCCCACCTGCCCGGCTCCGAAACGCGCAATCAGTGTCAGCCGCCCGGCCTCGTTTTCCGGGTTCAGGGTCGCAATCAGCCGCTTGAGATCGTCGTTGCTGATCGTGGGTCCGCATTTCAACCCGATCGGGTTCTGCACCCCGCGGCAGAACTCGACATGCGCACCATCAGGCTGGCGGGTACGATCCCCGATCCAGATAAAATGCCCCGAACCCGCCACCGGCAGCCCCGAAGTGGAATCCACCCGCGCCAGCGCCTCTTCATATTCGAGAAGCAGCGCTTCATGGCTGGTATAGAAATCGACTGATGACAACTCTGTGCTGGTGTCCGAAGTGATCCCCGCAGCTGTCAAAAAATCGAGTGTATCGGTGATGCGGTCAGTCATCTCGCGATACCGTTCGGCCTTCTCACCTTCGGTAAAACTCAATGTCCATGAATGGACACGGTGCATATCGGCGTAACCACCCTTCGAGAACGCGCGCAGCAGGTTCAGACTGGCAGCCGCCTGCGTGTAAGCCTGCAACATGCGCGACGGATCGGGCACACGCGCATCTGGCGTAAAGTCGAACCCGTTGATGATATCACCGCGATAGCTGGGCAGTTCCTGCCCGCCCATCATCTCTGTCGGTGCTGAGCGCGGCTTTGCGAACTGCCCTGCCATACGACCCACTTTCACTACCGGCACTTTCGCGCCATAGGTCAGCACGATGGCCATCTGCAGCAGCACCTTGAACGTGTCACGGATGCTGTCGGCAGTGAATTCGGAAAAACTCTCTGCACAATCGCCACCTTGCAGCAAGAACGCCTCGCCGCGCGCAGCCGCACCTAGCTTGCGCTTGAGCGCACGCACCTCACCAGCAAAGACAAGCGGCGGATATTTTCCGAGCTGCGCCTCCACAGTCGCCAGCGCCGCCGGATCTGGATAGTCTGGCATCTGGATTCTGGGGCGTGTGCGCCATGTCGATCTTGTCCAGCCTTGGGTCATGCTTGCCTCCCGGGGGTCACTCTAAGATACGCCAGCGATATGCGCATCAATCGCGGCCTCTATACAAAAGCCGCCCCATGCTTGCAATTACGATTGCTCTTGCGCGCGGACGCGAAACTTGATTGGCTTTTCGCCAGCCTCATGCATGTCCAGCCAGACCAGAATGTCACAATGACCAACCGCCCGCCCACCGATCATAGCAAAAGCCCGCATCACATCGTGTTCCTGCTGCTGGAGCGTTTCACGCTGATGGCTTTCGCCGCCGCGATCGAGCCATTGCGCCTCGCCAACAGGGTGGCCGGCAAACCGCTCTATTCCTGGAGCCTTGTCAGCGAAGGCGGTAAAACGGTGCGCTGCTCCAATGGCGCAGAAATGGCGGTCACAGCGGCGCTTGACGAGATTCCCAAAGACGCACTTATCCTTGTCTGTGGCGGTGTTGATGTGCAGCGTGCGACAACACCAGCGATCCTGTCATGGCTGCGCAAGCGCGCGCGCCACGGCACCATGATCGGCGGCATCTGCACGGGTGCATGGACACTTGCAAAAGCCGGACTGCTCGATGGGTGTCGCGCCACGATCCACTGGGAGAATCACGATGCTCTCATCGAGGATTTCCCGGAAATCGACCTGACAAAATCGGTCTTTGTCATTCATGGCAACAGACTGACTTCGGCAGGCGGAACTGCACCGCTCGACATGATGCTCGCGCTCATCACCTCATCCGAGGGCCCCGATCTCGCGCATTCCGTTGCCGATCAGATGATCTATTCCTCGATCCGCACCAATCGCGATACGCAGCGCCTCTCGATCCCGGCCCGTATTGGCGTGCGTCATCCCAAGCTCGCGCGGGTCATTGAGTTCATGGAAAGCCATATCGAGGATCCGATTTCGCCCTCCGATCTGGCCAATGAAGTGAATATGTCCACCCGCCAGCTTGAGCGACTGTTCCGCCGCTACCTCAATCGCAGCCCCAAACGCTATTACATGGAACTCAGGCTTGAGCGCGCACGCAATCTGTTGATGCAGACCGATATGAGCGTGATTTCCGTGGCGCTCGCCACTGGTTTCACCTCACCTTCGCATTTCTCAAAATGCTACCGCGCGCATTACAACACGACCCCTTACCGCGAGCGCGGTGCGCATGGGCGCGAGGATGAGCCTGTCTGAGCGCGTTCAGTAATCGCGGATATCAGCATCCGCGATCAATTCCTGCAGTTTGAGATCCGCCATTGCTCCAAGACGACGATCGAAGACCATATCTTCCATGCGCCGGTCGCTTGGCCTGTCTTCAAACTGCAATTCGCGCGAACACAGCATCAGCACGACAAGTTGCCCGTTTTCCGTGCGGTTGGCCGAAATCTCGTTGCGATCGAGCCGCGCAAGTTCCACAGCATCCGCGCCGCTGATCTCATTGACGAAGGCCTCGCGCTCGACAAGCGCATCCTCAGACAATCCGCGCGCGAATCGACCAAGCCCCTCACAATGGCGCACCTCGGCCCGGATCTGGGTAACACGCGCACGGTTCTCGGCTGTATCGCCCCCAGGCAGCAAAAGCCGCTTGTAGGTCAGGAACACCTGATCAGGGGGAATATCGCGGGTGCTGTCACTGGCGCGAAGCTGGAAATAGGCAATCGCCTGGCCCAGATCGACCGGGCCGACAATCTGCCCGGGGCGTGCCGCGGCCAAAGGCCCGGATATCTGGCCCGGAAGGTTTTCAACCGGGATCCAGTCCGGAACGCGCCCGCCCTGATCGCGCGTCCCTGCAAGCGAGAACTCCCGCGCAATCTGCGAAAACTCCTCGACACCGCGCGCCGCCTCGATCATGTCCATGATCTGTGCGACCGCTTCCGCGAATTCGGGATCCGTGGGCAGGAATATCTCTGATATCAACACCCGCTGCCGACCGAGAATCGCCGCGACATCGCGCGCGCGCGCCACATCGGAATCAGTAACACTCACCAGCGGCGGCAAAGTCCGGCCGACAGCACGCCGCCACATCAAACCGGCCTCGACAAAGCCCTCGAATGTCTCGCGATCCACGCCAACTTCGCGCAATGCCGCCAGAAACTCCTCCGTTGACATATCAGCACGCGACGCGAATTCGGCCATGCCATCCGTAAGATCGTCCCGATCCACGCGGATATTCAGCCGACGCGCATAATCGCGCTGCACAGCTTCTTCCGTCAGACGCTCAATCGCCTCCGCGCGCATATCAGCCGCACCAACATTCAGGGCCGTCATGAACGCGATGCGCTGCTCGATATCAAAATTGGTGATCACCCGGTCATTGACCTTGCGCGCAGTCGAGAACGGGCTCTGCGCCTCGGCGATCGGGGCGCTCATGACCAGCAAGATCGCGGCAATCCCCATGACAATCCGCTCTCGCAATGACCGAAATCCTGACCGCATAGCTTCTGTCCGCCTCTCTGCCCTGCCCGCTCTGGAGCGCTCGCTCAGGGATTACACGCTTTGCTTTGCGATGTCATCCCACTTGCGTCACACGACGCTCTTCTCACATCTCGCTGCAACTCCGCCTCGTCCGCGATGGATTGCCGCCAAGACCCAGAATATCGATATTCAACCCCAGCGAAGTCTGTGCTCTGGGCGAGGAAATCGAGGCGAACTGCCGCTCGATCCCCATTTCCATGCGCAGACATTCATTCTCATATTCCAGCCCCACAAGGGCACGCGCAGCACGGCGCTGTGCGATGTCATAGCGCCAGCCCACCCGTGCGGTCCAGAATTCATCGAGATCGCGCGTCGCCTCAAAACTCCATTCCGAGGCCGTCCTGGCGCGTGCCTCGAAGGGGTTGCCGATGATGCGCATGTAACTCGTTGAAATCGTGTAATCCTCGGCCACCCAATCGAGTTCCAGTGCGGTGCGCTGCAAGCGCAGATCGGATGAGAAGAGCGCACGGTTACTCAGTTGCAGCCCTGCTTCTGTGCCAAGGCTCATGCCGAGAAGCCAGTCAGAGCGCGCACCCGAAAGCGGTGTGGCGCGCGAAAACTGCCCCAGATCGCGCTTGCGCCAGATCCGCCCGATGGTCAGCGTGCTCGACCAGCCCTCAGGAGCATGGCGCGTCCAGCTTACCCCCAGATTCGCACGCAAGCCCCCCTCCCGCATCTCACGGCTCGGGAACCGGTTGAGCGCAAACAGATTGCCGCCATCCAACTCCGGCATACGGCTTTCTTCATAGGGCAGGTCAAGCAGCCGGTCGCGCCCCCAGATCACCTGCGCCACAGGCTCGATCACATGCGAAACGCCATTGCCACTATTGCGCACAAGCGGCCAGCGCAACTCCGCGATCGCTTGTGGGGCCATGCGCGTGGCCGATCGCGCAAAGCTGCCGCCCGTATCGGAAAGCCGAAAATGATCCATTCCCAGATTTACCCCGACGGCTCCGAGCACACCCATCGGCAACACCGCATCGCGCCGCCATCCAAGATCGAGGCTCAAGCGCGACATTTCGCGCGGGCGCGGTCCGAAGGCCCGATCAGGTGTCGGCGCCGGCAAACCCGGTGCGCCCACCGCCCTGCGGCGCTGATGGAGATGCGCTTCAAGCCGGAAATCCGCAACTCCCCCAAGCCCCGGTACATCCATGCGCCGCTCCAACAGCGCCTGCCCGACCCGATTGGGCAATGAGGCATTCCGATCGGCCAGCCGAAGCGAACGGAAATGCAGTAATTGCACACGCAGGCGTTCATCCCGCCTTATGCGCTCCAGCGTGATATCACTGGTCAGGCGCGATACACCACGATTGTAGTTTTCCAAAACTTGCCGATCTGAAGGGTGGATCAGGTTAAATCGTAGCTGATAGCCGCGCCCAAGCGCGAAATCGCCCTCGAAGTAAACCACACCGCGCGTGCCACCGGGACGGATCATATCGCGCGCGACAAGCCCACCGAATTCCAGCATGCCGCTGGTGAATGCCTGCCGGTAACGCAACTCCAGCGCACGCGTGCCCTTGCTCGCGACATAGGGTGTCAGCGTCAGATCACGATCCGGCCCGAGCACGATGAAATACGGCGCCCGCAACCCGATCCCATGCCCTGTATCAAAGCTCAGCCCGGGGCTTAGCCAACCTGTCGCCCGCTGCAGACGCGGATCGGGCACGCGCAGACGCGGCACATAGGCCACAGGCAACCCGAACAGGCGAAACTGTGCATTCTCGAAATAGATCTGCTGGGCCTCGTCATCATGCACCACACGCTGCGCGCGAATCTCCCAAAGCGGAGTCGGGCGATCAGCACAAATTTCGCAGGAGGAGGCCACAACCGCATTCATCTCGGTAAAGCGCTCATCCAGCCGCTCCACCGAATGCGCCGCGATCTGCAACTGCTGGTCAATCACCACCCTCGCCGAACGGATCAGCCCCCGGCGCAGCGAGGGCGACATTTCCGCCTCATCGGCCAGAATGATGATCTCCTGCCCCTCGCTCAGCACAATCGGCCCATCAATGCGCAAAAGATCGGTGCTGCGGTCATAAACCACGCGCGTTGCCTGCAACCGTGTCATGCCGAACAACGCCTCTACATTGCCTTCCGCGATCAACCGGTTGGGACCATCAAGGAACAGCCGGTCTGCGACCAATGTGACAAATTGCGAAGTCTGCGCAGCGAGCTTTTGCGGCATAAAGGCGCCCAGCGCGATCCAGAACACCAGCCCCAGCGCCAGTAGCGGGCCGGAGCCGCGCATACGCATGGATTGCCAATGCGATCGGGGCATCACCCCTCCTCCAGATTCAACATCACGCCCACGGCCAGCAGCACCGTGGCAACCGGCAAGCCCCACGCCGCCAGAACGACCGGGATCTGCCCGCTTTCCCCAAGGATCTGAGCAAAGTTACGCAGAAAGAAGAGCGCGAATCCAGCCAGAATCGTTATCAAGGCCCGCGTACCGGCAACGCCCGCACGCATGTGGTGGATGCTCAGCGCAAAAGCCAGCATCAACAGACCAAGCAGCATCAGTGGCAGCGCAAGCTCCATATTCAGCCGCATTCTGTGCTCAAGCGCCGCAAATCCTGCTCGCTCCAGCGCAGCTATGAAGCCCGGTAATTGCATAAGCGGAATCGCACGCACCTGTGCGAAACTGTCGCGGATCTGTTCAGGTGTCAGATCAGTTGCCACGGCCAGAAAAGGCAGGAAATCCGCCGTCTGCTCTGGATTGATCTGCGAAAAATCCCAACGCTTGACATCGCGCAACTCCCAACCACCGGGCCGGAGCGCGGCTTCCGCAGCCTGCAGGCGCAGCGCCACCCCGTCTTCCTCATGGAACACAAGGAAAGTCACATCGCGCAACAGCGTGCCCGTATCCTCGGCATTCGCGGCAAAAATGACAGTCTGGCCCAATGCATCAGCCTGCCGCAGCCACAAGCCACCTTGCGTCAGCGCCACTGCGCTGGTGGGCAAATCGCGGATCTGCGCCATCAGTCGGCTCGATTCGCGCGCAGCACTCGCCACAAGCGGGTTCATCACAAAAACAAAACCGATACTCGCAACCAACACCACCAGTGCGGGCACCAGCATCAGTCGCGGCACAGAACGACCCGTCGCCCGGATCACCACGAATTCCGACGAGCGCGACCACCCCAGCGCCACCCACATCGCAGCCAGCATCAGCACAAGCGGCGCGATCTCATAGAAGCCTTCAGGCAGATTGAGCGCCGCAAGTTTCAGGATCTGAGCAAAACCCACTTCCAATCCGGCGAGCCTGCGCATCTGCTCGACCATGTCCAGCAGCAGGAGCATCCCCAGAAACACACCCGAAACCATCAGGAAACTCGTCGCCAGACGGCGCAGCAGATAGCGCTCCAGCGTCATGCGCCCTGCCTCCCCTTACGCGGCAGGCTCGCCCATGCCAGCATCGCCGCCACCACCAGCACCCCCAGCCCGACAGGCACAAAGGCCAGCCCCGCGCGCGCAGCGTCGCGCAAGGCCATACCGGCTGCGGCATTCCCAACAAGCTGGATCAGAACCAGAGCCACAATCGCGCCCAGCACCTGCCGCCATGCACCAAGGCGACTGAACTGGCCCAGAAACACAGCCGCGAACCCGATGAGCGACGTGACCACCGACAAAAGCGGTTGCGCATTGCGCGACGCAAGCTCGAAACGCGCTTCAGCCAGCGTCAGCCCCATTTCCGAAAGCAGCTCCGCATCCGCCTCACGCAAGAATCCGGTCGGCAACTCGCGCGCATCCGAGCCGCGCCCCGCAGGTCCGATCAGCGCGCCCACATCATAGCTCAGATCATCAAATGCGATCGTCGTCAGACGGTTTGTCGCGCCCTGATGGATCAGTGCCACACCGTCAAACATCACCAGAACAGGCCCTTGCGGCCCCGGCACAAGAAGCGCCGTCGCAGCGTTATACTCCACCCGCACCCCCGGCGCGCGCGAATCGGCCAAAAAGATATCGATCAGCTTCCCCTCAGGCGTAACCTCCCGCAGAAAGACGACGATCCCATCCGCAGGCTCAAGGAACTCACCGGCCCTGAGCAAACGCGCCGCGATGTTCTCGGCAATCTGTACCTGCCGCTCTGCCAGTTGCGCCCGCGAAAGCGGCATCAGGACATGCATCAATGCCGCCAGCATCAGCGCCACAAGCAGCCCGAAGATCACCACCGGGCGCAGCATGCGCAGATATGAGAGGCCCGTGCCCTGCAACACCACCATCTCATTATCACGCGTCAGCCGGATCGCGACATAGACAGCGGCAGCGAATGCCGAGAGCGGCAGCACCACGCGGATCACATTGGGCAGGGTCAGCACCGAAAGCTCCAGAAAGACCCAGAAACTCTGCCCGTCCCCGATCAGCGCATCAAAAAGCCGCGCCGCGCGATTGACCCAATAGACCGACACAAGCACCAGCGTGAAAAAGGCAAAAACGCTGAGTAGCTGCGCCAGCAGATATCTGTCGATGCGACTCACGCGCGCGCTACCCCATCCAATGCCCAGCCCGAACACTAGCCGCCCGCGCGCGGGAAGAAAAGTAACTCCCGAGCCCTTGCGCCCTGACAGTATCAGGCGCAGTCTCGCCCTGTATGCGATGGAGGGAGGAGGATATGCAGGCACAAGACCCTACGCATTTCGATCTCGCAAACCCGCCCGAAGGGTTTCGCGATGACCCGTTTCCCTTTTACGCGGCACTTCTTGCCCATGCGCCGGTGCTGCCCCAGCCCGATGGGTCGGTGCTGCTCTCGCGCCATGCGGATCTCGACCGTATCTATCGCGATACCAAACGCTTCTCTTCGGACAAGACCGAAGTCTTCGCGCCGAAATTCGGTCGCGATGCACCGCTCTACGAACATCACACCACCTCGCTTGTCTTCAACGATCCGCCGTTGCACACCCGCGTGCGCAAGATCATGACCGCAGCCCTGACCCCGCGCGCCATCGCACGCATGGAGCCGGGGCTGATCGCCGCCGTGGACAGCCTCCTCGATGCTATGGAAGGGCGTGCACGCGTCGATCTGATCGAGGATTTCGCCGCCGCGATCCCGATCGAGATCATCGGCAATCTGCTCGATGTGCCCCATGACGAACGCGGCCCGCTGCGCGGCTGGTCGCTTGCGATCCTCGGTGCGCTGGAACCTGCACTCAGCGCCGGGGAACTGACGCGTGGCAACCGCGCAGTCGAGGAATTCGTGGACTATCTGCGCGATCTTGTGGCGAGGCGCCGCGCAAGGCCCGGCGACCCGGAAACCGATGTTCTGACACGGCTGATCACAGGCAGCGCTGAA
The DNA here is from genome assembly GCA_007125005.1 of Natronohydrobacter sp. Taxonomy (GTDB): domain Bacteria; phylum Pseudomonadota; class Alphaproteobacteria; order Rhodobacterales; family Rhodobacteraceae; genus Roseinatronobacter. The sequence goes on from SLDY01000106.1 coordinate 10,885, forward strand.
GGTGCACAGCTCTCCGAACGCGAGCTTTTGCAAAACTGCATATTCATCCTAAATGCCGGGCATGAGACCACCACCAACCTGATCGGCAATACATTGGCGCTGCTCCATGACCATCCACAAGCACGCGCGGAGCTTCTGGCCGAGCCCGATCTGATCGGGCCTGCCATCGAGGAGAGCTTGCGCTATCTCTCGCCCAACCAGTTCGGCAATCGCGAAACCCGCGAGACAGTCGAGATCGGCGGACTGGAAATCGGGGCGGGCACAAATCTGCACCTGTGCATCGGCGCGGCCAATCGTGACCCGGAGGTCTTCGCCGATCCCCACCGCTTCGACATCCGCCGCCACCCGAACCGTCATCTGGCCTTCGCCGGCGGCCCGCATATCTGCGTCGGGCTGACGCTTGCCCGACTGGAAGGGCGCGTGGCTGTCAGCCGCCTGCTGGCGCGCTTTCCCGACTACCGGCTGCACGCGCCGCGCCTACCCGGCGGGCGCATCCGGTTCCGGGGCTATGCGGCACTACCGGCTGTGCTCTGACGCGAGCGGGGTTGGGGGGCGCTGCCCCCCTGTCCCCCCGGGATATTTTTGCAAGGATGAACTCAGATCAGGAAATCAGCCTGATGGATCAGCGGCAAGCTGCGTGCGCGCTGGCCTGTGAGGGCGTAAAGCGCATTGGCCAGCGCAGGCATGGCCGGTGGCGTGCCGGGCTCTCCCACGCCGCCCATATGCGGGTTTTCCTGCAGGATCGTGACGTCTATCCTTGGGCTGTTGAAAATCCGCAATCCGTCGTAATCGGGGAAATTGCCCTGATCGGCACGGCCCTCGGTGAAGGTGATCTCCCCCAACAATGCCGCGGAGAGCCCATAGATCAGCCCCGATTCCATCTGCGCACGCACGATTGCAGGGTCCAGCACCAGCCCCGGATCGCAGGCCATGAAGGCGCGCGTGATGCGGATCGGGCCGTCGGTCTTGTCGAGTTCCAGCACCACGGCGGTGGGCGTGCCGAAGGACCATGTCATCGCCACCCCCCGCGCGCGGCCTTCGGGCAGGGGGCTGTCCCAGTCCGAGAGATCGCGCACCGCGTCCAGCACCCCCGCCGCAACCGCGCTTTCGGGCGCGACATGATCGAGCCGGAAGTGCAGCGGATCGCGCCCGGCGGCATGTGCCAGCTCATCGATGAAACTCTCGTGGAAAAAACCGTTGAAGCTGTTACCCACCGCACGCCAGAACCCTACGGGCACATCCAGATCGGCCAGATGCCCGGCCACGCGGTAATGCGGGATCGCATAGGGCTGATCGAACGCGCCTTCGACATGGCCCTTGTCCGGCCCGCCCATCTCGCGCCCCGCAAGCCGCCCGATGGCCTGCCGCGTGACCGACGGCGCGGCGATTTTCGCGTCAAACAGCGTCGCGCGCCCCTCGGCCACCGCGCCACGTATCCGCGCAATCGCGGCGGGGCGATAGAAATCATGGCGCATGTCTTCCTCGCGCGACCATGTCAGCCGGATCGGGATGCCCGGCAGCATCGCCGCGATCATCGCCGCCTGCCGCGTGACATCCGTCTCCACCCGCCGCCCGAAGCCGCCGCCCAGAAAGACAGTGTGCAGGGTGACATCCTCTTCCGAGAGCCCTGCCGCCTCTGCGGCCACCTTCAGATGCTCGCGCGGGGCCTGATTGCCCACCCAGAGCGTCAGATGCCCGTCTTGCAGCCATGCAGTCGCGCCCATGGGCTCCATGGTGGAATGCGCGAGGAACGGCACGCGGTATTCCACCTCAAGCTGCGCCTCCTGATCATCCGGGCGGCCGTCATTGCGCATCCGCGAATTGTGCCTCTCGTCGAAGGCTTCCGCGATCTGCTCGAACATCGCCTCGGTGCTCGTGGGCAGCGGCGATTGCGTCCAGTCGATCTCGACCGCCTCGGCGCCTTGCATCGCCGCCCATGTGTTGCGCGCCACCACCGCCACGCCATTGCCGAGATCAAGCACATGCTCCACGCCCGGCACTTCCAGCGCGGGGGCCGGATCGAAACGCTCCATGCCGCCGCCCAGATAGGGGCAGATCCGCACGGTTGCGCATTTCATCCCCGGCAGCACGATATCGGTGGAAAACTGCGCCGCCCCGCTCACCTTGGCCTGCATGTCACTGCGCGGCAGCGACCGGCCCAGGAGCTTCCACTCCGATTGCGGGCGCAGATCGACGCGGGGCACATCGCGGGTCGCTGCCTCTTCGGCGAGATCGCGGTAATCGATCTCGCTCCCATCCGGCGCAATCACATGCCCCTTCTCGGTGCGCAACTCCGCCACGGCCACCCCCAGCCGCTCGGCCGCGACCGCCTTCAAAGCCTCGCGCGCGCCGGCACCCGCCAGCCGCATCCGCTCGAACGCATCCACCGTCGAGGTCGAACCACCCGTGACCTGCAACCCCAGCAGCTTCGACGCCGCCCCGAGCCCGTCGGTAACCCGGCGCTGCCAGTCGCGCATCGCATAATCGGCCACAGGCAGCGCCCCATGCGCGAGCGCCCCGTTGAAATAGGCCGCAGCGGGCGGGCCGTGCAGCACGCGCACAGCCTCCCAATCGGCGTCAAGCTCTTCCGCCACGAGCGCGGCCAGTGTGGTATGCACCCCTTGCCCCATCTCGGCGCGCGGCGCGATGATGCTGATCCCGCTCTGGTCGATGATCACATAGGGGTTTAGAGTTACCCCCTCTTCCGGGCGCAGCGGGTTTTCCACGGGGCGGCGGATCTGATAGACGCCGAACGCCGCGCCCCCCGCGACCGCGACGGCCCCGACCAGAAGCGTGCGCCTTGTGATCTTGCCAAGCCGGCTCATCCTGCACCTCCGCCATTGAGCGCGCGCGCCGCGTCATGGATCGCCGCGCGGATGCCCGTATAGGTTCCACAGCGGCACAGATTGCCACCCATCGCTGCATCGATATCCGCATCGCTGGGCTCTGGGATTTCTGCCAGAAGATCCGCCGCCTGCATGATCTGGCCCGACTGACAAAAGCCGCATTGCGCGACTTGATTCCGTGCCCACGCATCCTGAAGCGCGCGGTAACGTGTCTCGGCCAATCCTTCTATAGTGGTCACATCGCCGTCCACGTCAGACAGCGGAACTTGGCAGGAGCGCACGGCCTGCCCGTCCAGATGCACTGTGCAGGCTCCACAGGCCGCAATACCGCAGCCGAATTTCGTGCCGGTCAGGCCCAGTTCATCGCGCAAAACCCACAGAAGCGGAGTCTCAGACGGAGCATCGGTTTCATACTGCGTGCCATTTACAGTGATTGATATCGCCATGACAGGCATCCTCGCTGGCTGTTTGCTTCAACCCTACACGCAGGATGTGGGTGGTTCTGACAAAATGTCCACTCGCTGACGGTCGGAAACTTCAGCGCCGGCGTGCGACAGCCAAGACCGGGCCCTGCCCTTGCTCCTGAATCACGACAACCACGGCCTCATCGCCTTCAATTTGCACAGTCTGGCGGAAGGGGCGTTGACCATCCCAATTGTCGAGTTTTTGCCAAGAGGTGACAATATTGCGATATGTGACGGAACGTCCCGCATTCTCGCCCGCCAGAATATCAACGGTTTCGGAATCCTTATACCGCACGAGCTGTATTTCGGCGGCATAGGCGAGCCCATATTCAGCCACAGCCTCGACAGTGAGCACAGTGTCCTGATCGGAATGCAGCGTCAGGCGCACACCATTCGGATTCGCCGAAACCCCCATGCCCAGATGCGTGGCAATCGTGCCCATCACCTGCGCCCGCGAGGAACCCTTCACTTCGTCAATGCCACCAATGATCATCTGCGGCGTATAGACAGAGGCCCGCCCGCGCACCCGCGCATACCGCTTCTGGCGGTCGCTGAAGGCGCTATTCCCGAAACTGTCGGCCCACCCGATGTAATCCCAGTAATCAACATGCAGCGCCAGCGCGATCACATCATCGCGGTCGGCGAGGGTTTCAAGGAGCTTGTCAGCCGGCGGGCAGGCTGCGCAGCCCTGAGAGGTGAACAACTCCACCAAAACCGCGGAGTGTTGGGCCGCTGCTGGCGAAGCCAGACCGAGAATCGCGCAAAGCAAAACTCGAAAGCGATAGGCCAGCCGCATGTTCCACCTGTTCAAAACCCGTGGCGCTGATCTAACCATGCCGGTCAGGGCGGGCCAATCAAGGTTTTGCGAGAAAGCTGTAACGCGGCAAGAACGCCACACAAGCCCGCGCACAGAGGGAACAGGAAAAGGGATCGAAAAAAATTGTGCACAACGGTATACAAATTGCCGGAATTTACTTGATCGGCCTTGCCGGAAAGGGGTAAGGCAGGAGCAGCGAAGACCCCTGCAACCTCAAGGGAGGCGAAATCCCCATGACAATCATCGTCGGAAAAGACAGCACTGGCACGCGTAAAACGCTAAGCGTGGGCAGCAAATCCGTGGCCTATTACTCCATCCCGGCCGCCGAGGCTGCTGGCCTTGGCGACTTCTCAAAGCTCCCCGCCGCGCTCAAGGTCGTGCTTGAAAACATGCTGCGCTTCGAGGATGGCAACACTGTCACGGTCGATGACATCAAGGCGTTTTCCGACTGGGGCAAACAGGGCGGCAAGAATCCCCGAGAGATTGCCTATCGTCCTGCCCGTGTCTTGATGCAGGATTTCACCGGCGTTCCGGCGGTGGTGGATCTGGCGGCGATGCGCGACGGCATCAAGGCCCTTGGCGGCGATGCGCAGAAGATCAACCCGCTCAACCCTGTTGATCTGGTCATCGACCACAGCGTGATGATCGACGAATTCGGCAACCCGCGCGCCTTCCAGATGAATGTGGATCGCGAATACGAGCGCAATATGGAGCGCTACACTTTCCTGAAATGGGGTCAGGGGGCGTTCAACAATTTCCGCGTCGTGCCCCCCGGCACTGGAATCTGCCATCAGGTGAACCTCGAATATCTGGCTCAGACTGTCTGGACCGATGAAGACCAGAATGGCGAGACTGTAGCCTATCCCGACACGCTGGTCGGCACCGACAGCCACACAACGATGGTCAACGGCATGGCCGTGCTTGGCTGGGGTGTTGGCGGGATTGAGGCCGAGGCCGCGATGCTGGGCCAGCCAATCTCTATGCTCATCCCCGAGGTCGTTGGCTTCAAGCTGACCGGCGAGATGGTCGAAGGCACCACAGGCACCGATCTCGTGCTGAAAGTCGTCCAGATGCTGCGCGCCAAGGGCGTGGTTGGCAAATTCGTCGAGTTCTACGGCCCCGGCCTCGACAAACTCCCGCTCGCAGACCGTGCGACCATCGCCAATATGGCCCCCGAATATGGCGCGACCTGCGGATTCTTCCCGATTGATGATGAAACCCTGCGCTATCTGCGCCAGACTGGCCGCGACGAAGATCGCATCGCGCTGGTCGAGGCTTACGCCAAGGAAAACGGCTTCTGGCGCGATGCCGATTACGCGCCGATCTATACGGATACGCTTGAGCTTGACATGGGCACCATCGTCCCTGCCATCTCCGGCCCCAAGCGCCCGCAGGATTTCGTGGCGCTCGACGCCGCTGCAAGCACCTTTTCCGCCTATGTGAAGGGCGAGCGCGAAGGCAAGGACGCGTCCCCCAAGGAGGAAATCCGCTGGGAAGGCGAAGGCGGTCAGCCTGAGCCGCAGGCCATCCCCGGCGATGAAGGCCACCATTCGCGCGGCTA
>SLDY01000129.1 GCA_007125005.1 Natronohydrobacter sp.
ATCGGGCCGCTGGCGCGATCAAGTCGGGCGGGACCACGCGCCGCGCGGCCAAGATGGTCATCTGCGACATGGACCATCCCGATATCGAGGAATTCATCAACTGGAAGGTGATCGAAGAACAGAAGGTTGCCTCGCTTGTTGCTGGCTCCAAAGCACATGAAGCGCGTCTGAATGATATTTTCGGCGCTATCCGGGCTTGGGACGGCAACACGGAGGATGCCGTTGACCCGACCAAGAACCCTGCGCTGAAAGCTGCGATCAAGGCTGCGAAAAAAGCCATGATCCCGGAGACGTATGTCGGTCGCGTGCTGCAATACGCGCGCCAGGGCTATGACAGCATCGAATTCCCGACCTATGACACGGATTGGGATTCGGAAGCCTATATCACCGTCTCGGGCCAGAACTCGAACAACTCGGTGCGCGTGACCGATGCTTTCCTGCAGGCGGTCAAGGATGATGCCGATTGGGAACTTTTGCGCCGCACCGATGGCAAGGTGTCGAAAACCGTCAAGGCGCGCGAGTTGTGGGATCAGGTCGGCCATGCGGCTTGGGCCTGTGCAGATCCGGGCATTCAGTTTCATGACACGGTTAATTCCTGGCACACCTGCCCCGCCGATGGGGCGATCCGTGGCTCGAATCCATGCTCGGAATACATGTTCCTCGACGACACCGCCTGCAATTTGGCCTCGATGAACCTGCTGAAATTCTATGACGGCACGCGCTTCGATGCCGAAGCCTATATGCACGCCACCCGTCTGTGGACGATCACGCTGGAGATCAGCGTGATGATGGCGCAATTCCCTTCGAAAGAAATCGCGCAGCGCTCCTATGAGTTCCGCACGCTGGGGCTTGGCTATGCCAATATTGGCGGGCTGTTGATGAATATGGGGCTTGGCTACGACTCCCCGCAGGGCCGTGCGCTCTGCGGCGCTTTGACCGCGCTCATGACAGGGGTGTCCTATGCGACATCGGCTGAAATGGCAGCAGAGTTGGGTGCGTTTCCGGGCTATGCCAAGAATGCCGATCACATGCTACGCGTCATCCGTAACCATCGCCGTGCCTCGCATGGGGATGGCAGCTACGAGGATGTGAATGTTGCCCCGGTTGCGCTCGACGCATCAAACTGCCCGGATGCGCGGCTGGTCACGCTCGCGCGTGCGGCCTGGGATGAGGCACTTTGCCTTGGCGAGAAGCATGGTTACCGCAATGCGCAGGCCACGGTGATCGCGCCCACCGGCACGATCGGGCTGGTGATGGATTGCGACACGACCGGAATCGAGCCCGATTTCGCGCTGGTGAAGTTCAAGAAACTCGCGGGTGGCGGGTATTTCAAGATCATCAACCAGTCGGTTCCCGCTGCGCTGCGCAAGCTTGGCTATCGTGAGAGCGAGATCGGCGAGATCATTGCTTATGCGGTTGGGCATGGCAGCCTTGGTCAGGCGCCGGGTATTAACCACACGAGCCTCATCGGGCATGGTTTCGGGCCAGAGGAAATCGCAAAGATCGAGGCCGCACTACCCTCTGCGTTTGATATTCGCTTCGTGTTCAATCAATGGACACTGGGCGAGGCGTTCTGCCGCGAGACGCTGGGTATTCCTGCTTCCGAACTGAACAGCCCCACATTCGACATGCTGCGCCATCTCGGGTTTGAGCGCGCACAGATCGAGGCCGCCAATGACCATGTCTGCGGAACCATGACGCTGGAGGGCGCCCCGCATCTGAAGCCAGAGCATTACGGGGTCTTTGATTGCGCCAATCCTTGCGGCAAGAAGGGCACGCGTTACCTCTCTGTGGATAGCCATATTTACATGATGGCTGCAGCACAGAGCTTTATCTCGGGCGCGATTTCCAAAACGATCAACATGCCGAACTCGGCCACGATCGAAGAGACGCTGGCGGCTTATGAGCTGTCCTGGAGCCTTGGGATAAAGGCAAATGCGCTTTATCGCGACGGCTCGAAGCTCTCGCAACCCCTCGCCGCTGCGCTGATCGAAGATGACGAAGAAGCCGAAGAGGTGCTGGAGAGCGGCACGCCGCAGCAGAAGGCACAGGTCATCGCCGAGAAGATCGTCGAGAAGGTGATCGTCAAGGAAGTGATCCGCCGCTCGCGCGAGAAACTGCCCGAACGGCGCAAGGGCTATACGCAGAAGGCCATCGTGGGCGGGCATAAGGTGTATTTGCGCACTGGAGAATACGCGGATGGCAAGCTTGGCGAGATCTTCATCGATATGCACAAGGAAGGCGCCGGCTTCCGTGCGATGATGAACAATTTCGCCATCGCTGTCTCGGTCGGTCTACAATACGGCGTGCCGCTGGAAGAGTTTGTCGATGCCTTCACCTTTACCCGGTTCGAGCCTGCGGGCATGGTGCAAGGCAACGATTCGATCAAGAACGCGACTTCGATTCTTGACTATATCTTCCGCGAACTTGCCGTCAGTTATCTGGACCGCACCGATCTTGCCCATGTCAAACCTGCGGGCACCGCCTTTGACGATCTTGGGGCGGGTGAAAACGAGGGCGTGGCAAATGTGGTCGAGCCCTCTGATGATGCAGCGTCGCGCTCGCTGGAAGTGCTGCGCCAGATCAGTTCGACAGGCTATCTGCGCAAGCGCTTGCCAACAGAGCTTACAGTGCTTCAGGGCGGGCAATCGACAGCGTTCGCGACAGATGGTGCAACGGCTATTGCCTATGAGACTTCGAGTGCAGAGACCTTGACAGTCGCGCCGATGGACGCCCGCACGCGCGCGCGAATGCAGGGCTATGAGGGCGATCCATGCGGCGAATGCGGCAACTACACGCTGGTGCGCAACGGGACGTGCATGAAGTGTAATACATGTGGCGGGACGAGCGGGTGTAGCTAAGCGATCAAGATATCGGGCGCGGGGATGTAACCCCCCGCGCCCCTTTTTTACATGAGTAGCTTGCACGAGCCGGTATCGACGCACTCCAACCGCTGGAGACGCATTCTTGGGATGGCATGGCGCGGGGCGTCACGGCGGTGGCGCTGTCGAATGTCGCACAACCAGCGTTACAGGCAGTGTCAGGGCTTCATCCGCCGCACGCGCACCTTCGCGGATCCGGCGCAGCAACATGACCGCCGTTTCAGCGCCAATCAGAGCTGCGGGGATATCCACGGTTGTGAGAGAGGGCGCCAGATGCGCCGCGACATCGACATTGTCGATCCCGGCAAATGAAATCGTCTGCGGAACTGCAATACCGCGTGCCTGAGCCTCGATCATGGCTCCTATCGCGAGCAGATCTGCAGTTCCAATGATCGCAGTCGGGCGGGGCAGCATTTCAAGCAATGTCATGCAGCCGGATCGCCCTGCGGCGATGGTCAGCGGTTGCTCACTGATCTGTGTGCGCGGCAATGTTAGCCCCTCTTCCGCAAGTGCCGATCTGATCCCGGCGACGCGCGCCTGCTGCCGGTCATTGTTCTGCAATTGCCCGCAAATCACACCAAACTGACGATGCCCGATATCGAGCATGTAGCGGGCAACCAGATATCCAGCGAGGTGATTATCAACCGTGACCCTGTCATGACCGCTTCGCCCCTCCCACATTTGCACAATGGGCACACCGGCAGCCTCAATCATGCTCCAGCTGGATTGAGGCCGCTCCGCGCCGACAACTACCAAGCCGTCGGCCCCATGCGAGATAAGCTGGCTGAGCGCTGCCGTCTCATGGCCGAGGTCATATTCATGCGATGCGATCAGGAGTTGGTAGCCGTTTGCAGCAAAGCTGCGCTGCATCTCCTGCAAGGCCGCCGAGAAGATAGGTGAATTGAGCGTGGGCACTACTACCCCTATCGTGTCTGATTGCCCGGAGGCGAGCGCGCGCGCCTTGCGGTTAGGTACATAGCCCAGCCTGTCGGCTGCATTGCGGATCCGTTCGAGCGTTTCCGGCTGGACAAGAGCTGGCTGCGACATGGCGCGCGAGACTGTCGCGATGGAGCAATTCGCAGCCATTGCGACATCTGACAGGGTGGTTTTGCGACGGGATGACATATTTTTCAGAGATTGATGAAAATTTACATTCTTTTCGTCGCATGAATGGCGAGACAGCACAACATTGTTCGGTCAGGAGCGCGTGCTGGATGAGATAATCTGCGCAAAACGGGCTTCACGCTTCGCCAAACCTGTGCGACCGCGCGGCATGGAACTCAAGCGCCAGCTCACCAATTTGTCTTTTCTTGAGGTCAGAGATGCCAGCACCTAATGGGTCTGTTTTGCCTCGCGCAGGATGATGATGATCCCGCTGACGACAATGATCGCGGCCCCCAGAATGGTCCAGAGCAGGGGCACATCGCCCCAGATCAGCCAGCCCAGCCCCGTGGCCCAGATCAGCGCGGTATAGTCGAACGGGGCGACGATGGCGGCCGGGGCCATGCGAAACGCCTGACCGATCAGCGCAAGGCCAAGGCTGCCGCAGATGGCGAGCCCCAGAAAGAGCAGGATATCGCCCCCTTGCACCGGGACCCAGTTCGCAATGGCGAAGGGCGCGGCATAGATCATCGGAAACAACATCGCAAAAAGCATCATCGTCCAGAGCCGCTCGCTGCGGTCGATCCAGCGTGCGCTGATCATGAACAGCGCATAGCAGAGCGCCGTGCCCACGGGCAGCAGGGCCGCAAGCTGGAACGCCGCACTGCCGGGGCGCACAATGATCAGCACTCCCACAAAGCCCAGAAGGACGGCCCCCCAGCGCCGCCAGCCGACATGCTCGCCCAG
>SLDY01000021.1 GCA_007125005.1 Natronohydrobacter sp.
AATGGGTCATGCTGGACGAGATCAACACCGATATTCTGGAGCGGTCCTATGTCTGGGAGGACCGCACGCCCATCGGCACGTTCAGTTCCGTCTTCACATCCAGGATCCAGTCCAGCCTGATTGCGCTTGCCAGATCCGGCCGGGGCATCGGTTGTCGATCGGCTGAAGTGAACTCGGTCACCGCAGGGTCCGCCCACGCTCACCTGTTCCCGTCGATCCACTTCGACATCAGCCCCTTGTCGCGGAAGCATTCTTCCGGCACGGCGCGCCTCTTGATCCGCGCGAGTCTCTCCGCGAATGCCACCTGCTTTGAGGTCGGCAGCCGGTCCATGTCTGATGCTGGTTTCATTCTCGGCTGCGCCTCGATCCAGGCACTGAGCGCGCGCCGGTCTTGCTGGACCTCCCAGGGCAGAAGCGTCTGGTTGCGCAGGGCGAGCGACCGCGCATAGGCGATCTGCTTTGGCGTCGCGGGCAGGGCGAATGTGGTCTCTTCCATCGGGGCAGTCTCCCTCTCTCGCATATTCTGTATTATAGAACATAAAGCGAACAAATACAAGTCAGATGTCACAACCACAGGGGTTTGAGAGCTTGAGGAGGGCTGGGGAAGATCAGGCCTGAGGGCGCCCGAGAGAGGGTGTCCGGGCCTGATCCTGTTCCTCATTCCGGAGTTTCCCGATGACCCATCTCGCCCCTGTTGTTCAGACGCGCGCGCTTGCGCCTGTTGTCCCCATCCCGCCGCTCGATACCGCTCCTCCCAGCGCCAGACCGTCGGCTTCGACATGCCAGTCCGCCGCATGATCGCGAATGTGCCATGACCGTCAGCCGTAGCCAGCACGATCCCGGCTCGCCACACCAGCTTACGCGGCGTGTTGCGGTTGGTAATCAGCGCTTGAAGCTAAGCACGGTCGGCAGGGCCAAGGTTAAGGCAGATGTCATCACGGCTCATATCCCGAATATCGCACGGCAGAGCGCCCTTGGGAATCCTATGTCAGGCGTGGAACACTAGCAATCGCAACAATTGTTGCTTGCGAGCCCCCGCAATCAAAATATCTCAAATATATCAGAGAACTGCGGCCCAAAATATTCCGTCGCACTTTTGATTATCGAAAACGATTCAACGCCAACTCAACGAATTAGGGAGGCCCCCTGTTGCCAAGAGGGCGTTCTGCGTTAAGGGGCGCTGTTGCGCTTGCGGCTAAGTGCCCTGATCTGTTTATCGAGGCGATTGTGGTATGGAAGATGAGCGGGGCGAAGGGCGCCTGCTCTGCTCCAAGGCCGGGACATCCTTCAATCTCTTGGCGATTCTGGCGCTGCGGCACGTGTGACGTGATCACGGGCAACCGACATGGATTTCAGGATCGCGTGCACATTGTCGCCCGGGTGCAATCGCATCTGCTCGGCAGCGCGGCGGGTGATGCGGGCGAGGATCTCCTGATCGCCGACAGCAACATGCACGATCATTCCGGGCCCCGAACCGGGCACGATCCGCGCCACGGTGCCTGCAAGGATATTCTGCGCTGAAAGCCCCTCAGGGCGTACGCGCGAGAGGATGACCTCATGCGCCAAGATACGCAGACGAATGCGCGTGCCCGGAGCGCCTTCGACCGTGGGCACAAATATCGGCCCGCTCGGTGTGTCGAGGCGGCTCAGGCCATCGGGCAGATGTTCGGACAATCTGGCGGGCAGCATAACGGCCAGTTCGCGGATGCCCATTGCGTGCAATGCGGCGGCGTCAGCCATCACGTCTGCTGTTGTTCCCTCTCGCACAAGCTGCCCTTTCTCGATCACCGCCATGCGATCGGCCAGAAGCTGAGCCTCGTTTACATCATGCGTTACCAGCACCACTGGCATCTTCAGATGGCGGCGCAGGGCAATGATTTCGGTATATAGTTTTTCGCGTGTGGCGCGGTCCACGGCAGAGAATGGCTCGTCTAGCAGCAGTGCTTGTGGCTTTCGCGCGAGCGCGCGGGCCACGGCCACGCGCTGTTGTTGGCCGCCAGAGAGTTGCGCGGGTTTGCGGTGCGCCATGCCCTGCAGGTTCACAAGGTCAAGAAGGCGCTCGGCTTCTGCTGCATCGCTATGCTCCATTGCCGCCATGACATTCTGCGCGGCACTCATATGTGGAAACAAGGCGTAATTCTGGAATACCAGTCCGGCGCGTCGTTTATATGGCGGCAAGTTCACCTTTATACTGGTGTCGATCCAGGGTGTGCCCTCCACCGTGACACGCGCGCGTGGCGGTGTCCACAGCCCGGCGATGCAGCGCAGGAGCGTTGTTTTGCCAGATCCGGAATGCCCGACCAGCGCCAGAAGCTCGCCCGGCTCGACCCGAAAACTCACATTGAGTGGTATTGGTGTTTCACCCTGTGCCATTACCTCCAGCGCCATCAGCCGAGCCTCCGCCCGATGCGTGAGGAAAGTGCAAATGTCACTGCGATCGTAAAAAGCGAGATCGCCACCAGCACTGCCGACATGGTAGCCGCTGACCTGCTGTCAAATGCCTGAACCCGATCGTAGATCGCAATCGCGATTGTTTTGGTCTCTCCCGGTATCGAGCCGCCGACCATCAGCACAATTCCAAACTCGCCAAGCGTATGAGCAAAGGTCAGCACCATGGCTGTCACCACGCCCGGCCAGGCAAGAGGAAGTTCAACTTTCCACAATGCGCGCCACGGAGGCATCCCGCAGCAGGCAGCCGCCTCGCGCACCTCTGCCGGGATAGCCTGAAAGCCACGCTGCGCGGGCTGCACTGCGAAAGGCAGGTTGAAGAGCAGCGAAGCGATCACCAGCCCCTCGAAGCTGAAAACAAGCTGTTGCCCGAAGATACTGGCCCAAGTCTGCCCGATGGGAGAATTGCGCCCAAACGAGACAAGCAGATAAAAGCCCAGCACTGTTGGTGGAAGCACCAGCGGCAGCATTACGAGCGCCTCGATCAGCGCCTTGCCGCGGAACTGCCGGAAGGCGAGGAAGCGTCCGAGTAAGATCGACACTGGAAGCAGAATCGCAACTGTCCATGCAGCAAGGCGCAACGACAGCTCTAGAGCGGTCCAGTCCATACCTTAGCCCTCCGGCAGCATGAAGCCATACCGCTCCATGATCTCGCGTGCTGAAGGAGACATCACGAAGTTGTAAAACGCCTCGGCCACCTCGCCAGCGCCCTGCAGGAGCACCATTCGCTGGCGCAGCGGTTCATGCCAATCCGCGGGGATGAGCGCATGGATGCCTCGTTCGGCAAGCTCTGGTGCCAATGCCAGTGAATCAGCGATGATCCCGCCCTCGGCATTGCCAGAAAGCGCAAAGGCCGCCGCCTGACTCACATTCTCGCCTATTACCAGATAGGGCTGCAAATCCGCCCAGATCCCTCGTGTTATCAATGCTTCGCGTGCACGCATTCCGTAAGGGGCATGCTGAGGGCTTGCGATTGCAAAACGGCTGATCTGACCAGCTTCCAGCATCTCGGCAAGATGATTAAGCTCCGGGTCTGGGAGCAGGCTGGAGCCATGTGGCACGACGATGGCGAGACGACCAATGGCATAGAGATCGCCTTCATCACGGGTAAATCCGTCAGCGTGCAGATCTGCGATAAACTGTTCATCGGAGGCCATGAAGATCTCGAATGGTGCGCCTTCGCGTATCTGGCGCGCAAAATTCCCGCTAGATCCCATTGAGATCCTGACCCGCATCCCTGTATCGGCTTCAAAAACCGCCGCGATCTCCTCCAACGCAAATTGCAATCCCGAGGCGGCCGCAACGACAGGGGCATCCTGCCGCGCCATCGCTGGCGTTATGGCGAAGCTAAGAGCTGAAATCGCAGCAAAAAAACATCTACGGGTCAATATGTTCGGCATCTGCGACTCCCTCTTGTGGTGGTGTTGCGGAAGTATCGCAGGAAGATCCACCGATATACAAGTGCGCGCAGACAGCAGGCGGCCTTACGCACTCTATTTGTCATGGGCGCCAAACCGGGCGTGCTTCACCGGCCCAGTGTCAGAATGTGCAATCAGCCCGAAAGCAACGACTGATCCCTTGGTTGCATCGTTCCGGATCGTTTAATTCGGATCTATACAATACTACCAAAACGTGTATTCATGTTTATCGCCGAATGATCTGCGGGCTACAACTCAAAGGGCGAAATTGGGATGGCTCATGTTGGGAACTCCATATTGTCCGCGATCGGTTGCTCACGCGATAAGTACAAAATACACATAAAAAACATATTTCTAATAATCCGCAAAGAGATTTTGATTGTTCTCTCAGCTTTGCCGCCGCGCCAGATGAACCGACCGAGCCTTACTGGTGTCACGAGTATGATATACAATCAATGGCAGAGTGGTGATGTGGCTCATACTCCGGCTTTGCATAAGCTCACGAAGAAAACCTGCTGCGCTATGCGCATCATCGTCGTGGTTGAAAGGGCTGGCAGCTTAATATTCGGCAAGGTGGGTGATCGTCGGTTACAGCAGCGCAGGCAGTGTTCATGAGAACCGCATTCATCACTGGAAGCGCTGGTTTTATCGGATTTCATCTTGCCGAATTGCTGCTGGAGGAGGGTTGGGCCATCGCAGGTTTCGATGGCATGACCGATTATTACGATGTCCGGCTCAAAGAGCGGCGTCTTGAGATGCTCAAACGTCATCAACGCTTCAGCTTTACCCGTGCGATGCTTGAAGATGCAGACCAACTTTCTGCCGCGATCACGGAGGCCGCGCCCGATACCATCATCCATTTGGCCGCTCAGGCAGGGGTGCGCTACAGTCTGGAAAACCCCCGCGCCTATATCGATGCCAATATCATCGGCACATTCAATGTGCTGGAGGCTGCGCGAATTCAGTGCGTGCAGCATGTTCTCATGGCTTCGACCAGCTCTGTCTATGGGGCGAATGATGCGATGCCCTTTGATGAAAACCAGAAAACCGACACACCGCTCACCATCTATGCGGCAACAAAAAAGGCCAATGAGGCGATGGCACATTCCTACGCCCATCTCCACGGCCTGCCCACAACGATGTTTCGGTTCTTCTCGGTTTATGGCCCGTGGGGGCGGCCTGATATGGCGCTGTTCAAATTCACCAAGGGCATCATTGAGGGCACGCCCATCGATATCTACAACAATGGCGCAATGTGGCGCGACTTCACCTATGTCAGTGATCTTGTGCACAGCATCCGCGCGTTGATCGATGCAGTGCCGGGCGGAGCAGATACTGCCGTTGATGGTGACAGCCTTTCCCCTGCGGCGCCGTTCCGGGTGGTCAATATCGGCAATGCCAGCACGGTAAGACTTCTGGATTTCATCACCGCAATAGAGGCCGAGTTGGGGCGGGAGGCAATCCGCAACCATCTGCCAATGCAAACCGGCGATGTGCCCGCAACTTGCGCAAATGCCGACCTGCTGCAGCGTCTGACCGGATACCGACCGCAGACGTCTTTCACGCAAGGCGTTGCAAAATTTGTGCGGTGGTATCGCGATTATTACAATATTCGAGGTGCGGATGTTTGAGCAGACACTCGAAAACACCCGCATCGCTGTAATCGGTCTGGGATATGTCGGCTTGCCGCTTGCGGTCGAATTCGGAAAATTCCTGCCAGTCACAGGCTATGATATCGATCCAGAGCGAATTGCTGCGCTGCAGTCTGGCCATGATGCCACGCTTGAAGTCAGCGATGCAGAGCTCTCCGATGCCCGATATCTGCGCTTGGTCTGTGATCTTGCCGAAATCGCCGAGTGCAATGTTTTCATCGTCACTGTCCCCACACCGATTGATGCGCATAAACGCCCGGATCTGAGCCTGTTGCTCAAGGCGACAGAGGCAATCGGCAGGGTTCTCAAGCGCGGCGATCTGGTGATCTATGAATCCACAGTCTATCCCGGTGCCACTGAAGAAGACTGCGTCCCTGTGCTGGAGCGCGTCTCGGGGCTGACATTCAATGCCGATTTCTTTGCAGGATACAGCCCCGAGCGGATCAATCCCGGTGACAAGCAGCATCGGCTTTCAATGATTACGAAGGTGACATCCGGCTCAACTCCGGATGTGGCGGAGTTTGTGGATGCGCTTTACGGGCTGATCGTCACCGCAGGGACTTATAAGGCCCCCTCGATCCGCGTTGCAGAAGCCGCAAAGGTTATCGAGAACACGCAGCGTGATCTCAATATCGCGCTCGTCAATGAGCTTGCAGTGATCTTCAACAAGATGGGCATCGATACCGAAGCCGTCTTGCGGGCTGCCGGCACAAAGTGGAATTTCCTGCACTTTCGCCCCGGACTGGTTGGTGGGCACTGCATCGGCGTGGACCCCTATTACCTCACACATAAGGCAGAGGCGATCGGATATCACCCGCAGATCATTCTGGCAGGGCGGCGTATCAATGATGGGATGGGCGCGCATGTTGCCGCGCAACTGGTCAAGGCCATGATGCGCCGACGGATCCATGTTCGCGGGGCGCGCGTGCTGGTCATGGGGCTGGCCTTCAAGGAAAACTGCCCCGATCTGCGCAACACCCGCGTGATCGATGTGATAACCGAACTGCGCGATTACGGTGTCGCGGTTGATGTTCATGACCCTTGGGTCAATCCGAGCGAAGCCGAACAGGAATACGGCCTCGAAATCGCCAGCGAGCCCGACCATCAGGCCTATGACGGGATCATCCTTGCCGTGGCGCATCAGCAATTTCGCGACATCGGCGCATCAGGTCTGCGCCGTTTCGGCAAGCCCGAGCATGTTTTCTATGATCTCAAATATGTGCTGCCTGTCGAGGAAAGCGATTTGCGGTTGTGATGGCAGCATGGCTTGACAGACAAATCCCTCTGCGCAGCAAAGCGGATTGTTCTCAGGCAAACTCTGAAAAAGAAAGGCGCGCGTGGTGACGTTTCGCGCTGATATAGATCGTGGCGGCTTCTTTCGGGCCTCGACGGTTCTGGTTTCAGGCACTGCCGTCGGGCAAGCGCTGGTGCTTCTGGCGTTGCCAGTGCTTACGCGGCTTTACTCGCCCGAGGATTTCAGCGTCCTTGCAGTTTTCGTCGCATTTCTGGCGATGTTCTCGGTCATTTCCTGTTTGCGCCTGGAAGTTGCAATCCCGATCTCGGAGACTGATCTTGAGGCCGCAAATCTGTTGGCCCTTGCATTATGTCTCGCATTGATATCGGCACTGTTGGTTGGGATCGGCGTATATTGCTTCGGGCCTTGGTTGTTTCAGACCTTTGGTCAGCCGCAGCTCACGGCCTTCGGCTGGTTGTTGCCTCTCGGGGTCTGGCTTGCAGGGAGCTATGCAGCCTTTCTCTTCTGGGGAACTCGCAAGAAGCGTTTTGCAACCATCGCCCGCACCCGTGTTTTACAGGCCGGGAGCGGCGTGGGCACGATGCTTGGGCTGGGATTTCTGGGTGCAGGGCCTATCGGTTTGTTTCTGGGCCATATGCTGCTTTCAGGGGCTGGGGCAATGACCCTTGGATGGAAGCTGCTGCGCGCAGAACGAGATGCGCTCAAGGGGATCTCGCTCCGCCGCATGGGCGCGGCATTGCAAAAATACAGGCGCTTTCCGCAATATGCCACTCTCGAGACCTTTTCCGAGCATGCCGCGACCCATCTTGCCATTGTCCTGATTGCCGCGCTCGCGCTGGGGCCAGAGGCCGGATTTGTGCTTCTCGCCATGCGTGCGCTCGGCGCGCCGGTCAACATGATTGCAAACGCTCTGCGACAGGTCTTCATCTCGCAAGCTGCTGACGAAGCGCGCGCTGGTCGATTGCCGGATTTCACAGCACATATCCTGAAAATCGCAGCCCTCGTCACCATTGGCCCGCTGGTCTTTGTGGCGATGATCGCCCCCGATGCCTTTGCTGTCATCTTCGGCGAGCAATGGCGCCGAGCAGGAGAGCTTGTGCTGTGGATGATGCCATGGTTCGTGCTCAAGCTCCTGTCCGCGCCTGTCGCGATGGTGATGCATGTCTTGCGGATGCAACGGGCGATGCTCGTCTTGATGCTCTCGGGCCTCTGTCTGCGGATCGCCATGACACTTGGCGCATATGCGATAGATGCCGCCTATATCGCCGAGGGCTACGCCATCTCTGGGATGGTGGTCTATCTTCTGGCACTGAGTGTCTATCTGCGCGTTGCACGAGCCCCTGTTGCCCAATTGCTGCTCATCGCCAGATCGGCAGCGCTCTCCCTCCTTATCGGCCTGATCGCGGGGGTGGTGGCGCTCTCGATCATAGCGAGGATTGGCCTGTGATGTCGCGCCCTCTCGCATATCGCACCAGCAAGAGCGCCCGCCTTGCCCCGATCCAGATCGTATTCTTTGCCTTCACTGCGCTGGCTGGCTGGACATGGGTTGAAGGCGATGTCGGTGCGGGTATTGCCGGGCGGGTAACTTGGGGAGAGGTGATGGGCATAGCCATCATCATGGCAGCGCTGCTCAAGCTTTTTCTCGCGCAAGCGCGTCCGGTGATCGCCTTGCCCATGCAATACAAGGCTGCGCTGCTGCTTTATCTTGTTTTCCTGATATCGGCGGCGCAGGGTTACAACCCTTCTGCCTCGTTATTCGAGCTTCTTGTTCATGTGTTCATTTTCACGGTGTCGCTTGCGCTGCTTGTCTTGGCAGGGCAGGTAACTGATGCAGTCCTGAGGGGCTGCCTTCTGGGCACGCTTTACGGTTCCGGTCTGATCGCAGCAATCGGCATCGCCCAATTCCTCTTCTTTCCGCATTGGTTTTCCGGCGCACAGGGGGGGCTGTCCGGGACATTCCGGAATACAGGTCAGGCGGGCGCTTATTTCGGTATGTTTCTGGCGCTCTTCATTCCGGCCTTCATGAGCGGCTATCTTCGGCTAAACGCACTCCGCATGGTCGCTCTTCTCTTGCTGCTCGTCGCCCTTGTGCTGACGCTGAAGCGCTCTTTCCTTATCGGAACACTCGCGGGCTTCAGTTTTGCGCTGCTCGGCTGCCTCTTTACGGGGCGCGTATCGATGGTCAAGCGCATGGGAAAGGCCATCGTCGCCGCCCTGATCGGTGCAGCGGTGCTTCACGCGGCCTTCAGTTTTGCCTCTGGTGCTGTTGCCGGGTTTGACGACCGTGTGGGGCGGAAACTGCGCGTGACCGATCTCGAAAGCCTTACCGAGGGGTTTTTCGAGGCCAATCTCGGCTACGCAATTGCCGCTTTCTCGGATGCACCGCTTCTTGGTATCGGCTGGGCGAACCTGCGTGAAATGACGGGCTTTCAGTATGAGATCCACGGCACATGGCTGGCGCTGGCCGGGTATGTCGGTTTGATCGGTGTCCTCGCTGGCTTCATATTTTTCGCGGTGATCGGCAGGGCGTTGTTCCGCGCAAGCGCGCGCTCGGCTGATCCGGCGCTCTCAGCCTTTCTGATCCTGCTGTTCTTCTTCTATCTCGGGCTCTTGATTGGCTGGCTCTATACATACCCTCTCCGCAAGCGCGAATTCTGGATATTCATGAGCCTCGTATCCATGGCCATCATGCTCGCGCAGCGCCGGAATACCGTCTCGCCATCAGGGGGCGCATGACATGGGCACGGGCTTTCTGCTTGGTCTTTATTCTGCCTCGCCTGTGATTTTGCAAAATGTTGCTGTCTCCTGCAAAGGTGTGCTCAATCGGCGCGCACGTTTTGGTGGCAGCTTTGCGACTGAACTGGCCGCGGCCAATGCGCGGCTGCACCAATCCCCCACGGCCTTGTTGCATCATCAGACAGGGCAGCTTGCCCATTTTCTGTTATTCGCGAAGCAAAACGCACCGTTTCATGCCCAGCGGTTGCGCGCCTTCAGCCTGCAGGATTTGCAGCATGATCCTTTTGGCGTTCTCGCCAGTCTTCCGGTTCTGGAAAAGGATGAATTTCGCGACAGCTACAACAACGACCAGCTGCGCGCCGTGCCGCAGGCGCAGATCGTCCATAAAACCCTCACAAGCGGCACAACAGGCACCCCGCTCAAGGCGGGGTTCACCAAGCATGACCTGCAAAAGCGCTTTGCCTTTCTGTATCGCATGCTGGGTTGCTACGGGCTGTCACCCCATAGCCGCACGGCCCGTTTTAACGGGGGTACGTACTTCCCGCGTGCCAACAAGACCAAGGTTTTCTGGCGGATCAACCATGCGCAGCGGCAGGCATTGCTCTCCTCTTACCATCTGCACCAGGATAATGCCGGTTATTACATTGATTTCATGAAAAAATTACAGCCTGAAGTGATAGACGGCTATCCATCGGCGCTGTACTTGCTGGCCAAATATCTGATCAGGGCAGGGTTGCAAGGTGCGATCAAGGCGAGGGTCTTCATGTCTACTGGAGAGACATTGGAAGATTTCCAAAAAGCGGCGATCCGCGAGGCGTTTCCGCAAATGACCCTGCTCAATCAATACGCATCCTCAGAGGGAGCACCGTTCATTACACAGAACATGGCGGGCGAACTGGTAGTGAACACCGATTCCGGCGTGTTTGAGTTTGTAAAACCCGGCACAATAACGCCCGCCGCGCCCGGCGAGATCGGAGAGATGATCGTGACGAGTTTCACGACCCATGCCTATCCGCTCATCCGTTACCGGATCGGCGATACAGCGCTGGTATCCGACCGGATATCAAAAACATGGAACATGCCCGTGGTCGATGCGATTTACGGGCGACGGGACGATCTGATCTGGACGCCCTATCGCGGGTGGGTGGGCCGGCTCAGCCCCGCAATCAAACTCGCGCCTGCGCGCATTCGCGAGACCCAGATCGTCCAGATTGCCCCGGATGCGTTCGAGCTGCATGTATCTTGCGCGGATGCAGGTGATCTTGCGCGTGATTTCGCTCCGGTTATTGCTGCGCTGCAACAGCGGCTGGGCCCTGTTTCCATCACGCTGCGCCATCATGCCGACCCGCTTCCGCGCGGGGCAAATGGCAAGCTGCGCGCAGTGATTGCCCTCCCGAGCGCGCGGCTTGCGGCGCAGGCGAGGCTTTGAATGCATGTCCTGATCATAGCCTCCTATGCGCCCTCATTGCTTATTTTTCGGGGCCGGCTGATCGCGGATATTCTGGCGCGCGGCCACTCCGTCAGTGTGTGCGCGCCGCAGATTGCAGCGGATTTGCGGCTTGGGCTCACTGCGATGGGCGCGGATGTGCATGAACTGTCGATGGCGCGCAACACAATCGGCATCAGCAGTGATCTGAGCTATCTGCGCAATCTTCGTCATCTGATGGTGCAGATACGCCCCGATATCGTGCTGACATACACTGCCAAGCCAAATATCTGGGGCACGCTTGCAGCGCGTTCTGCAAGCGTGCCCTCTGTGGCGATGATAACAGGGCTCGGCTATGCCTTTGCAGCAGGTGGCAGCGGGCTGAAGATAGCGCTTGTGCGCGCGCTCGTGCGCAGGCTTTACGGGCTTGCGACGAGGTTCAATCGCAAGGTCATTTTCCAGAACCCCGATGATAGGGATGATTTCATCGCCGCCGGATGCCTGCGGGACCATGCAAAGGTCGCCATGATTGATGGTTCGGGGGTAGATCTGGCGCATTACAATCGCACAGCTGTGGTCAGTGCGCCCGTCTTCCTGATGATCGCACGTTTGTTGCGTGGCAAGGGTGTGCGCGAATACGCACTGGCCGCGCGCAGCATCCGTGCAGACTACAAGCAGGCGCGCTTTCTGCTTGTCGGCCCGCATGATGGCGGGCCTGATGCAATCGCACCTTCCGAGCTCGACCACTGGGTCGCGGATGGCATCCTTGAGTGGCGCGGCGCGTTGGAGGATGTGCGGCCTGCGCTTGCCGAAGCGGCGGTCTATGTCCTGCCATCCTATCGCGAGGGAACACCGCGCTCGGTTCTGGAAGCGATGGCGATGGGGCGGCCTATCATCACATCCGATGCGCCGGGCTGTCGCGAGACCATCCGCGACGGGATCGAGGGTTTTCTTGTACCCGCGCGCGATGCCAACGCATTGGCGCGGGCCATGAAGAGATTCATCGAAGATCCGGGACTTATTGCCACAATGGGAGATGCAGCCCATCACCGTGCGGTCACAAAATATGACGTGCGCTGCATTAACCAGCAAATGATGATGCATCTCGGATTGTGCGATCAATCGAGGTCGATGACTTGCTGAACACCAAGTGCAGTCAACACCTCTCTGCCAGAAGCGCCCGCAACGATCGTGATCTTGCCGGTATCGGCCAATGCCTCTGGCGAGGCATCCTGCAACGCCAGCATGCGCATTGCCGCGCGGGCACGCTCTGCCCCGGTGAGGTTCAGCTTATAGGGCGCGGCTTCATCCCAATCCGGCCTTTGCAGCGGCTTCGCGAGGCGCGCGATCCATTCGGAACCTGTCAGGATAGATGCGGCAGCAAACCGGGCATCTTGTGCGGATCTCCAGGTCGCGGCGATGAAACTGCGCCTGTCGTCAGGGCCGGCACCGAGGGCCATCATCAGATGGTTGGCGTCGTTCATAAGCCGCTCGGGGCAAAGCAGGGTCAGGCGGATCATGGCAGGACAACTCCCAGTTTATGGGCCAGAAAGGCCTCTGTCTGTTCAAGTGCGGCGTCACTGAGGGCCTGCATGAGATAGAGCCCGGCATAGAAGCGCATGGCGCTATGGCCACTTCCGGGCAAGCGGGCCCCGATCTGGATATGACGCCCTGCAAGGCTCATTTGCTGTGCATTGCTCCCGGCCCAGTCAATTGCGGCACCGTTGGAGCGCGCCAGAAAGCCATCGGGGCCGGGGCCGATGCGTGCCAATGCCACCTGCCGGATATCTGCCGGCGTGCCAAAGACGGATAAGCTTGCGCCATTTTGCGGTTGTCGCAGAAACCGCGTGTTTCCGAAGGAAGTTTGTAAATAGAAACGCCCCGTTGAATGTGTCCCAACCCCGAACGGCACGCCGCCATTTTCATCACTCACCGTAGTCAGAAAACCCAGCGCGAGTGTGGCGTCACGATGATCGAGGGCAAACGGGGCTTGCAGCAAGTCATCAACGCCATCGAACTCCAGACAGGGGCGGCCTTGCGGGTCAATGACGAATGTGGGTCTGGCTGCAAGCGTTGGCTGGATACAGTGATACCCGTTGCCGCTAAGATCATCGATGCGCGCCACAGGCGTGCCCTCAGTTGCGGGAACCGTGCCAGCCACATCCTGCCAGAGGCACCCCGTAACACTGGCATCATACCAACCGCCCACGCCCCCTTGGGCAAACAGCTGCAGCGGGCTCCACTCTGATACCGCGCGCCTGCGCCGCGATGTGATCGAGATATCCGTGGTGATCTTCATGAAAGCACCAGCGCATGAATGCCACTGGCGGTAGTGCCGGTGGCGCGCACGCGGCGCACCCCGACCGGCAGGATTGAAAAATCGGCGACAAGCACAGTGCGCGTCGCGCCGCTGACTGTATCTATAACGATAGCGCCGCCGGTTTCCACATAAAGCCCGACCGAGACATGGGGCAGATCACTGCTGTCATTGGGGATTACGGGAAGAGCATCATGGGCTGGCCCGGAAAGTGATGCGGCACGATTTGCAAAAGGGTTCATTGCGGCTCCTCGGGATTGGCACATGCGCAAGAGCTGTGCGGTTTTGGATTTCCCGGCACTATCCACCATCTGCGTTAAGAAATGCCGGCCTCTGCGCGCGCACGGCCAACAGCTTGTTAACCATAAGCACGTGCTACGAGAAAACTCGTTCAATCAGCAGGTTGCGAGGTTTCTCATCCTGGCTGCGATGCGCGTTCGAGTTGGGCGGCAAACCGCGCGCGCTAGCGCAACTGCAGGGCGGCGAGCAAGAGCAACAGCCCAAGCGCGCATGCCGCGAAATCGAGATGAGTCATGCGCGGTTGTGGCAATTGACTGCGCGGGCTGCCGGGGCGCAGGCCGCGCGCCTCCATTGCAATTGCCGCGCGTGTTGCGCGGCGGATGGCGAAGGCCAGCAGCGGAATGAGCAGAGCCATTACCTCCCCCGGCCCCGGGATGCGGCGCATGGCCCGGCCTTCGCGCATCGCGCGTGCCATGCGCAGGGTTTGCATCTCGCGGGCCAGATCGGGAACCAGATGCATTGCCTGAAGGATTGAAAACCCGACTGATGCTGGCAGCCGCAGATGCAACATCAGCGCTCGCACAAGGCGCCCCGCATCGGTTGTAAGTGCAAAGAGTGCGGAAATCATGCCGCAAGCAAGCACGCGCGTAAACAGCACAAGGCCCGGCGCAAGGTCGGGTTGCGCAGCGCCTTGTTCTCGCGCCATCTGAACAGCAAAGCCCGATTCGCGCTGAAACAGGACCGAAGTCGTGAGAAAGCCGAAGCCGAACAATGCGAATGGCACAAGCAAGGCAAGCAGCTTCCAGAGCGCCACCCGCTCCAGCCCCCAAAGCAGGAAAAAGGCCAGCCCAAGCGCTGCGAGCTGAAAATGCAGATCGAAGACAATCAGCGAAGCTGCGATCCAGATCAGGCAGAGGGCAAGTTTTGGCAAGGGGTGCAGGCGGCTCAACATGGGATTGGAACCATATTGGCAAGGAGCGGGGCCATTTCGGGCGGTTCAAGGCCAACCCCCTGCAGCAGCGCCATGTCGCAAAGGATGTCGGGAGCCGGGCCTTCTGCAGCGATCCTGCCCTCGGCCAGAATTACAATCCGGTCGCAGACTGAAAGCGCAAAATCGGCATCATGCGTAATCACCGCCATAGCACGCCCGGCCTGCGCGAGGGCGCGGATGCGCCTTGCCACCTGTGCGGCGCCGCGATGATCTAGCCCTGTTGTCGGCTCATCAAGGATCAGGATGGGCCAGCGGTCAGTTTCTGTCATCAGGGCAAGCGCAAGGCGGCGTTTCTGCCCCATCGAAAGTGTGAAAGGGTGTTGATCGGCTTGCTCTGATAATCCCCAATCCCTCAGCGCAGTTTCCACCTGCTCTGGCGTCAGACCAAGGGCTGCGAACTCCGCGCGCGGGCTTTCAGTGCTGAAATGCGCTTCGGGGTTCTGAAAGACTATTGCGCCGCGTGGGCCGTGCCTCCGGCCAGCCTTTGGCGGTGCAAGACCGGACAGGCAGGCGGCCAGCGTAGATTTGCCGGCTCCATTTGGCCCGAGAATACCCAGAACCTGCCCGCCATGAAGGCCAAGCGAGATCCCTTGCAGCACGACAGGCCCGAACGGGGGCGCGCAATCTGCGCGCTCCAGTCGCACCTGTTCTGGCCCCGGCGCAACGGATGGCCGCAACAAGAAAGGCGCAAGTTCAGGACCGGGTGATATATGGCTGAGCAACTCCTCCACACGCCAAAGCGGAGGGATCTTATAGCCTGCAGCATTGAGCTTCAGTCGCAATCGCACGGCGGGGGGTGTCCATATTCCGGCCTCCACAAGCGCAGCACCATGATGCGAAAACACCCAATCAGTGCTGCCCGCAACAAGAAGCTGCCCCGAAGCCGACAGCACGATGACCCGGTCAATCCGGTCTAGCAATGGCCCGAGCCTGTGATCAACGATAAGCGTTGTCCGGCCTGGCGCAAGAATCCGCTCTGCCAATAATTGCGCGGCTTGCGGCGCGAGGTTTGCCGTGGGCTCATCAGCAATAGTCAGGGCGCCGCCCTGCGCCAGCGACGCCGCCAGAGCAACGAGTTGCTTCTGCCCGCCCGAGAGTGTGGCGATCCGCCTGTCGCGCCAAGCCATGTTCAGACCTGCCGCGTGCATGGCCTCTACAACAGCGGCGGCCATGCTGGCGGCAGGATAAGCGCGGTTTTCCAGAGAGAATGCGATCTCATCAGCAACAGTGAAGCCCGCTAGCGTCTGCTCTACATCCTGAAAGAGAATGGCAACCTGCTCTGCCCATTCAGCCGGGCTGCGGTCTGCCACGGCGTCGCCAAACAGCTGCAAGATGCCATTCCGTTGCGCCGGGATCGCGCTTGGTAAAAGCCCGGTCAGCGCATGGAGGACGGTCGACTTGCCGCATCCCGATGGCCCGAGAAGCAACACCCGTTCTCCTTCTGCAACAGCGAAATCCAGCGGGCCGACCGCATTTGTCTGCGCATAGGGATAGCGGATGGTCAGCTCTGCAGCTGTTATGGCATCAGGCGGGTGCGCGCATGTCACGGTCTATTCTCAGCCCTGCCAAAACGCCTGTGCGATAGAGTGCGCGCATGATCAGATAACCCAGAAGCCCGCCAAGCAGCGCCCCGGAGGTGCAACGCAGCACATACATGAGCATGAGCAGGGCTGGTTCTAGGCTGCCGTAATCGAAGCGTATCCATGTCCAGATGAAGGACGTTGTTGCCGCGCCGATGCCTGCCGCCATCATTACAGGCAGTGTCCAGCGCCGATAACGTGTTGCCGCAAAGACAAGTTCTGCGCCCAATCCCTGCACGAAACCCGTTACCAGCAACAAAAGCCCCGCGGGGCTGCCCAGCATGATCTGCACGGCTGCTGCCAGCATGTTGGATACCAATGCTACCCCGGGTTTGCGGATTATCGCTGCCGCAATGATGGAATTGATAAACCAGAACCCCATGACCATATCCATGGTAATCGGGCCGAAAGCGGCTTGCAGGATCAACCATACCTGAACCCAGCCCAGATAAAGCACACCAAAGACAGCGCCCAGCACTGCGATGATGAGGGTTTCACGTAATGTCCATAGCGATGACTCGGGCATCGAAGGCTCCATTGTTGATAACGGGGAAAGGCTGCGGAACAGCCGCAGATCAGATTTTGCTGGGGCTGTTTGCAGAGACAGTGACATCCAGTGCCACGTGTCCCGCTTGCGCCCCGAAGCTGGTGAAGGCCTGCGAGAGGGTTTCAAAAACCGCCCCTGCATCGCCACGCAGCTTGGTGCAGAAGTTCTTGGATTTCTCGAATGTTCCTGAAGATTTCAAGAAATCGATGCAGCCGTAAATCTCGTCCATATGGTGGCCAAGCCCCAGAGGATAAAGCGAGAATTGTGCGGCGATGGTTTGCCCGGTGTCAGCGGCGTCACCCACGCGCGCCTGCGCCTGGGCTATGCGCTGCTCCAGAGCTGTGCCGGGGGGCAATGTGTCTGTAGGGGTGCAGATCGGATCATCCGGCTCACCCGGACACCCGCGCGACGCCGTGATATGCATGGTGCAATGCACGCCTGTGCGCGCTGCGGCGACAAAGAGATCACGCATAGCGGGGAACAGGATTTCTGGCGGGCCGACGATAAGTGTAGAGATATCATCTGTCTCCACACGCAACTGCCCGCGCCACGGCTCAAGGGCCTTGATTGATTCAAGGATGATGTCGACGAAATTGTCCGACATCGGATAAAGAGAGATTTGTGCGCCAGAAAACATGTTCACCTCGCTCCGCTGGCATTACCCAGATCAGCTAAAGGGTCCGCAGGCTTGCGCCCGACATCTCAGCCTCGGCATTACGAAGCACCCCTGTCGTGGCAGTGAACATATCAAGAGCTTGAGGCTATGCAACCCTCAAGACGCGATTTTTCCCGCGCCGATCCTCAATTTTGACCGGCGCGCCAATCTGCGCGCCGGTGGCTTTTGCAGCATGCTGGCACTTGCTTGGCGGCAGCGTAGCCGCCCCCCGCATCAGAACAGCACTGAGGGTAACCAGAGGACCAGCGCGGGGAAGACAAACAGCAGGGCTATGGCAAATATCTGCAAGGCCACAAAAGGGATCGCGCCGCGATAGATCGTGCCGGTGCTGACCGAGTTCGGCGCTACGCCACGCAGATAGAACAGCGAGAAGCCGAAAGGCGGGGTCAGGAAACTGGTTTGCAGGTTCACCCCGATCATCACCCCCAGCCAGATCGGATCGACGCCCAGAAGCAACAGCGTGGGTGCCGTGATTGGCAGAACGATGAAGATGATCTCGAACGTATCCAGAATGAAGCCGAGGATGAACATGATCAGCATGACCACGATCATGGCACCCATCGCACCGCCGGGCATCGAGGTCAGGAATTCGCGCACCAGATTGTCGCCGCCCATCTGGCGGAAGACGATGGCAAAGACCGATGCACCAAAGAGGATGATGAAGATCATCGAGGTGATAACCGCTGTGCGCCGAGCGACTTCCGTAAAGACTGAAAACGACAGCCGCCAACGCAGCGCTGCAAGCAATGTAGCGCCCACAGCGCCCACAGAAGCGGCCTCGGTTGGTGTGGCGATGCCCCCGAGGATCGAACCCAGCACTGCCGCGATCAGCAAGAGCGGCGGGACCAGTGCAAAGACGATTTCCTTCCATAGTCCCTGTTTCTCTTCGGGCGGGACAGGCGTTGCCGGGCAGCTTTCAGGATCGAAAATCGCCTTGTAGATGATGTAAAGGATATAGAGCGTTACCAGCAGAAGCCCCGGAATGATCGCACCGGCGAAGAGATCACCCACAGAGACTGTCTTGGGGGCGAAATTTCCAAGGCTCATCTGCACCTGAGAGTTCATGCCCGCGATCATATCGCCCATGAAGATCAGCACGGTCGAAGGCGGAATGATCTGCCCGAGCGTGCCGCTGGCGCAAATCGCACCCGAGGCGAGTTTCGGATCATACCCGGCGCGCAGCATCGCAGGCAGAGAGATCAGGCCCATGGTAACGACAGTCGCACCCACAACCCCGGTCGAGGCTGCCAGAAGCGCCCCCACGAGGATTACGGAAATCCCCAAGCCACCGCGCATGTTGCCAAAAAGCTTGCCCATCGTTGTCAGCAATTGTTCGGCGATATTGCTGCGCTCCAGCATCACCCCCATGAAGATGAACAAGGGCACCGCGACCAGCACTTCATTGATCATGTAGCCTGTATAGCGACCGGCCAGCGCGCGCAGGTTCGACAGATCGAACACGCCGAAATAAAGGCCCAGATAGGCGAAAAGCACTGATGTGCCCGCCAGTGTGAAGGCCACAGGGAAGCCAATCAGCAGAAAGCCGATCACGGCAAAAAACATCAACCCGGCAAGGATCTCGCCGATCAGAACTGGATCCATGTCAGGCGTGCTCCGTGTCGTATTGGTATCGGTAGTCGTCAGGCACCAGATCCTCGCGCCCGGCGATGATCAGGATCGATCTGATCGCCATGGCCAACCCCTGAAGTGCGATCACCACGGCCAGCACCAGAATGAAGGTCTTGAGCACCCAAAGCCCCGGCATCCCGCCGGGATTGGCTGAAGCCTCGCCCAACCGCCAGGAGCGGGCGACGAAAGTGAAACAGTAGGACCAGACCACCCACGCAAAGGGCATCAGGAATATGCACACCCCCAGCAAATCCAGCCAAGCCTTGCGCAGCGTCGAGGCCGGACGATAGAAGATATCAACCCGCACATGGTCATTGCGATACAGCGCATAGCCCGCCACAGCGGTGAACATCACCCCGTTCATCCAGGGATAGAGATCCTGCATCCACAGCCGGGTATTGAGGAACACGTAGCGTTCCACCACCACCCAGAAACAGACCAGCACGATCCCCACCGACAACCACATGAAGGTGTTGCCGATGATCCGGTTGATAAGGTTGATCAGGCGCATCAGGTAGGAAAGCGCAGTCATGCCAGCCTCGTCTGTCAGGGGGCGTGAGTGTGAAATTGCGGCCCCGGATCAGATCCGGGGCCGCCGAAATCAAGGCAAAGCGCTCAGGCTCAGCCCAGATCCGAGATGTCGAAATACTTCTCGCGCGCAAGCGCGAAGGTCAGGTCGGTGTTCTCGGTGCGGGTGCGCAGCAGGTTGAGGTTCTTCACGAAGCTCTCTGCCGTTGCCTTGGTCTTGGCGTCGCCACTGTCGAGGATTTCGACCAGCAATTCCTTTGACGCCGCAGCACCTGCTTCCAGAACGCTCTCGGGCCAGTCCTTGTGTACGATCACACCATGGTTCTCGACCATGTCTGCCAGCGCGATGGGGTCATTGGCGTAGAATTCCGACGGCACCTGATCGTATTCGGCCTGACAGACGTCGCGCACGATGCCCTGAAGATTGGCAGGCAGCGCCATGAACTTTTCCTTGTCGACGGCCACTTCGGTAGCCAGACCCGGCTCGATGAACGAGCTGGTGTAGTAGTGCTTGCGCACCTGATGGAAGCCCAGCGCCCGGTCATTGTAGGGGCCGACGAATTCAGCCGCATCCAGCGCGCCGGATTGCAGCGCAGCGAAGATCTCGCCACCGGCCATGTTGGTAACCGATGCCCCCATTTTCTGCCAGACCTGACCACCCAGACCCGGTGTGCGGAAGCGCATGCCCTGAACGTCCTCGATCCCGCTCAGTTCATTCTGGAACCAGCCACCGGCCTGCGTGCCCGTGTCGCCCGACAGGAAGCCGACAAGGCCGAAATCGTCATAGATATCGTCCCAGAGCTCCTGACCACCCAGATAACGCACCCATGCCGCCAGCTCGCGTGAAGTCATCCCGAAGGGAACCCCGGTGAAAAAGCCCAGACCCTGTGACTTGTTCAGCCAGTAATAGGCAGCGCCATGGCTCATCTCGGCCGAGCCGTCGATAACGGCATCGAGCGATTGCAGAGCAGGCACCATCTCGCCCGCAGCGAAAACCTCGACTGTCAGCGCACCATCGGATGCCGCAGTGATACGATCCGCCACGCGCTGTGCGCCGGTTCCCAGACCGGGGAAGTTGCGCGGCCAAGTGGTCACCATGCGCCATGTGATGCGGCCCTGAGCTACAGCCGGTGCTGCCAGCGTCGAGGCCGCGGCGGCACCGCCACCAAGTGCCGATGTCTTCAGGAATGAACGACGATCCATTTAGTCCTCCCAGATATGGATTTGTTGATCCGTCACCTCCGACAGATGGCGGTAATAATGCACATAAGGCGGGTTATGTGAACCCTGTATCGGTGCTCAAAATAAAGGCAGAAACGAAGCTGTGTCTTGACCAGGCGAACAGTTCCCCTCGATATGGCCGGTTGCACAGATGCGCGGGCATACAAGAATACTGCCGCTTCCTATTTGCTTGACATGCCAGGGACGTGACCTACGCTGGCCGCGAACGAGTTCCTGTTTCAATCCCCACAAAGAAAAGGGCCGCGAGCCGATGGCAGAGCCCAGAACTGTCTTGATTACCGGAGCGAGCCAAGGGATCGGGCGCGCCTGCGCTCTGGCCTTTCTGGATGCTGGGCATCATGTCGTACTTGCAGCGCGTTCTGCTCAAAGACTTGCAGAAATTGCAGCGACGGCCCCCGAACGGGCGCTTGTACATGCCTGTGATGTCTCTGATCCCGCGCAAGTGGAGGCGCTTTTCGCGGCCATATCCGAGCGGTTCGGACGGCTTGATGTTGTTTTCAACAACGCTGGTGTCGGTCTGCCTCCGGCAGAGATCGCTGATATCTCCTGGGAAGACTGGCGGCGCGTTGTCGCGGTAAATCTGGATGGCGCCTTCCTGATTGCGCGCGCCAGCTTTGCCATGATGCGGGCGCAATCCCCCAAAGGTGGGCGCATCATCAATAACGGCTCGATTTCGGCGCATGTCCCGCGCGTTGGCTCCGTGCCATATACAGTCACCAAAACTGCAATCACCGGATTGACACGCGCGCTCTCTCTGGATGGTCGCAAACACGATATTGCCTGTGGGCAGATCGATATCGGCAACGCGGCGTCTGCTATGACAGAGGTCATGACCCGAGGTGTCCCGCAGGCTGATGGCAGCATGCGCGCAGAGCCTGTGATGGATGTCGGGCATGTTGCAGATGCTGTGTTGCACATGGCAAACCTGCCCCTGAGCGCCAATGTGCAGTTCATGACGCTGATGGCCACAAAAATGCCCTTCATAGGGCGCGGCTAAACGACGTGCGCGCAGCCCAAGGGGGCAGTAAGGCAGTTAATCTGTATCGTGCCCGCGCTGTGGGTCAGTGCGCGTCGGGACTGTACGCGCCCAGGATGCGTAGTCACCGGTTTGCGAGCGCCGATACAGATCCTTCAGGGCAGGTATGGGAGCCTCAGCCCAGTCTATTCGCAAGGTGAGGGGCGGGGCATCGGGCGCAACGATAAGCAGGGCGGCCGATTGCAGCCCGCGTGTATCGCCGCCCGCTACTTCTGCTGCACTCAACGCCGCGAGCAAGCGATCAGCGAACGTGCCCTGCGCATCAAGAAAAGCATCGCGCGCTGCGTCCAGAACCTCGGGCCCAGAAAGAAGGTTGCCCGATACAACCAGCCCCGGCGCGTCTATTGCGCCCTTCCAGTCAGTGTTTTTCTGGCCTGTGTGGCTGGCCGTTCCGCCATGCTTGTCAAGAACTGCCAGTTGCCGCCAGTCGCGCCCCTGATCCGGGTGTGCCAACGCCGTGACGGTCTGTGCAGCGTTCTTTCCTGTGCGCATCAACTCCAGTGCATCCTCGCCCCAGAGCGTGGACGGAGCCGCCCCTTGCGAGGCAGACATTCCAGCACGCGAATCGCCGCGTAATACCCAGCCGCCAACGCACAGAGACCCTGTCGCGGCGGCGCCACCCATGGCGCCGGTGCTCAAATCTTGCGCAAGAATCGAATATGTCATCAGTTTATTTCCTTCTCCTGCCCAAAACTATCATGATAATTTTGACCAATGCAAATTATCATGATAAATATGGTGAAATAAGCATAACAACAGGGAGTGCCTCACATGGCCATTTCAGCACTGACCCGCCGCGGCTTCGGGGTCTTGACAGCCGCGCTTCTCGCCTCTTCGGCACTCGTTGCGCCAGCGCAGGCACAGACGCCACCTGGCGTTCTGGTTGTTGGTCAGATCGCCGAGCCTCAGGCGCTCGATCCGCATGCTGTCACGGCTGTCAATGATTTCCGGATCCTGATGAATATCTATGACGGGCTGGTGCGCTATGCGTCTGGCACGCTTGAGGTGGAGCCCGCGCTGGCAGAGGGCTGGGAGATCTCGGAGGATGGCACGGTTTATACTTTCAGCCTGCGCGGGGGCATCAACTTTCATGATGGCAGCGCCTTTGATGCCGAGGCTGTGGTGTGGAATTTTGAGCGGATGCTGAACGAGGACCATCCCTATTACGACACAGGCCCCTTCCCGCTGTCTTTCTTCTTCTCTGCGATCGAGTCGGTCGAGGCCGTGGATGATCTGACGGTGCGTTTTTCACTCAATGAGCCCTATGCACCGTTCCTGTCGAACCTTGCCTATCCGACCGGGCTGATCGTCTCGCCCGCCGCCGTGATGGAACATGGCAGCGATTTCGGGCGCAACCCGTCGGGCACGGGGCCGTTCCGCTTTGCTGAATGGCGCTCGAATGAGCGGGTGGTTGTGACCCGTAACGAGGATTACTGGGATGGCGCCGCAGGCACGGAAGCAGTGATCTTCCGCCCGATCACCGATGCCAATACCCGCGTAGCCGAGATGCTCTCCGGCGGAATAGATGTGATGGTAGAGGTGCCGCCGGTGGCGATCTCGCAATTCCAGACCGACGCGCATACGATCCACGAGCAGGCTGGCCCGCATCTGTGGTTCCTGATCCTGAATATGAAGGAAGGCCCTTTCACTGATCAACGCGTGCGGCAGGCCGCGAATTACGCGATCAACAAGGAAGCGCTTGTCAATGATGTGCTTGAGGGGACAGCGACTGTCGCCGCAGGGCCGATCCCGCCCGCCTTTGGCTGGGCCTATAACGAGGATCTGGAGCCCTATCCCTATGACCCTGACCGCGCCCGCGAGCTGCTGGCCGAGGCCGGGGCCGAGGGTGCAAGCCTGACCTTCTATGTGACCGAGGGCGGCTCGGGCATGCTGGACCCGATCCCGATGGGCACAGCGATTCAGGCCGATCTGGCGGCAGTTGGTTTCGATGTGACCATCGAAACTTATGAATGGAACACCTTCCTGGGTCGCGTGAATCCGGGCCTTGAGGGGCGTGCCGATGCCGCGCAGATGGCATGGATGACCAATGACCCGGACACGCTGCCGTTCCTTGCTCTGCGCACGGATGCATGGCCCGATGCGGGTGGGTTCAACTCGGGTTACTATTCCAACCCCGAGGTGGATGCGCTGCTGGAGGCTGCTCGCGTCGAGACCGACCAGGACGAGCGCGCGCGGCTTTATCGCGAGATGCAGGTGATTGTGCAGGAAGATGCGCCCTGGGTTTTCGTGGCGAACTGGATGCAGAATGCCGTGACGTCGGATGCTGTGGAGAATTTCCAGCTTGAGCCCTCGTTCTTCCTACTGCTCAAGGATGTGGTGAAGAACTGAAGCATCTCTCGGGGGCGCGCTGACGCGCGCCCTTTTTTAAGTATTTTTGGCAAGATGAAGTGGCAGGAGGAACGGGGTTTTGGGTGGCTATATCCTGAAGCGGTTGCTGTCGGCCATTCCGGTGCTGCTGGGGATCACGGTCATCGTCTTTCTGATTATGGCTATGATCCCCGGCGATCCGGCAACTGCGATTCTGGGCAGCTATGCCACGCCCGAGAACGTGGCGCGGCTGAACCGGTTCCTCGGCCTCGACGAGCCCTTGTGGCGGCAATATTTCATATGGCTGGGCAACATGCTGCAGGGCGATTTCGGGCGCTCTTTCGCGCTGAATCGGCCTGTTCTGGATGAAATCCTTGACCGGTTCTCGGCCACGCTGATTCTGGCCGGGACGGCCTTTGTGCTTTGCGCTTTACTGGGCGTGATCGCCGGGACGATCTCGGCGGCGCGGCAATATGGCTTTGCTGACAAGGCGATCACCTTTGTCGTGATCCTCGGGATTTCAGTGCCCTCCTTCTTTCTGGGCATGATGATGATCCTGATCTTTGCCGTGCAGTTGCGCTGGTTCCCGGTCTCGGGGATGTATTCGATCTGGGGCGGAGGTGATCTGCCCGATCTGATCCGGCACCTGACCATGCCTGCGATTGCGCTTTCGGTGGTCGCTACAGGCGTGGTGGCGCGGCTCTCGCGCGGGGCCATGCTGGAAGTGCTGCGGCAGGATTTCATCCGCACGGCGCGTGCCAAGGGCGTGCATGAGCGGCGCGTGATCTGGGGCCATGCGCTGCGCGCGGCAATGGTGAGCATCATCCCGGTGCTTGGGATTCAGGCGGGGTTCGTGCTCTCGGGTGCGGTCTATATCGAGATGGTGTTCCAGTGGCCCGGTGTGGGGCGGATGCTGGTTGATGCCATCCTGAAGCGCGATATCCTGCTGGTTCAGGGCGGTGTCGTGTTTATCGCGGCCTGCTATGTTGGCTTTAACATCGTGGTGGATGTGGCGCAGGCCTGGCTTGATCCGAGGATCAAGACATGAGCCTTTTCCTGAAGTTGCTGTTCCGCAACCGGCTGGCGGGGTTCGGCGCGGTGGTGCTGGGAGTGATCGTGCTGCTGGCATTGCTGACACCGATCCTGCCGCTGCACCCGCCGAATGAAACCAATACCGCAAATCGCTATCTGCGGCCTCTGTCTGATGGGCATTTGCTGGGCACGGATCATCTTGGGCGCGACCTGCTGTCGCGGCTCTTGTGGGGGACGCGGCTTTCGCTGGCGGTAGGCTTTGCGGCGGCACTGATCGCGGGGCTTGCGGGGGCGGCCATCGGGGTGATTGCGGGATATTTCGGGGGGCGCACCGACAATGTCACCATGCGCGGCATCGATATGCTGATGGCCTTTCCCTATATCCTGCTCGCGCTTGCCATTGTCGCCGTGCTGGGACCGGGGCTGCTGAACGCGCTGATCGCCGTGGCGGTGGTTAATATCCCCTTCTTCGCGCGGAATATTCGCGGCGTGACCGTGGGCATCGCGCATCGCGAATTCATCGATGCCGCCCGGCTGGCGGGGATGGGGCATACGCGCATTCTACTGACCGAGGTCGTGCCCAATATCGTGCCGGTGGTAGTGATCGCCATGTCCACCACTATCGGCTGGATGATCCTCGAAACTGCGGGGCTCTCCTTTCTCGGGCTTGGCAGCCAGCCACCGCAGGCCGATCTGGGCTCGATGCTGGGCGAGGCGCGCTCGGCGCTGATCACTGCGCCGCATACATCGATCGTGCCGGGGGTGATGATCCTGCTGATCGTGATGTCGGTCAATCTGCTGGGCGATGGTATCCGCGATGCGCTGGACCCCCGGCTGCGCTCGGGCGCGCTGGCGCGGCCCATGGCGGCGACGCGGGTGGAGCGCCGCGAGGTGCCCGCAGCGCAGGGCGAGGGGTTCTTGCGGATCGACGCGCTGGAGACGCAATTTCAGGTGGGCCGTCGCATCTACAAGGCGGTGAACAAGGTCTCGCTGGACCTGCAACCGGGGGAATGTCTGGGGCTTATCGGCGAAAGCGGCTCGGGCAAATCGGTCACGGCGTTGTCTGTGATGGGGCTGGTGGCCTCGCCGCCGGGGGTGATCACCGGGGGGGCTGTGCGGCTGGAAGGCAAGGATCTGATCGGCGCGCCCTATGAGTTGCTGCGCTCGCTCAGGGGCCGCAAGGTCGCCTATATCTTTCAGGATCCGCTCTCGACCCTGCACCCGCTCTATCGGATCGGCGATCAGTTGATCGAGGCGATCCGCGTGCATGAACCTGTCAGCCATGGGGAGGCGCATAAACGCGCGGTCAAGCTGCTGGAGGATGTGCGCATTCCCAATGCCGCCGCACGAGTCCGCGCCTATCCGCATGAGCTTTCGGGCGGGATGCGACAGCGGGTTGGTATCGCCATGGCGCTGGCAAATGATCCTGATATCATCATCGCCGATGAGCCGACCACAGCGCTGGATGTGACCGTGCAGGCGCAGATCCTCGCGCTGCTGGACGAATTGCGCCAGCGTCGGGGGCTGGCGATCCTGTTCATCACGCATGATTTCGGCGTCGTGGGCCAGCTATGTGATCGGGTGGCGGTGATGTATGGCGGGCGGATCGTCGAGACCGGGCCGACGCAGGATGTGCTGGAGGGCCCGGCGCATCCCTATACCAAGCGCCTGATCGCCTGCGTGCCGGAACTGGGGGGCGGGCGGCGCATTCTCGCAGCGATACCGGGCCTGCCGCCTGCGGTCGATCAACTGCCCGAGGGCTGCGCCTTCGCGCCCCGTTGTGACAAGGCGCAGGATGCCTGCCGGCGCGGTGAAATCGAGCTTAAGGGCGAGACCCGCAAAGTGCGTTGCCTCTACCCGGAGGTGGCCCCATGACGCTGGCGCTGAAAACCACGGATCTAGCCAAGACATTCGATATCGGCAAGCGCCTGATCGGCCCGCCGCGCGCGCAGGTCCATGCTGTGCATCCTGTGTCTCTCGATGTGCAGACGGGCGAGACGCTGGGCATCGTGGGCGAATCGGGCTGCGGGAAATCCACGCTGGCCCGGATGCTTGTGGGGCTGGAACCGCCTACATCGGGCAGCATTGAAATCGAAGGCCGCGCGCTGGATCGTGCCGATCCGGCAGCCTTCGGGCGGCTGATCCAGTATGTGTTCCAAGACCCGGTTTCCAGCCTGAACCCGCGCAAGACGATCCGGCAGATCATGGAAGTGCCGCTGCGCCTGTTGCATGGGATGCGCGGTCAGGCTCTGGACGATCGCATAGCGGAGCTTTTCGAGGCGGTTAATCTGCGCCCCGAATTCCTGACCCGTTATCCGCATGAATTCTCGGGGGGGCAGGCGCAGCGCATAGGGATTGCCCGCGCACTGGCTGCGAGCCCGCGTATCCTGATCCTTGACGAGCCGGTCTCGGCGCTGGATGTCTCGGTGCAGGCGCAGGTTCTGAACTTGCTGGCGGACCTCAAGGCCGAGTTCAACCTGACCTATCTCTTCATCAGCCATGATCTGGCCGTGGTCGAGGCAGTGAGCGACCGCATTGCCGTGCTCTATTTCGGCTCGGTGGTGGAAACCGGGCCTGCGGAAAAGGTCTTTGCAGCGCCGCGCCATCCCTATACGAGGCTTTTGGCGGAGTCTGCGCCGGTCGTGGGCCGTCCACTAGGCGGGGCGCAGTCGGGCGAGTTGCCCGACCCGCTGAACCCGCCTCCGGGCTGCGCCTTTGCCGGGCGCTGCCCGCGTGCCTCGGACCTGTGTCGGCGCGAGGTGCCTGCATTGCGCAAGATCGAGGGAGACCAGTTTGCCGCCTGCCACCATCCGCTCGAGCCCTGATCGCCTGTCACGTCCGCAACAGGTGGCCGAAGCGATCAAATCATGGGTCATGGCCAATGGCTGGCGGCCCGGAGATCGCTTGCCATCGGAGACGGAATTGATCGAACGCTTCGGCATGGCCAAGGGCACTATCCGCGAGGCGATCCGGATTCTGGAGGCGCAAGGTCTGGTGAAATCCCGCACCGGGCCAGGGGGTGGGGTTTTCGTGCATCAGGTCTCGGAAGAGCGTGCAACTGCACTTCTGGGCAATTACTTCTACTTTCAGCATCTTACCATCGACGATATCTATCAGATTCGCATCGTGCTGGAGCCAGAACTGGCAGCTTCGCTGGCCGGGACGCTCAGCGAGGCACAGCTCGCCGCGCTGGAAGCGGTGATGACCTGTTATGCAGAGCCCGCGCGCACAGTAGAAGAAGAGCGCGAGCAGCACATCGCCTCGCTGCGCTTTCACGCGTTGCTAGCCGAGATGTCAGGTAATCCGCTCCTGCGCTTCCTGATCCGCTTCACTGCGAATATGCTTTCCGATATCACAGTGTCGCGCGGTCTCTATAGCCTGCCAAATCGCGAATTATGGGCTTCGGGGCTCGATTATCAGGCGCGTCTGCTACAGGCTTTGCGTGAGGGCGATCCAGTTGCCGCGCGACGCATTCTGCACGAGCACATGAAGAACGCGCATCGCTTGATGCGCTTGCAGGAAACTGTGCTTACACAGCGCTTTCTGCCCGAGGGCGGGATTATCTGAGCGCATTGCGCCGCGCAGGATCGACTGGCGGCAACTGCCTTCCCGCGATGTGGTTGCGCTTTATCGCTGCATCTCCACGAGTTCGACCCGGCGGTTCAGTGTGCGGCCCTGATCGGTGCGGTTCGTGGCGATCGGGGCCATCATCCCCGCGCCCGCCGCCTGCAAGCGCTCTGAGGTTACATCATGCTGCTGTGTCAGATAATCCACCACAGCTTCTGCGCGGGCCATCGAGAGGCTCAGGTTATAATCATAGCCCCCGGAATTATCAGTATGGCCCACAACCAGTAGCGCGATATCGGGTGCATCGCCCATCAACTGGGCCACCGTCGCGAGCGCTTCGGAGGATTCAGGCAGGATACGCGCAGAATCAAACTCGAACAGGATATCCTGCACTGCCACGCGCCCGTCATCAATCAACCCCGCTTCCATTTCGCCAGCGGTCAAGGGCTGATGGTCCATCTCGGTATCCATTTCAGCAGAGGTCACGACAGCGATTTCCACCGCAGGGCCGGGATCGCGCCGTTCGTTGAAGGTGGCAATGCCAGCCAGAACGCTTCCATCCGCCGAACGCGCAGCGATATAGCGCAGATCCCGGTTTGAGGACCGCGTGGCCAGACGGCAGCAATCGCGGGCGCTGCGGCTGAAGATACCTGCAGCGTTGTAAAAACCGCGCCCGGCCCCACTGCCCAAAGCGTCATGCGACTCCGCATAGAGGATCTCGAAGCCCCGTGTCTCGAGTGCATCCATATAGTTGCGTTTGATCTGTAGGGTCGAGATATCAGGGTTTTCAAACAGATAACTCAGCTTGATCACTTCGCCTTCCAAAGTCTCCGCCGTCTCGAACTCATCGCCCGCATAGGGGCCGACGGGAATCGTGATCCGGTCAAATTCAGTGCGGTCGAAATAGACGATATGCGATCCTGCAACGCGTTCGATATCGGGGTGATCGTAAGCGCCATCGATATCCGCCATGACAGGCGTTGACAGTGCTAATGTGCCGATCAGTGCCCCCGCGCGACATGCTGCCATCTGTGACATGTAGCCTCCTTTCCCTGTTTTCGGGAGGTAGCCTACTTGAAAACACATGATTTTTCCATGATCAGATCGAATCCGGCAAAATTCCCCTCGATGGCAAGGCAGATCATGCGCCTGCAGACGATCCGTTCAGACAGGGTTTTGCGCGCCGGCGAAAAACAGCAAACGGCCTTCGGCGTCATAGATCGGGCGTATCCGCAGCCGGTTCACAAAAGCCGTGCCATCCTTGCGATAATTCAGGATATCAATGGTAAAACGGGTCTGTGCACGCAAGGCAAGGCTGATGGCCTTGATCGCGCTGGGGCTGGTATCCGGGCCTTGCAAAAACCGGCAATTGCGCCCGATTGCTTCGTCCGGGCTATAGCCCGTCTGCCTCTCAAATTCGTCGCTGACATAGATCATCGGATTGTCAGGTCGGTACGGATCTGAGAAAACCACGCTCATCTCCGCCTCGTCTTCCTCCAGCAGCCCGCGAAAGGCGTCCTGATCCATGTTTGTCTTGGCTAGGGGCATGCAATTCTCCGGCTGATGTGCTGTAAGGAGCAAGCTGTAAGGCCAGCTTAACAGAAGCAGGCAACCCGAGACAATCTTCCAGATGAGCGCGGCGGGTTCAGGATAGTTCCACACCTGTTTTGGCAGAGACTTGTGACAAACGGCGCAACTCGCGGGCGTGAAAATCCTTTGCGCTTTCTGCTGGTTCCGGGCCTCGCGAGAGGGTGCGGGCCAACGCAAAGAATCCTTCGGCGGGTAGCCCGGCTTGCCGTTTGCTGACGGCGCGGGCCGCAATGAAGGGGCGTTGTGCCTCTGCATCCTCCCGCATGGTGACCTCAAGCGCGCGCGTCACTTTGCGGATCGAGCCCGGCACCCAGAGCCCGAGTGCGCGTGCGATTGCGCCATAGGTAACTGTTGGTGAATTTTCGGGCAGGGCCTGCAGATGAGCGCGCACACGCGCGGCCAGCGCGCGCTCGTTCGCAGAAGCATCTTGAGTGACGCGCGGCGGGGGCACCTCGCGCGCGCGCCCATCGGCGTCAATTTCTGCCGCCCATGCGCGCGTCGGGCTGCGCAGGATGATCCGGGTCTTGCCAGCATCCGCGCCCGCACCGCTTTCGGTAACGCTGACAATATCGCCAGTGTGCAAGCCTGCACGAAGGGTCTGTGCAGTGAGCCCCAGTCGCGGCGCGAGATATTCGGGATCGACGAGTATTTGTCCTCCCTGCCACGTCACTGCGCCGGGGGGAAGCGGTCGGTCAAGCAGCGGAGAGGTGCCTTCGCGTGCACTGAAATAAGGGCGCGTCCCCGCTGCGTGATCGGTCACGTCGCGGATTTGGCTGATCTGCGGCAACGCCGCGCGCAGCATCCGCTCAACGCCTTGGCGCAAGGTAGCCGCAGACGCAGCGCAGCCCTGACAGCCGCCAGACATGCGTAGAAAGACGATCCCCTCCGAGACTTTCTCTGCTGCGATATGACCGCCATGTGCGGCAACAGTCGGGTTCACCTCACGTTCCAGCAATTCGCCAACCTTGCGCAGAAGAACCACATCAGGATCAGCGTCTTGCGCGTTGCCCATCTGGCCGAGAGGGGTGGCGGTTTCGGCGAGTACCGCCCGGATCGAAGCCGCTATGGCGGGTTTCAGGGCCGTCCAGTCGCTTTCGGGGGTCTTGACGATCCAGATGGTCGCATCCGCCACTTCGACCCGTGCGACCCCCTCGATAGCGAACAACGCTTGCGCCAGCGGCGCGCGGTCGCTGCGCTCCAGCTTTGCACTGGCTTTGTCCTGCACAGGCGCATCCAGGATGAAGGCCATTGCATTCCTGTCCTGCCCGGATGGCTGCGCGCGAATGCGCCTGCGCTGTTGCTCAGACATCTTCGATCTCTGTGCTGTTCATTGTGCGCAACGATGTGAAGGTGTAAATCCCGGTGTCATGCCCATCGCTGAACGCAAGGCCCAAGGCGTAATTCCCGACGCTCCAGATGCGCGTGAGGTCGATATCGAGGGGCACGCTGTCAGGATCGAGCAGCCGCGCCCCTGTCACCTCATCGCGACATTTGGCGCAGCGGCAGAGGATACGGAGATCTCGTGCTCCGAGGATCTGCGCCATGCCATCGGCCCATGTCAGATGCAGATTGCCCATGTTGTGATCCAGCGCAACGAGCCGCTCTGCCGCGCCGCCGTTTTGCACCGCGCCCGATCGCGGTTTGCTGGCATGATCAGACACTGTCCAGCTAAAGGGCACAGAGATGCCAACTGCACCCGAATCGACCCCCGAAAGCATGGCTGCGATCTGGCGATAGGCCGCAGCAGCAGGGCTTGAGGGCGCAGCCTTGATCAGGGGCACACCACTATCGCCCGCATCCACGACCGCCGGATCAAGTGGCACCTTGCCAAGAAAGGAAACGCCAAGCTCGCGTGCAATCGCCTCCCCCCCGCCTTGATCGAAGATATGGGTTACCGTGCCGCATGAGGGGCAGGTAAACCCGCTCATATTCTCCACCACACCCAGAATCGGGACTTTTACCTGCTCCATCATCCGAAGCCCGCGCCGCGCAATCTTAAGGCTTACGTCCTGTGGCGTGCTGACAACAACCGCGCCGCTCAGCGGGAAAGCCTGCGCAAGTGTAAGCTGGATATCCCCGGTTCCGGGGGGGAGATCCAGCAGCAACACATCAAGCGCGCCCCAATCCACTTGGCGAACGAAGGATTGCAGGTATTTGGTTACCATCGGCCCGCGCAGAATCGCGGGGCTGTCATCGTCGGTCAGCATCGCCATGGAGATGACCTTGATCCCGTGCGCTTCTGCGGGAATGATCATGCCTTCTGGGGTCATGGAGGGCTTTTTTGCGGCAACGCCCAGAATGCCGGGAATGGAGGGGCCGTAGATATCGGCATCGACAATGCCGACTTTCAACCCGGCCTCGACCATGGCAACCCCGATATTGGCTGTTACGGATGATTTGCCCACGCCCCCTTTGCCACTGCTGATGGCAATCATGCGTGGAGCAGGTATTTGTTCTCTCATCTCGAAAATGCCTTTCATGGTCTCTGTACCGGGCTCATGTCTTCCAGCTTTAGGTAGCGACACGACACTAACGCGGCAAGGGCAGGGGCCTTAAGATCATGCCCTTAAGGGTGCGAAAACAAGCATGGAACTGGACAGGAATTACAACCAAGAGTAGAAGCATTTGATCTGTATAGCGGAAGGGTAGAGAATCTCATCTCTGAACCTTGCCGCTGATTTTTTGCGTATACGAGCGATTATGAAACAGATATGTCGGATAGTCTGCATGCGCCTTTTCTCTACCCGCGCGTGAGTTTATTGCGGAAATACATTGGCTTGTCGCGGCACAGCCAGACTGGCTGTTACGCGCGGCGCAAACTTGTGGTTATCGAGAGCGATGGCTGGGGCAGTATCCGAATGCCGTCGCGCGCCGTTTATGAGCGTTGCCTTAAAGCAGGCTACGAAGTTGATCAGCAGATTTTCGAGCGCTACGACTCGCTGCTGAGCGAAGACGATCTTGAGTTGCTTTTCGGGCTTCTGGGCGCGTTTCGTGACAGGAGGGGACGAGCACCCGTGATCACTGTCAACACTGTTACCGGCAACCCCAATTTCGATGCAATCGCGGCAGATCGCTGCGCCAAGTATCATTGGGAGCCGTTGTCACAAACATTCGCGCGCTATCCGCGCCATGGCCGCGCGCTGGAACTTTGGCAGCGGGCGATGCAAGAGCGCCTGATTTATCCGCAATTTCATGGCCGTGAGCATCTCAATGTGGCGCTGTTCATGAACAGGTTGCAGGCGCTCGATCCGGATGTGAAATTCGCCTTTGGCAACCGGATGCCCGGCTGTATCCCGAAAGGGCCGCGCGCAGGGCCGAATGCCTATCTTCGCGCAACATATTTTTGTACCGAGGAAGAGAAGCGGGCGGTTTTGCAGCATGTGCTTGAAGGGTTGGAAGCATTCGAAGCGCAGTTTGGATTTCGCGCGCGCTGTCTTGCGCCGCCACACGGCATCTGGAGCGAAGATTTCAACAAGCCGGTTGCGCGAGCGGGGATTGAAGCTTTTCAGGGAGCTGCCAGTCTGCAAGAGCCGGGATCTGACGGCACGCTGA
This sequence comes from Natronohydrobacter sp., assembly GCA_007125005.1. Classification (GTDB taxonomy): domain Bacteria; phylum Pseudomonadota; class Alphaproteobacteria; order Rhodobacterales; family Rhodobacteraceae; genus Roseinatronobacter. The sequence goes on from SLDY01000021.1 coordinate 33,791, forward strand.
AGCTTCTTCAGCGTCAGATGGGCGCGCGCAACCAATTCGGGCAAAGAGAACTTGTGCGCAATGTTGCATTCGAACCGGCTTTCAGCCCGAACGCTGCGCAGGAAAGCGCAGTCCAGGCACTCGCACAGATTCGCGCTGCCTTTCGCAAGCGCCATCCGGCCATCATCGCGTGCCATCGCGTGAATTTTTGCGGCTTCATTGATCCCGCAAACCGGGATCGCAACCTCAAGGCGCTGGAATTCCTGCTGCGGGCTATTCTTGCGCGATGGCCGGATGTCGAATTCATCCATAGCGTTGAATTGCTGGATCTGATGCAGAACGCCGATAAATCTCATGCAAGCACCAAGGCGTGAATGCCGCTTGCAGTGGTGCCGGTCGCGTTCACGCTGCGACAGGCGAGGGGCAGGAGCATGTTGTCTGGCACTTGCAGGTGCCGTGTCTGCCCCTGCAGTGTGACGAGCGAGAGGCTGCCCCCATGTTCGACATAGATGCCGAGCGCGACATGTGCCAATGCTGCGCTGTCAGCGGGTGTTATGGGCATGATATCAGTGGCTGGCCCGCTGAGTGCCGGGGTGCGATTGGCGAAGGGATTGGTCATCTGGCCTGTCCTTTGTTGTTCGGCGACGTACTCTCGCCCTTAAGCGCGGTTCGGGGGCAAGGGTGCGGGAAACATAGCTCTATGGCCTGAAGATTGCGCTAAGCCAGCGCACGCTGCAAAAGAAAACCCCCCCGGCAGAGTTTGCCGGGGGGGGGCAGAGCGCGGAAGCCTGTTCTGGATCAGTTGGGCAATTCTGCCGTGATCCCCTCCACATAGAAATTCATCGTGGCCAGATCACCATCTGGTGCGATTTCGCCTTCAGCGAGCCAAGGCGTGCCATCCTGACGGTTGATAGGCCCAGTGAAGGGATGATACTCGCCCGCAGCTATGGCGGCGACCAGCGCATCGGCCTCTTCCTGAAGCTCAGCGGGCATACGATCATTCCACGGTGCCATTTCGATGATGCCATCTGCAAAGCCCAGCCATGAATTCTGCGCCTCCCAAGTGCCATCCTTTACTGCCTGAACGCGGGAAATATAGTAGGGTGCCCAGTTATCGACGATGGCGGTGAGATGCGCATTCGGTCCGAATTGCGTCATGTCGCTGGCCTGGCCAAAAGCCATCACGCCTGCATCCTCCGCCACGCGGATTGCCGCTGTGGAATCCGTGTGCTGCATGATGACATCCGCGCCCTGTTCGATCAGCGTTTCAGCTGCATCAGCCTCGAGCGCGGGATCAAACCAGCTATAGGTCCAGATGATCCGGAACTGGATATCAGGATTTACAGCCTTGGCGTGCAGATAGGCAGAATTGATCCCAGCGATCACGGCCGGGATCGGATATGAGGCGATGTATCCGACTGTGTTCGTCTCGGTCATCTTGCCCGCGATATGGCCCAGAACGGCGCGGCCTTCATAGAACCGCGCGTCATAGAGCGAGATATTCGGATGATCCTGAATATAGCCGGTGGCGTGCTGGAAGGCGACATCGGGGAAACGACCGGCAACAGAGTTCACATCCGGGCCATAGCCAAAAGAGGCCGCAAAGATCATATCGGTACCGGAAATCGCCATCTGCGTCATGACGCGCTCGGCATCTGCACCGTAATCGACATTCTCGACAATGGTGGTCTCGACGGCATCACCGAAATGCTCGGCCATTTCGCGCCGCGCGCGGTCATGTCCGGCGGTCCAGCCGAAATCACCGACCGGGCCGATATAGATGAAGCCGACCTTGGTTGTGTCGGCCAGCGCCGGTGTGGCGAGTGCAGCACTCAGCACAGCGGCTGTCAGCAGTTTTTTCATTTGGGGTATCTCCCTGTTGGCAGCGTGAAGCCTCAGCTTGAGGCGTGGAAAGGCCGGTTGAGCGACCCGGGCGCATTGAGCGACCCGCGCGCCTTGCCCGACGAGATTATGACAAGCACGAGAATGGTTATCAGGTAGGGCGACATTGACAAGTACTCGACCGGGATCTTGACGCCCACCGCCTGCAGATTCAGTTGCAGCACAACAACCCCGCCGAAGAGATAAGCACCCGCAAGCGCGCGCCATGGCCGCCAGCTTGCAAAAACAACCAGCGCCAGCGCGATCCAGCCCGCCCCTACTGTCATACCTTCAGTCCATTGCGGTACGCGGATGAGCGAGAGATAGGCCCCGCCCAAGCCCGCACAGGCGCCGCCAAATAGGATCGCCAGTGTACGCACGCGCTTGACATGATAGCCAAGGGCATGGGCCGCATCATGGTTTTCACCCACGGCACGCAGGATCATGCCCGCGCGTGAATATTTCAGAAACCACCAGACAGCGCCCACAAGTGCGATGCTCAGGTAAACCACGATATCATGGGTGAAGAGCGCCCGCCCCAGAAACGGGATCTCGGACAGAGGGCCAAGATCCAGTTTGGGGGTGCGCGGCGGGGTGACCCCAACATATCTCTGGCCCAGAAGTGCTGTCAGCCCAAGGCCGAACAATGTCAGCGCAAGCCCGGAGGCAACCTGATTGGTCATCAATGCTTGCGTGAGCAGCGCAAAGAGCAGCGCCAGCGCCATGCCCCCCAGCGCGGCCCCGGCAAAGCCGATCAGGGGGCTGCCGGTATTCACGGCCACGATAAAGCCGATGCAAGCGCCCATGATCATCATGCCCTCGACACCGAGATTGAGCACGCCTGCCTTTTCGACAACCAGTTCACCAATTGCAGCCAGCAGGATCGGCGTTGCCGCCACCATCAGCGCGGCCATAAGGACGGCTGGATTGATCGAGCCCAGGATCATGCGCGTGCTCCCTGTGTCAGGCGAATGCGGTAATTGGTCTGGAAATCAAGCGCGAGCAGGAAGAACAGGAGCATTCCCTGAAAGACCTGAATCGCTGCGCCGGGGATTTGCAGCATCATCTGGCTGAGTTCTCCCCCGATATATGTCAGCCCCAACAACAGCCCCGCGAGGAGAATTCCGATGGGATTGAGCCGTCCGAGAAAGGCCACGATGATCGCCGTGAAGCCATAGCCCGAGGCGAATTCGATGCGCACCTGCCCACCTGGGCCAGAGACCTCGAACAGTCCTGCAAGCCCGGCCAGAGCGCCCGAGATGCCGAGGCAGATCACGACAAGCCGCGTAGGTGATACGCCCCCGAAACGGGCTGCGCGCGGCGCCTGACCGGCAAGCTGAACATGAAAGCCCAGCATGTGCCGTGTCATCATCACATATGCGAAGATCACAGCAATCAGAGCCGCGACAACGCCCCAGTGAATCCCTGTGTTCGCAAAGAGTTCGGCGTTATGCGCGGCCTCGTAGCGGCGCAGATCGCGGGAGCCGGGAAAACCCGGTTGATCTGGATTTCGCATCAACCCCAGTGCCATCGCCGCCAGCAGACGTTCGGCAACATAGACAAGCAGAAGCGAGACAAGGATCTCGTTGGTGTTGAAGCGCGTCTTGAGGATGGCCGGGATCATGGCCCAGAGAAACCCGCCAAATGCCCCGGCAAGGATCATGAGCGGGAAAATATACCACCCCGGTTGCGGGAAAAAGGCAAGCGCCACGCCTGCGCCAAACAATGCGCCGATGATATACTGCCCCTCGGCCCCGATATTCCAGATATTTGCCTTGAACCCGACCGCAAGACCAACAGCAATCAGGATCAGCGGTGCGGATTTGATCAGAAGCTGTGGGCGCGAATAGCTGGCGAAGGTCTCTGAAAAGATCGGATCGAAAAAGATCAGCCGGATTGCCGCAACCGGATCCTTGCCCAGTGCTGCAAACATGATGCCGCCTGCGATCATGGTCAGAATTACCGCCAGAAACGGATTGGCGATGCGCCAGAATTTCGAGGGCTCCTTGCGTTTTTCAAGCCGGATCATTCTGCTGCCTCATGCGCCGGATGCATGTCATGCGCCCCTCCCATCATCAGACCGATCTCTTCCACGGTCAGGCCCTTCGCGGGCCGAACTTTGGTCAGTCGCCCCTCATTGAGTGCTGCAAAACTGTCGGCCACTTCCAGCAATTCATCGAGATCCTGACTGATTACAAGCACGCCCGCGCCCTTATCGGCCAGATCGAGCAGCGCCTGCCGGATGAAGGCCGCGGCAGACGCATCAACACCCCATGTCGGCTGGTTGACGATAATCACATCGGGGTTGAGTTCGATCTCGCGCCCGATGACGAATTTCTGCAGATTGCCGCCCGAAAGCGCGCGCGCCAGCACATGTGGCCCCGGTGTTCGTACATCGAAGCGTTCGATGATTTCACGCGCGAAGGCTTCGGTTGTCGGCCAGTCAATAAAGCCAGAGCGCGCAAGCCGCTTGCGGCCCACGGCCGAGAGAAGGGCGTTTGAGGTCAGGCTCATATCCGGTGCGGCAGCATGGCCCAGACGTTCCTCCGGGGCCGCGACCAGCCCAAGCTTGCGCCTTGCATTAGGTCCGAGATGGCCAATAGGCTGGCCTTTGAGCTGGACCCGGTCGCGTGGAGACACCAACTCGCCCGAAAGCATGAGCAGGAGTTCATCCTGTCCATTACCTGCCACGCCCGCGATTCCCATAACCTCGCCCGCATGCAGCTGAAAACTGATATCCTTCAGCGATGTGCCAAACGGGTGGTTGGATTTAAGCGAGAGATTCTCGACCGAAAGCACAACTGTGCCTGTATCCTTCGCGGGCCTCTCTGGCGGGGTCAGGACTTGCCCGACCATCAACTCGGCCAATTCGCGCGCAGTCTTTTCGCGCGGATCGCATGTCGCCACTTTTTTACCGCCACGCAGGATCGTCGCTTCATCGCAAAGCGCGCGGATTTCTTCGAGCTTATGCGAGATATAGAGGATCGCAGTGCCTTCTCTGGAAAGCTGGCGCAGGGTGCGAAAGAGAATCTCCACTTCTTGCGGGGTCAGCACCGAAGTGGGCTCGTCCATGATCAGAAGCTTGGGATCTTGCAACAGACAGCGCACGATCTCGACACGTTGGCGCTCCCCCGCAGAGAGATCTCCCACCAGCCGACCTGGATCGAGCGGCAGCCCGTATTCTTCCGAGACATCGCGAATACGCTTTGCGAGATCGCGCAGGGGCGGGGGGTTTTCCATGCCCAACGCAACATTCTCGGCCACGTCGAGCGCGTCGAACAGGCTGAAATGCTGAAATACCATCGCGACGCCCTTCTGCCGCGCCTCCGAGGGTTGGGATGGCGCGAAAGGCTGGCCGTGCAGGGTCATCTGCCCGTTGTCGGGCTTGACCAGGCCATAGATCATCTTGACCAGCGTGGATTTCCCGGCACCATTCTCGCCCAGAAGCGCATGGACCTGCCCCTCGCCGATCTCGAACGAGATATCGTCATTGGCCAGAACGCCGGGATAGGCTTTGGTCAGCCCTTCAAGGCGCAGCAATGGCTGGCGCATCGTTTATCCCCCTGTAAGCCGCCCTCATGAGCGTTGTCAGATTTGTTACAGCAAAGACATCTGCAGCGGATTTAACAAGTAAAAACTATTTCCATGGCGGCGAGAATGCTTCGCTGCCTGATTGATAATCACGCCCTCTTCCTTCTGCACGCAGGCGGCACTATGGTCGGATTATGACAGATCTCCCCCGTTTCATCCATCTGCGCGCGCATACGGAATATTCCCTGCTAGAAGGGGCGATTCCCCTCAAGAAACTGGTCAAGGCCTGCGTGGCCAAAGGCTATCCCGCGATTGCCGTGACCGATAGCGACAACATGTTTGCGGCGTTGGAATTTTCGGTGCTGGCGGCAAGCTCTGGCGTGCAGCCGATCCTTGGCTGTCAGATCTCGGTTGCCTATGATCCGCCTGCGCCGGGCGAGAAACTGCGAATGCCCGCGCCGGTCGTGCTGCTCGCACAATCCGAGCGCGGCTACATGAACCTCATGAAGCTCAATTCCTGCCTCTATCTGCCGAGGGACAGGCCCGTGCCGCAGGTCACGCTTGAAGAACTCGCGGCGCATTCCGAAGGGCTGATCTGCCTCTCGGGCGGGGCCGAGGGCGCGGTCGGCAAGCTGATCCAGACCAACCAGAAGCCCAAGGCCCGCGCGCTTATGGATCAGCTCGCAGCGATCTACCCTGACCGGCTCTATGTCGAGTTGCAGCGCCATGCGGGCGAGGATGGGCAGATGATGGAGGCCGAGCGCGCGACCGAACGCGCCTTTGTTCAGCTGGCGCATGCGCTGCGCTTGCCGCTGGTGGCCACGAACGACGCCTATTTCCCCGCGCCTGAGATGTATGAGGCTCATGATGCGCTCTTGTGCATCAAGGACGGCGCCTATGTCGATCAATCCGCCCCGCGCCGCAGGCTTACCCCGCAGCATTACCTGAAATCGCCTGAGGAAATGGCCGCCCTTTTTGCCGATCTGCCCGAGGCTTTGGAAAACACGGTCGAGATCGCGCAACGCTGCGCCTACAAGGCCGAGAAGCGCCCCCCGATCCTGCCGCGATTTGCCGAGGATGAGGTGCAGGAATTGCGCCGTCAGGCGAAGGCGGGGCTGCAAGAGCGCCTTGCCGTGATCCCGCATGCGGCCTCGGTCGAAGACTATGAGAAGCGGCTCGAGTTCGAGCTTGGCATCATCGAGGGGATGGGCTTTCCCGGCTATTTTCTGATCGTTGCCGATTTCATCAAATGGGCCAAGGAGAATGACATCCCCGTCGGCCCCGGTCGCGGCTCTGGTGCGGGCTCGCTGGTGGCCTATGCGCTCACGATCACCGACCTGGACCCCTTGCGCTACAACCTGCTTTTCGAGCGGTTCCTGAACCCCGAGCGCGTCTCGATGCCCGATTTCGATATCGATTTCTGCATGGACCGGCGCGAAGAGGTGATCCGCTATACACAGAATAAATATGGCCATGACAAGGTGGGGCAGATCATCACTTTCGGCGCACTTCTCTCCAAGGCCGCTGTGCGCGATGTGGGCCGTGTTTTGCAATTGCCTTACGGGCAGGTGGACAAGCTCTCCAAGCTGATCCCGGTGGAAGGTGTGAAACCTGTCAGTATCGAAAAGGCGCTGGCCGATGAGCCGCGCCTGCGCGAGGCCGCGAAATCCGAGGAAGTCGTGGACCGGCTGCTGACCCATGCGCAAAAGCTCGAAGGCTTGCTGCGCAATGCCTCCACCCATGCTGCCGGTGTCGTGATCGGCGACCGCCCGCTGGATGAATTGGTGCCCCTCTATCGCGACCCGCGCTCGGATATGCCCGCGACGCAGTTCAACATGAAATGGGTGGAAGCAGCGGGGCTGGTGAAATTCGACTTTCTGGGGCTCAAGACCCTGACCGTTATCCAGAATGCGGTCGATCTTCTGAAGCGGCGCGGTGTCGATCTCGATATCAACTTGATCCCGCTTGAGGATGAAAAGACCTATCAGCTCTACGCCTCCGCGCGCACTGTGGCTGTGTTTCAGGTGGAGAGCTCGGGCATGATGGATGCGCTCAGGCGCATGAAGCCGACCTGTATCGAGGATATCGTGGCGCTTGTGGCGCTCTACCGCCCCGGCCCCATGGAGAATATCCCGACCTATTGCGAGGTGAAGAACGGGCTCAGGCCGCTCGAATCCATCCATCCCTCGATCGACCATATCCTTGAAGAGACGCAGGGCATCATCGTCTATCAGGAGCAGGTGATGCAGATCGCGCAGGTCATGGCGGGCTACAGCCTCGGCCAAGCAGATCTCTTGCGCCGCGCGATGGGTAAGAAGATCGCCGAGGAGATGGCCAAGGAGCGACCCAAATTCGTGCAAGGGGCCGTTGCCAATGGCGTCGATCAGAAGAAGGCGGGCGAGGTGTTCGACCTGCTCGAAAAATTCGCCAATTACGGCTTCAACAAATCGCACGCCGCCGCCTATGCCGTGGTCAGCTATCAGACGGCCTATCTGAAGGCGAATTACCCGGTCGAATTCATGGCCGGGGTGATGAATTGCGATATCCACCTCACAGAGAAGCTCGCGATCTACAAGCGCGAGGTGGACCGGATGGAGATTGCCGTCATCCCGCCCTGCGTCAACCGCTC